>NZ_JBFBJL010000001.1:0-489020 GCF_040686075.1 Streptomyces sp. NPDC086519
CTGAGCCAGGATCAAACTCTCCGTGAATGCTTTTCACGGGAGCGGAACAGCCGGAGGAATAATCCGACCGTTCACAGCGTCCTCGCTGTAATTTTCTTCAAAGGAACCTCGACCATCGGAATGTTTCCGACGGACGGGGTATCAACATATCTGGCGTTGACTTTTGGCACGCTGTTGAGTTCTCAAGGAACGGTCGCTTCCTTTGTACTCACCCTCTCGGGCTTTCCTCCGGGCTTCCCTTCGGTGTTCCAAACTCTATCAGCGTTTTTCCGTCCCTCTGACCACCGTCCCGCAGGCACACGGAAGGCGATCCCGAGTTGGGATCTGACAAGTTTGGATGCTGCCGGGTGGCGACGCCTTGCGCACCGCCTCACCTCAAGCAGGGGTACGACTGTACACGGAGCGTCGGAGGCCTTGCAAATCCAATAGACTGGTGGTCTAGACCACTTGCTGGTAGCTTCCCATGCGGAACCGCCACTTCATTTGACATACGCTGCTGCTCAGTGCCGTCCGGAACAGGCAGTGACGGCCCGTACGCAGCCCCACTTCTGGGAGGCTTCCCATGACCACCGTGACGTCCCCGCTAGCAGGACGTGCCATCGGACTGGCCGCGGTGCCGGATCCGGTCTTCGCCGGGGCCATGGTCGGCCCGGGCACCGCCATCGACCCTGTGCGTGAGCCTTCCGTGGTGGTGGCGCCCGTGGACGGAGTCGTCGTCTCTCTGCACCCGCACGCGTTCGTCGTGGTCGACGGCAGCGGTCACGGCGTCCTCACCCACCTCGGTATCGACACGGTGCAGCTCAACGGGCAGGGTTTCGAGTTGCTCGTCAACAAGGGCGACACCGTGAGCCGCGGGCAGCCCATGGTGCGCTGGAACCCGGCCGAGGTCGAGGCCGCCGGCAAGTCACCGGTGTGCCCCGTCGTAGCCCTGGAGGCCACGGCCGACCTGCTCTCCGACATCCGTGAGGACGGTGACGTGAAGGCCGGCGACACCCTCTTCACCTGGAACTGATTTCGTTCCGGACCGACGACCCCGCCACCGTGCCGTTGTACGACGGAGCAGGCGGCGACCATGACAACCACCGCGGCGGCGGGACCCGCCGCACTATCGGAGACGGGTGAGATGGAGACAACGCTGCGAGGCGTCGGCGTGAGCCACGGTGTGGCGATCGGCGAGGTTCGGCACATGGGAACAGCGGTGCTGGAGCCGCCTGCCAAGCAGATCCCCGCCGAAGAGGCGGAGCGGGAGCAGGGGCGGGCCCGGCAGGCCGTGGACGCCGTGGCCGCCGACCTGATGGCGCGCGGCAACCTGGCGGGCGGCGAGGCCCAGGCGGTGCTCGAGGCGCAGGCCATGATGGCGCAGGACCCCGAGCTGATGTCCGACGTGGACCGACGGATCGCCGTCGGCAGCACCGCCGAGCGTGCCGTGTACGACGCGTTCGCGGCGTACCGCGAGCTGCTGGCCGGAGCGGGCGAGTACCTCGCCGGCCGGGTGGCCGATCTGGACGATGTGCGGAATCGTATCGTCGCCCGGCTGCTGGGCGTTCCGATGCCGGGTGTCCCGGACAGTGACGAGCCGTACGTGTTGGTGGCGCGGGATCTGGCGCCGGCGGACACGGCGCTGCTCGACCCGGCTCTGGTGCTCGGTTTCGTGACCGAGGAGGGCGGGCCGACGAGCCACAGCGCGATCCTGGCGCGGGCGCTCGGTGTGCCGGCCGTGGTGGCGCTGCCGGGTGCCGGGGAGCTCGCCGAGGGCACCGTGGTCGCCGTCGACGGCAGCACCGGTGACATCTTCGTGAACCCGAGTGCGGAGAGGAAGGCGGCGCTGCGGGCGGCGGCCGCCGAGCGGAAGGCGGCGCTGGCTGCCTCGACCGGCCCGGGTGCGACCGCGGACGGGCACAAGGTGCCGCTGCTGGCCAACGTGGGCGGGCCCGCGGATGTGCCGGCCGCGGTGGAGGCCGGTGCCGAGGGCGTCGGTCTGTTCCGTACCGAGTTCCTGTTTCTGGACGACAGCAAGCGTGCTCCTTCCGAAGAGAAGCAGGTCGAGGCCTACCGTCAGGTGCTGGAGGCGTTCCCGGAGGGCCGGGTCGTCGTGCGGGTGCTGGACGCGGGTGCGGACAAACCGCTGGACTTCCTGACGCCGGCGGACGAGCCGAACCCGGCGCTTGGCGTGCGTGGTCTGCGGACGCTGCTCGACCACCCCGAGGTGCTGCGCACCCAGCTGACGGCGTTGGCGAAGGCGGCCGAGGGGCTGCCCGTCCACCTTGAGGTCATGGCACCGATGGTGGCGGACCGCGCCGACGCGAAGGCGTTCGCGGACGCCTGCCGGGAGGCGGGGCTGCGGGCCAAGTTCGGTGCGATGGTGGAGATTCCGTCGGCCGCGTTGCGGGCGCGCTCGATCCTCCAGGAGGTCGAGTTCCTGTCGCTGGGGACGAACGACCTGGCGCAGTACACGTTCGCCGCGGACCGTCAGGTGGGTGCGGTGTCCCGGCTGCAGGATCCGTGGCAGCCCGCGCTGCTGGACCTGGTCGCGCTGTCGGCGGAGGCGGCGCAGGCCGAGGGCAAGAGCTGTGGCGTGTGTGGTGAGGCCGCGTCGGATCCGCTGCTGGCCTGTGTGCTGACGGGTCTGGGTGTCACCTCCCTCTCCATGGGTGCGGCGTCGATTCCTTATGTCCGGGCGATGCTGGCCAAGTACACGCTGGCCCAGTGCGAGCGGGCGGCGGCGGCCGCGCGTGCCACGGACAGTGCGGAGGAGGCCCGCGTGGCGGCGCAGGCGGTGCTGTCCGGCGAGTAGTCGGCCGCGGCTGTGATCGGCTGTCTTTCCAGGGGCGCTCCACCGACGGGTGGGGCGCCCCTGGTGGTTTCAGTGGTGGTGCCCCGGGGCCGCCTCCTGGTCGCCGAGGTCGGGCGGTGCGCAGTAGTCGACGTCCGATTCCGGTGCGATGAGGTCTCCGGACTCGACGTCGGTGCAGTACGCGTCGAAGACCTCGCCGGCGGTGAGGGGGGCGAGGTTGTTGCCGCGCAGTCGCCAGCCGTAGACGCGGTCGGGGCTGGCGGGGGCGCTGGTGCGCATGACGAGTCCGCCGGGGCTGTTGGTGGCGAGGCCGAGGGCGAGGACGCTGGTGAATTCGAGGGCTTCGGCCTCGTCGAGGTCGGTGGTGCCCTCGCTGTTCTGGTCGGCGTGCAGGACGGTGACGAGGGTTTCGGGTGGTCCGGAGACGCTGCACACGAGGTGCCGGTTGCCCGCCGGGGCGGTCTCGAGGATGCGGGTCAGGAGGTGGGAGGCGCGGGTGAACGCGGCGCGTCCGACGTCCTCGCCGCAGGTGGGGCAGGGGCCGAGGCGGGCGAGGAGGGTGCTGGCGTACTCCCAGGTGGCCTGGCGTACCGCCTCGTCGACGAGGGCGGGGACGAGGTCGGTGAGGGGGCGGCCGTCGTACGGGACGGTGGCGCCGGTGGCCGCGAGGCGGGCGGTGAAGCGGGTGCGGCTGGCCGGGTTGTCCGGGTCGAGCCCGGTGGATGTGCAGAACTCGGCGTATTCCTCGGGGTCGAACAGGGCGAGTGTGGTGTGGGTGCCCTCGGCGGCGCGGGTCCTGAGGAGGGCCTCGATCTGACGGAGGTAGGTGAGGTGGTCGTCGAAGGTGAAGGTGCGGTAGCGCCGCATGGCGCGGAAGTCGTGTTCGTCGGTCAGCAGGCCGATGGTGCCCGCGATCTCGCGGCGCAGGACGCGTCGCATGGTCCGGTGGTCGGTGTGCGCCATGGTTCCCCCTGTGTGCGGTGGATCAATGCTCACTCACAGTAACCGGCGCCACTGACAATGCTCGGTGTGGAAGCCTGCCGCGGACCTGGCGGTGCTGAACTGCGCAGGTCAGGGCGATGAAGGTACCGAATGCGGCCCAGCCGAGCGGTCCGGTGGCGATGGCGGCGGTGACGGCGAGTGGGCCGATGCTGCGCTGGGCGGACTGGGCGAGTCCGTGGACCCCGAGGTAGGCGCCCTGGGCGGTGTCGGGTGCGAGGGCGACCGAAAGCTCCCAGGAGACGGTGGCGTGGAGCATCTCGGCGACGGTGAAGGCGGCGGCCGCGGCGGTGAGCAGGAGGCTGGCCGTGACGGTTCCGCCGGCGGCGGAGAGTGCCATGGTGAGGCCGCCGAGGGCGAACGCGGCGGAGAGCGGGACGAGGAGCCGGCGGGCGGCTTGGCTGGTGGTGCCGAAGCGGGCCAGGGGGACTTGGAGTGTCACCACCATCACGTTGTTGAGGACGAGCAGCAGCGGTGCCAGGCCGTGCGGTATGCGGTCGCCGTGGGCGATCCAGAGCGGCAGGCCGACCTTGAAGACGGCGTCGTCGAGGAAGAGGACGGTGTCGGTGGCGACGTACGCCAGGTAGGCGCGGTCGCGCCAGGGGTTGGCCGGTCTCGCGGTCTTCGGCCCGGCCTTCCAGTCGGCCACGACCCGGGAGGGCGATGGGGGTTCGCCGCAGCGCAGGGTGAGGAGTGCGGCCGCGACGAAGGAGAGACCGTCGCCCGCCAGGAGCCAGCGGTAGGCCGTGGTGGTGCCGAGGGCCAGGGCCGCGGCTGCGGCGAGGCCGCCGAGGGCCCAGCCCGCGTTGGCGATGGTGCGGTTGAGGGCCTGGTAGCGGACGCGGTCGGGCCCGGCGACGCGGGTGGCGTAGAGCTTGGTGAGGACGTTGGCCGCGCGGTCGCCGAGGGCGCCGACCGAGGAGACGGCGAGCAGCAGGGTGTAGTCGTCGGTGGTGAGCAGGGCGAAGGAGGCGAGGGCGCGCAGGAGTTGGAGTGCGATCAGCAGGCGGGTGAGGGGCAGTCGGTCGGCGATGCGGCCGCCCAGTGGGGCTCCGGCGATGCCGATGGCGCCCGATACGGCGGCGAGGGTGCCGACCTCGGCGAGGGAGAGTCCGGAGACGTAGGTGAAGTACAGGACGGAGACCGAGGCCCACAGACCGCTGCCGACGCGGTCCACCAGGGCGACGGCGAGCATTCCGCGTCCGTCGCGGCCTCCGGGTACACGTCCGAGCCGTGCGGTCGCACCTGGCTTGGTCTTCACTGCTCCCCCTTGCCGTCAATTATGTATTGATACATACTTGTCAACGTGGTAATACAATATGGGATCACCGGTACGACGGCCAAGGGGATTGCCGCGTCCGTGGAACGGGGCGTGGCGGAGGGCGCGTTGGCCCCGGAGGCGGCGCTGCCACCGGTGCGGCGGCTGGCGGACGAGCTGGGGGTGAGTCCGGGGACGGTCGCCACGGCGTACAAGGAACTGCGGCGGCGCGGGATCGTCGTCACGCGCGGGCGGGGCGGCACCGTGGTGGCGCCGGTTCCGGCGGTGGCCTCCCGGCGGCCGCCCAGGGTTCCCGAAGGGCTCCGGGATCTGGCCGGCGGGCATCCCGATCCCGCGCTGCTGCCCGGCCTGGTGCCGCCCTCGCGGCTCTCCCCCGGTGTCCGGTCGCACCGTTCGGCGCCGCGGCTCGCGCGGCTGGAGGAAGCCGTACGCGGCTGGCTGGGCCCGGACGGCGTGCCGGTGGAGCACGTGACGTTCGCGCACGGTGCCCTGGATCTGATCGGCCGGCTGCTGTCCGTGGAGTTGCGCCCCGGTGACACCGTCGCCGTGGAGGATCCCGGGTACCACCATCTGCTCGACCTCGTCCCGGCGTTGGGGCTGCGGACCGTGCCGGTGGCGGTGGACGACGAGGGGATGCGTCCGGACGCCCTGCGCACGGCGCTGCGCGCGGGTGTGCGGGCCGTGGTGTGCAGCCCCAGGGCGCAGAACCCGTACGGCGGCTGCTTCTCGGCGGCCCGCAGGGACGACCTCGTCGGGCTGCTGCGGGAGGAACCCGACGTCCTGGTGGTCGAGGACGATCACGCGTCCCGGGTGACCGACACCCCGCTGCGTTCGCTGACCGCCGCGGGACTCGCGCGCTGGGTGCATGTGCGCTCGGTGAGCAAGTTCCTGGGCACCGACCTGAGATGGGCGGCGGCCGCATGCGATCCGGTCACGCTGGCCCGGCACGACGGACTGCTGCTCCTGACCTCGGGCTGGGTCAGCCACCTGTTGCAGGAGACGGTGTACGGCCTGATGACGGACGTGGACACGCGCGCGTTGATGGCACGCGCGCGTGCGGCCTACGTACTGCGCCGCGAGACGCTGGCCGGGGAGCTGGCCCGACACGGGATCGCCTCGCACGGGGCGAGCGGGATGAACCTGTGGGTGCCGGTGCGGGACGAGTCGGCCGTGGTCAATGGCCTGCGGTCGTACGGCTGGTGGGTGGCGGCGGGGGCGCGTTTCCGGTTGTCGGCGGAGCCGGGCGTGCGGATCACGACCGCCGGGCTGGAGCCGGCCGACGCGGCGCGGCTGGCCTCGGACTTCGCCGCCGTCCTGGGCGAGTCCGAGGCCACCTACGGCGGATGAGCGCGGCGCTCGGGGAGGTCAGGCGCGCTTGCGGGCCAGGTCCTCGAAGTAGCTCAGCAGGTCGAGGTTGTCGATGGAGCCGGGATTGACGGCCTTCTCCAGGGGCGCTCCCTGGAGAAGGCGCTTGACGGGGACCTCGATGCGCTTTCCGGTGAGGGTGTGCGGGACGCCGGGGACCTCGATGATCTCGTCGGGGACGTGCCGGGGCGAGAGCTGTTCGCGGATGGCCTGCTTGATGCGGTTCAGCAGGGCCTCGTCGAGGACCGCGCCCGGTGCCAGGTGGACGAAGAGGGGCATCCAGTAGCCGCCGTCGGGCTGCTCGACACCGATGACGAGGGACTCCCTGATCTCGGGGAGGCGCTCGACGACCTCGTAGATGTCCGCCGAGCCCATCCGCACGCCCTGGCGGTTGAGCGTGGAGTCGGAGCGGCCGTGGATGATCACCGAGCCGCGTGCGGTGACGGTGATCCAGTCGCCGTGGCGCCACACACCGGGGTAGGTGTCGAAGTAGCTCTCGTGGTAGCGGCTGCCGTCGGGGTCGTTCCAGAAGCTGATCGGCATGGACGGCATGGGGTTGGCGACGACCAGTTCGCCCACTTCGTCGATGACGGGGTTTCCGGCCGGGTCCCAGGCCTGGAGGTCGGTGCCGAGCCCGGGTGCCTGCAGTTCGCCGGTGTACACGGGGAGGGTGGGTACGGCGCCCGCGAAGCAGGAGCACACGTCGGTGCCGCCGCTGACGGAGGCGATCCAGAGGTCGTCGCGGACCTCGTCGTGCAGCCAGCGGAAGCCGTCGGGGGGCAGCGGGGAGCCGGTGGTGGCGACGCACTTCACCCGGGAGAGGTCGTAGTCGCGGGAGGGGTGCACGCCGGCCTTGCGGCAGGCCATCACGTATGCGGCGGAGGTGCCGTAGAGGGTGGCTCCGGTGCGCTCGGCGACACGCCACTGGGCGCCGGTGTCGGGATAGCCGGGGCTGCCGTCGTACAGGACGATCGTGGTGCCCGTGAGGAGGCCGGAGACGAGGAAGTTCCACATCATCCAGCCCGTCGAGGTGTACCAGAAGAAACGGTCCGCTGGGCCCAGGTCGCAGTGCAGGCCGAGCTGTTTGAGGTGTTCGACCAGGATGCCGCCCTGGGACTGGACGATGGCCTTGGGCAGGCCGGTGGTGCCGGAGGAGTAGAGCACCCACAGAGGGTGGTCGAACGGAACCTGCTCGAATTCCGGCTCGGCGTCGGCGGAGGTCAGGGCCGACCACTCCAGGGCGCCTTCGGGGGCGGGGGTGGCGAGCAGCGGGATGTGGACGACGGCGCGCAGGGTGGGCAGTTCGCGGCGGAGTTCGGCGACGATCTCCCGGCGGTCGTGTTGCCTGCCGCCGTAGCGGTAGCCGTCCACGGTGAACAGGACGACGGGTTCCACCTGCTGGAAGCGGTCCAGGACGCTGCGGGCGCCGAAGTCGGGGGCGCACGAGGTCCAGACGGCGCCCACGGCCGCGGTGGCGAGGAGGGCGACCACGGCCTGCGGGATGTTCGGGAGGTAGCCGCTGACGCGGTCGCCGGGGCGGACGCCGAGGCCGCGGAGTTCCGCGGCCAGGGAGCCCACCTGACGGCGCAGCTCGGCCCAGGTGACCGGGCTGGGTTCGTGGGTCTCGTCGACGTACAGGAGGGCGGGTTCGTCCGCGCGGGTGGCGGCGGCGCGCAGGGCGTGCTCGGCGTAGTTCAGCCTCGCGCCGGGGAACCACTCGGCGCCGGGCATGGCACGGTCACCGAGCACGCGCGCGTAGGGCGTCGAGAACCGCACGTCGAAGTACTCCGTGACGGCCTTCCAGAAGGTGTCGAGGTGGTCGACGGACCAGCGGTGCAGGGCCGGGTACCCGCCGTCGGCGGGGGCCCCGTGGTGTTCCGCCGCCCAGGACTGGAAGCTGGTGATGCGTGCCTGGGCGATCCGCTGTGGATCGGGCCGCCAGAGCGGCTGGGGGACGGCGGTCGACATGGGGCGGCTCCCGGACTTCTGCGCTGGTGTGCGTGGGACGCGCACGGGCTGGGGTGTGCGCATGACGCGGCTGACAGGGACGATGCCATGTGATCGACTTCTACACCAGGGCGCGCTCCACATAGTCCGTGTCGTGAAGATGTGGTCCCGGCACGGGTGAACGGCAGTTGAACGGCACGCGCGTGTGGAGCGCTGAGTGGCAGGGTGAGCAGCATGGACGGTCGTGACCTGGTGCGTTCGGTAAGAGTGGTCGGTTCGGGTAAGGCGGCTCAGGGGTTGCGCACCGTACGGGCGGCGTGGCGCAGGCGGCGGATCGACGCCGCCGGGCTGCCCGCCCGGGGCGCGGAGCGGGCCCGGGTGCCGGGGCCGGTGCAGGGCGCGGAGCCGGGGCCGGGC
Source organism: Streptomyces sp. NPDC086519 (assembly GCF_040686075.1). Classification (NCBI taxonomy): domain Bacteria; kingdom Bacillati; phylum Actinomycetota; class Actinomycetes; order Kitasatosporales; family Streptomycetaceae; genus Streptomyces; species Streptomyces sp. NPDC086519. The sequence goes on from NZ_JBFBJL010000001.1 coordinate 8,802, forward strand.
GGTGGTGTGATCCGGTTCAGCCGGTCCGAGCTGCGGATAACGGTCGCCGTGAACGGGGCTGTCTTCTGGGGCTGGGACGGGGCCGGTCCCGAGCCCTCGTACGCCCTCGCGGGGCGCTGCCCGGAGCCGGATCCGCGGGCGGTCCTGGAACCGGACACGAACGGCGGCTGGCGGGTCGTGGCGGAGCGGGTGACGGTCAGCGTCTCGCGGCACGGGGCGGTGGAGGTGTGCACGCCCGGTGGCGTGATGCTGCGCAGGGATCTGCCGCCGCGCTGGTGGGAGCCGGTCGGCGGGGGTCCGGCGCGCTGGGTGCAGCGGTCGCAGGTGGCCGCGGACGCGCGGTTCTTCGGGCTGGGCGGGCGTGCCTCGGGGCCGCGGCTGCGGGACGGTACGTACCGGCTGTGGAACACCGATCCCGGCCGTGCCTTCGGGCCCGGTGACGATCCCCTCTACATCACCATGCCGGTCCTGCTGGTGGTGGCGGACGCGGCGGCACATCTGGTGTTCCACGACAGTTCGTGGGACGGGTCCGTGACGCTTCTGGAGGGCGAGGAGGGTGCCGGTTCCGGGCACGACCGGGCCGGGCGCTGTGAGCTGCGGATGGAGGGCGGTCCGCTGCGCTGCTGGGTGATGGCCGGCACCCCCGCGCGCGTGCTGCACACATGGGCCTCGCTCACGGGTGCGCCCGCGCTGCCGCCGGCGTGGGCGCTGGGCCACCACCACGCGCGCTGGGGTTTCGGCAGCGAGCAGGAGGTGCGGCGGATCGTCGAGGGTTACCAGGAGCGCGGCCTGCCGCTGGACGCCGTGCATCTGGACATCGACCACTACGACGCCCACCAGGTGTTCACCGTCGATCACGAGCGCTTCCCGAAGCTGCCGACGCTGGCCGAGGAACTGCGGCGGGACGGCATCCGGCTGGTGTCGATCGTCGATCCGGCGGTGAAGGCCGAGCGGGGCAACGCGGTCCACGACAGCGGGACGGTGGTCGACGCCTTCGTCCGTGACGCGTCAGGGCGGACGGTGGAGGGGGTGGGATGGCCCGGTGAGACGGTTTTCCCCGACTTCACCGACGCGCGCGTGCGCTCGTGGTGGGGCGGGCTGTACGAGGAACGGCTCACGCTGGGCTTCGCCGGTTTCTGGCACGACATGAACGAGCCCACGTCCTTCAGCGCCTTCGGCGAGTCGACGTTGCCGCGTTCGGCCCGGCACGCCCTGGAGGGGCGGGGCGGCGATCACCGGGAGGCGCACAACGTCTACGCGCTCTGCATGGCGCGGGCGGCCTACGGGGCGCTGCGCGAACTCGAGCCCAAGGAGCGGCCTTTCCTGTTCTCCCGCTCGGGCTGGGCCGGTATGCAGCGCTATGGGGGTGCGTGGTCCGGTGACGTCGCCACCGGCTGGCCGGGGCTGCGCGCGTCGCTGTCGCTGGTCCTGGGGCTCGGGTTGTGCGGGGTGCCGTACTCGGGGCCGGACGTGGGCGGTTTCGACGGGACTCCGTCACCGGAGCTGTTTCTGCGCTGGTTCCAGCTGGGCGCTTACCTTCCGCTGTTCCGTACGCACGCGAGCATGCGGGCGGGGCGCCGGGAGCCGTGGGAGTTCGGGGCCGAGGTGCTGGAGCACGCGCGCGTGGCGCTTCTCGAACGACGGCGTCTGCTGCCGTACTTCATGACGCTGGCGCATCTGGCCCGGCGCACCGGAGCGCCGTATGTGCGGCCGGTGTGGTGGAGTGCGCCGGAGGACCGGGCGCTGCGCGACTGCGAGGACGCGTTCCTGCTGGGCGATGCCCTGCTGGTGGCTCCGGTGTTGGATCCGGGTGCCGACCGGCGTGCGGTGCGGCTGCCCCGCGGGCGCTGGTACGACACGGTGACCGAGCAGGCGTACGAGGGGCCGGGGAAGGTGCTCGTCGATGCCCCGCTGTCGCGGATCCCGGTGCTGGCACGCGCGGGTGCCGTCCTGCCCGTGCGGGACGAGGACGGCGGGACGCGGCTGGAGGTGTGGGCGCCCGTCCGGGGGCGGACGGGACGCGGGCTGGTCGTGCTTGACACGGGCGACGGCTGGGACGAGCCGGAGGTCGAGCGTTACGTCGCCCGCTGGGAGGGCCGGCGGGTGGTCGTCCGGCGCGAGGACGAGAGCGGCGTGAGCGAGCCGTCCCGTCCCGTCCGAATCAGGGGACTTGGATGAGCCGGAGGGCTCAGTAGCGGCCCTCGAACCACGCGCGTACGGCCACGCTGTGCAACGGAAAGGCGAGCTCCTCGGGGCGGCGCAGCAGGTGCCAGCCCTCCGTCTCGTCGGTCGCGCCCGACGGCGGAAGGCCTTCGGCCGGGCGTTCCGGGAGGAGCCCGAACAGCAGCAGGTGCCCGTCGGGTGAGCTCATGGCGTCGACGAGCCGTACGTCGCGGGCGGTCGCGTCGATGCCCGTCTCCTCCTTGAGCTCGCGGACGGCGGCGTGCCGCCAGTCCTCGCGGTCGTCGACGTAGCCGCCGGGCAGCGCGACGCCGCCGCGCGCGGGGGCCACGGCGCGAGTGATGACGACCAGGGCGGTGCCCTTCGTGTCGTAGACGGGCTGAAGGGCGATCGCCACCGGCAGCGGGTTGCGGTAGGCGACGTGGCCGCAGGCCGGGCAGGTGCGGGGCCAGCCGGAGAGTCCCTCTCCGTAGGCCGCTCCGCAGCTCGAACAGTGCGAGCCCGGAGTGGAGTTGGCAATTGGGTGCGGATTTTCGGACACGCGCGGACTTTATCCGATCAGGAGAGCGACGTCTTACGGGCAGGGGAAGGCCTCATTCCGGAAGTGAACCGACATCTGGCGACCTGACACCGGGAGAACCGGGAGCCGGGCGGTGCGGTCCGCCGGCGCGGCCTGCCCAATTCCGGCGGCCCGTGACACACTTCTGACGTTCCGTCAGATCGGTTGCCCTGGAGGAGCTTTGTCGCGTACACGTACGCCGGCGGTCGCCGGCTGGTTCACCGGCGAGGGGGACGGATTCCGGCTGCTGGGGACCCGCTGTGCGGCCTGCGCCTCGGTCTTCTTCCCGCGCGAGGACGTCCACTGCCGCAACCCCGGGTGCGCGGGCGGCGAACTGGAGGAGGTCCCGCTCTCCCGGCGCGGACGGATCTGGTCGTACACCGACAGCAGGTACCGCCCTCCGTCACCCTATGTGAGCGACCCGGAACTTCCGTGGGAGCCGTACGCGTTGATCGCTGTGGAGCTGGAGTCCGAGCGGATCGTGGTGCTGGGACAGGCGGTTCCCGGGATCACCGCCGCGGATCTGGCGGTGGGCATGGCGGTCGAGGTCGTCCCCGGAGTTCTGGGCGAGGACGCGGAAACGACCTGGACGACCTGGCACTGGCGGCCGGCGGGGGTGACGGCATGACGGCGGACGTGGCGGTGCTCGGCGTGGGCATGCACCCCTGGGGCAAGTGGGGGCGCGGCTTCGTCGAGTACGGGACGGCGGCGGCCCGCGCGGCGCTCGCGGACGCCGGACTCGAATGGCGGGACATCGGCTCGATCGTGGGCGCGGACACGGTGCGTGGCGGATATCCCGGCTATGTGGCGGGCGCGACCTTCGCCAAGGCGCTGGGCTGGCAGGGCGCGCGGGTCGCGAGCGTGTACGCGGCGTGCGCGTCCGGGGCCCAGGCGGTGGCCGCGGCGCGGGCCCAGATCCTGGCGGGCCTCGCGGACGTGGTGCTCGTGGTGGGCGCGGACGCGGCGCCCAAGGGCTTCTTCCGGCCCGCCGGAGGAGACCGGCCGGAGGATCCCGACTGGCTGCGCTTCCGGCTGCTGGGGGCGACGAATCCGACGTACTTCGGGCTGTACGCGCGTCGCCGGATGGCGGTGTTCGGGGACACCACCGAGGACTTCGCCCTGGTCAAGGTGAAGAACGCGGCTCTGGGGGCGCTCAATCCGTACGCCCGCTACCGCAAGCGGGTCACCGCCGAGGAGGTCGCCGCCTCGCAGGTGGTCGCCGATCCGCTGCGGCTGCTGGACATCTGCGCCACCTCCGACGGCGGGGCCGCGCTGGTGCTGTCCAGCCTGGAATTCGCGCGCCGGCACGGGGCGGCGCGACCGGTGCGGATCCGCGCGGTGTCCACGGTCACGCCCCGCTATCCGAGCACGGTGCTGGACCTGCCGGACATCGCCACCGACTCCGCGGCGGCGGTGGCACCGTCACCGGAACCCTTCCGGGCGTCGATCGCACGCGCCGCCTACGAGGAGGCGGGCATCGGCCCCGAGGAACTGTCGCTCGCCGAGGTGTACGACCTGTCCACCGCGCTGGAGTTGCAGTGGTACGAGGATCTGGGGCTGTGCGGTGCGGGCGAGGCGGCGAAGCTGCTGCGCGAGGGCGCCACGGCCCTGGGCGGCCGGATACCGGTCAACGCCAGCGGCGGGCTCGCGTCCTTCGGTGAGGCGGTGCCGGCCCAGGCGATCGCCCAGGTCTGCGAGCTGACGTGGCAGTTGCGGGACGCGGCGGGAGACCGGCAGGTGGCGCACGCGCGCGTGGGGATCACGGCCAATCAGGGGCTGTTCGGCCACGGCTCGTCCGTGATAGCGGTGCGCTGACGGGACGCGTGTGACAGCACAGGGTGCCGTCCCGTCACGCTGTCCCTGGCCACCGTCGTGCGCGGTCCGGGCGGTGTGGCCGACCACCGGCAGGCGGCCGCGTGTCCGGCGCCGCTCAAGAAGGCCGCCAAGGCGCCGCGCGGGGCGAGCTGGGTGCCGGGGCGGGCGGGACTGCCGGGGCACGAGATCCGGCGCGGCTCGGGCGCGTACCCGGCACAGGACGGGTACGCGGCGGCGGAGCCGTGACAGCTGTCTCCCGGTGGGTCGCCTTTCATCGTCGCCGTCAGTTGCCGTCAGTTGCCGTCAGCGTCCTTGACGGCCCCCGAGTGCCGGTGAAAACTTCCGGTGTCGGTCGACATCGCCGTACATTCTCGGCGTATCCAGGCACTGCGCCATGGGCCGCTCCTGTCTCGAGGCCCGTTCCCCCATGGGCGATTCGGCTGCCACGGCACGCTCGTCACAGACGCCGGGCGGGGCGCGGGACCTTCCCTGCCTTCGGCTGACGTCGCCAAGGGAACCGTTCCTGCTCAATGTGCCGGGGCCGATCCCCCGGCCAGCGCCCTAGGAGCCGCCATGAGCAACGGAGACATCTTCGTCGGCGAAGTCATCGGTACGGCCATCCTGATCCTGTTCGGTGCCGGTGTCTGCGCCGCGGTCACCCTCAGGCACTCCAAGGCCAGGGCGGCGGGGTGGGTGGTGATCGCGTTCGGCTGGGGATTCGGTGTCCTCGCCGGCGCCTACACCGCCGCCCCGCTCTCCGGCGGGCAGCTGAACCCCGCCGTCACCATCGGCATCGCCGTCGACACCGGCGTGTGGGGCAAGGTCTGGGTCTACCTGCTCGGGCAGTTCGTCGGCGCGGTGCTCGGGGCCGCGCTGACCTACCTGGTCTACCTGGCCCAGTTCCAGGCCAATGTGCGCGACGAGGAGTCGGGAGAGGAGCCGACGCCGACGCTCGGCATCTTCTCCACCATCCCGGAGATCCGGAATCCGGTCGCCAACCTCATCACCGAGATCATCGCGACGATCGCGCTCGTCCTGCCGATCCTCGCGTTCGGACTGACCAAGGGGCTCGGCGAGTCCGGCACCACCGTGCTGATCGTCTCGCTGCTCGTCGTCGGCATCGGGCTGTCGCTCGGCGGCCCCACCGGCTACGCCATCAACCCGACGCGCGATCTCGGCCCCCGGATCGTGCACACCTTCCTGCCGATCCCCAACAAGGGCACCTCGGACTGGGGTTACGCCTGGATCCCGGTCGCCGGCCCATTGATCGGCGGGGCGCTCGCGGGCGTCATCTACAACGTGGCCTTCTGACTCGGCGCGGCCCTCCCATCCACGCAGCCTTCCGACCCAGCGACCAAGGGGTAGCCATGACGGACACCGCCGAGAAGTACGTCGTCGCGATCGACCAGGGCACCACGTCGAGCCGCTGCATCATCTTCGACCACGGCGGCGCGATCGTCGCCGTCGACCAGCGCGAGCACCGCCAGATCTTCCCCAAGCCGGGCTGGGTGGAGCACGACGCCACCGAGATCTGGTCCAAGGTGCAGGCCGTGGTGGCCGGTGCGCTCGCCAACGCGGGTCTGCGTCCCGGCCAGTTGAGCGCGCTGGGCATCACCAACCAGCGCGAGACGACCGTCCTGTGGGACCGCGTCACCGGCAAACCGGTGCACAACGCGATCGTCTGGCAGGACACCCGCACCGCGGCCCTGTGCCACGAACTCGGCGGCAGCGACGGCCAGGACCGCTTCCGCGAGCCGACCGGACTGCCCCTGGCCAGCTACTTCTCCGGCCCCAAGGCGGCCTGGCTGCTGGACAACGTCCCCGGGTTGCGGGACCGGGCCGAGCGCGGTGAGATCGCCTTCGGGACCATCGACTCCTGGCTGATCTGGAACCTCACCGGGGGCACCGACGGCGGCCGGCACGTCACCGACGTCACCAACGCCGGGCGCACCATGCTGATGAACCTGGAGACCCTCCAGTGGGACCCGGCCATCCTCGCCGCGATGAACATCCCCAAGGTGGTCCTGCCCGAGATCAGGTCGTCCGCCGAGGTGTACGGCACCGCCGTCGGCCAGCTCGCCGGGGTGCCGGTGGCGTCCGCGCTGGGCGACCAGCAGGCCGCGGTCTTCGGACAGGCCTGCTACGACGTCGGCACGGCGAAGAACACCTACGGGACGGGCAGCTTCCTGCTGCTCAACACCGGCAACCGGCCGGTGCCGTCCAAGAGCGGACTGCTGACGACGATGGGCTACAAGATCGGCGACGAGGCGCCGGTGTACTGCCTGGAGGGTTCGATCGCCATAACGGGCGCGCTCGTCCAGTGGTTCCGCGACCAGCTCGGCATCATCCGGACCGCCGACGAGATCGAGACACTGGCGGCGAGCGTCGACGACAACGGCGGTGCCTACATCGTGCCCGCGTTCTCCGGCCTGTTCGCGCCCTACTGGCGTGCGGACGCGCGCGGGGTCGTCACCGGGCTCACCCGGTACGTCACCAAGGCGCACCTCGCCCGGGCGGTGCTCGAGGCGACGAGCTGGCAGACGCGGGAGGTCGTGGACGCCATGTACCAGGACTCCGGCGTGCGGATCACCACCCTGAAGGTGGACGGCGGCATGACCGGGAACAACCTCCTGATGCAGCACCAGGCCGACGTCCTCGGGGTACCGGTGATCCGCCCCCGGGTGTCCGAGACGACCTGTCTGGGCGCCGCCTACGCGGCCGGCCTGGCCACCGGCGTGTGGAACGACCTGGACGAGCTCAAGTCCCACTGGCGCAAGGACGTGGAGTGGACGCCCGCCATGGCGGCCTCGGTGCGCGAACGGGAGTACGCGAACTGGCGCAAGGCGGTGGAGAAGAGCTTCGGCTGGCTGGAGGACGGCGTGTAACCGCCCCGGACCACGGCCCGTACCCCGGTCGGCGGGGGTACGGGCCGTGCGCCGCCGTTCAGGTGGTGACGGCCTGCCGGTGACCCGCCGTGTACGCCATCGCGTGCTGGACGACGCCGATGAGCACCGCCTTGACCGACTCGCGGTCCCGGGCGTCGCAGAGCACGACCGGTACGTCCGGGTCGAGGTCGAGGGCCTTGCGGACGGCCTCCACCGGGTACCGAGCCGCGTCCTCGAAGCAGTTGACGCCCACGAGGAAGGGTATGGAACGCCGCTCGAAGTAGTCGACGGCGGCGAAGCAGTCCTCCAGGCGGCGCGTGTCGGCGAGCACGACCGCGCCCAGCGCGCCCTCGGCCAGCTCGTCCCACATGAACCAGAACCGCTCCTGGCCGGGGGTGCCGAACAAGTACAGGACCAGGTTCTCGCGCAGGGTGATGCGGCCGAAGTCCATGGCGACGGTGGTGGTGTGCTTGCCCTCGACGCCGGAGGTGTCGTCGACGGGTCGCCCGGCCTCGGTGAGCAGTTCCTCGGTGCGCAACGGCCTGATCTCGCTGACCGCGCCGACCAGGGTCGTCTTGCCCACGCCGAAACCGCCGGCCACGAGGATCTTGAGCGTGACGGGCTCGACCGGGGGCTTGCCGCGCTCAGATCGCCCGAAGATCATCGTTTTCTTCTCCTGCTTGATGGGGTCGTTGAGGGGATCGGGTGCCGGGTGACGGGCGTCCATAGCCGCCGCCACCCGGGGTTTCGATGACGAGTACGTCGTCGGGGCCGACGTCCGCGGCATCGCTGCCGCCGAGTTCGGTGACCGTGCCGTCGGCCCGCTCCACCCGGTTGGCACCGAGCGCACCGGGCTCGCCGCCGGCCATGCCGTACGGCGGCACACGGCGGTGCTGGGAGAGGGTGGAGACAGTCATGGGTTCGAGGAAGCGGACGCGGCGGACCGCGCCGTCCCCGCCGTGCCAGCGGCCCGCGCCGCCGCTGCCCGGCCGTACGGCGAACTCGTCGAGACGGACGGGCAGCCGCCACTCCAGGACCTCCGGGTCGGTGAGCCGGGAGTTGGTCATGTGGGTCTGTACGACACTCGCACCGTGGAAGCCGTCGCCGGCACCGGATCCGGAGGCGACGGTCTCGTAGTACTGGTGGCGTTCGTTGCCGAAGGTGACGTTGTTCATGGTCCCGGAGCCCTCGGCCTGGACGCCGAGCGCCGCGTAGAGGGCACCGGTGATGGCCTGGGAGGTCTCGACGTTGCCCGCGACGACGGCGGCCGGCGGTTCGGGGGCGAGCATGGAACCGGGCGGCACAACGATGTCGAGGGGGCGCAGGCAGCCGTCGTTGAGCGGGATGTCGTCGGCGACGAGGGTGCGGAAGACGTAGAGCACGGCCGCGTTGACGACGGCGAACGGGGCGTTGAAGTTGGTGCTGAGCTGGGCGGAGGTGCCGGTGAAGTCGACGGTGGCGCGCCGCTTGTCGCGGTCCACGCGCACGCGTACCCGGATGACGGCGCCGGAATCGGTCTCGTAGGCGTACGCGCCGTCGTCGAGGGCGTCGATGACCCGGCGGACCGCTTCCTCGGCGTTGTCCTGGACGTGCCGCATGTAGGCCTGGACGACGTCCAGACCGAACTCCTCGATCATCCGGCCCACTTCGTCGACGCCCTTGTGGTTGGCTGCGATCTGGGCTCGCAGGTCGGCGAGGTTGGTGGGAATGTTCCGGGAGGGATGGCGGGCCTCGGCGAGCAGCCGGTGCGTCTCGGCCTCCCGGAACCGGCCGTTCTCGGTGAGCAGCCAGTTGTCGAAGAGGACGCCCTCCTCGTCGATGGTGCGGCTGTTCGCGGGCATCGAGCCCGGGGCGATGCCGCCGATCTCGGCGTGGTGGCCGCGGGAGGCGACATAGAAGAGGATCCGGTCACCCTGCGTGGTGAAGACCGGCGTGATCACGGTGACGTCGGGGAGGTGGGTGCCGCCGTGGTAGGGGTCGTTGACGGCGTAGGTGTCGCCGGGGCGCATCGAGGTGCCGCGGCGCTGGATGACCTCTTTGACGCTGGTGCCCATGGAGCCCAGGTGGACGGGGATGTGCGGGGCGTTGGCCACCAGGTTCCCGTCCGGGTCGAACAGGGCGCAGGAGAAGTCCAGACGCTCCTTGATGTTGACGGACTGGGCCGTCGACTCCAGGCGGGCGCCCATCTGTTCGGCGATCGACATGAAGAGGTTGTTGAACACCTCAAGTAGAACCGGGTCGGCTTTCGTGTCGAGATCGGAACTCTGCGTGACTGCCGCGCGTTCCATGACCAGATGCCCGTCGTCGCCCGCCGCGGCCCGCCAGCCGTCGTCGACGACGGTCGTGGCACCGGCCTCGGTGATGATCGCGGGGCCGGTGACGGATTCGCCGGGGGGCAGGTCCTCGCGGCGGTGAAGGGGTACGTCGCACCAGGTGCCGCCGGTGTGGAGGCGGACGGTCCGCGGGGCGGCGGGGGTGCCCTCGTAAGGGGCGAGGGCGGAGAGATCGGGGGGTTGGGTGATGCCGGTGGCTTCCACGGAGAGGGCTTCCACGACGACCGGGCGGTCGAGCGTGAAGGAGTACGTGGCGCGATGACGTTCTTCGAAGGCGTGTTTCATCGCGTCGGGCTCGGTGAGCTCGACGGTGAGGGTGGTGTCGGTACCGTCGTAGCGGAGCTGGGCGCGGCGGGTGACTTCGACGCGGTCCTCGGGTACGTCCTCGGCGAGGAGTTCGGCGCGGGCCGCGGCCTCCAGGTCGTCGGCGGTCTTGCGGATGCCGGCCATGGCGGCGGGCTCCAGGGGCGCTTCGACGGACTGTTCGCGCATGGCGGTGGTGTCGGCGAGCCCGATCCCGAGCGCGGACAGGACGCCGGCCATGGGCGGCACCAGGACGGTGCGGATGCCGAGCGAGTCGGCGACCATGCAGGCATGCTGCCCGCCGGCCCCGCCGAAGGTGGTGAGGGCGTAGCGGGTGACATCGTGGCCCTTCTGGACGGAGATCCGCTTCACGGCGTTGGCGATGTTGGCCACGGCGATGCTCAGGTAGCCCTCGGCGACCTGCTCGGGGGTGCGGTCGTCGCCGGTCTGCTCGCGGATCTCCCGGGCGAGCTCGGTGAAGCGGTCGCGGACCAGGGCGGCGTCCAGCGGCTGGTCCCCGTCCGGCCCGAACACGTGGGGGAAGTGGGCCGGCTGGATACGGCCGAGCATCACGTTGGCGTCGGTGACGGCCAGCGGCCCGCCGCCCCGGTAGCAGGCCGGGCCGGGGTCTGCGCCGGCCGATTCCGGGCCGACGCGGTAGCGGGAGCCGTCGAAGTGCAGCACCGAGCCGCCGCCCGCCGCGACGGTGTGGATGTCCAGCATGGGGGCGCGCAGCCGGACGCCCGCGATCTGCGTGGTGAAGACCCGTTCGTAGCCGCCCGCGAAGTGGGAGACGTCGGTGGAGGTGCCGCCCATGTCGAAGCCGATGACCCGGTCGAAGCCGGCGAGCTGCGACATCCGGGCCATGCCGACGATCCCGCCGGCCGGCCCGGAGAGCACGGCGTCCTTGCCGCGGAACTGCCCGGCCTCGGCGAGCCCGCCGTTGGACTGCATGAACATCAGCCGCACGCCTTCGAGTTCGTCGGCGACATGGCGGACGTAACGGCGCAGCACAGGCGACAGGTAGGCGTCGACGACGGCGGTGTCGCCGCGCGGGACAAGCTTCATCAGCGGGCTGACCTCGCTCGACAGCGAGATCTGCGGAAAGCCGGTACGGGCGGCCAACTCTCCGATCGCCTGCTCGTGGGCGGGGTACAGGTGGCTGTGCATGCAGACGACGGCGACGGCGCGGATCCCGTCGTCGTATGCCTCCCGAAGCGGGCCCGCCAGGGCGTCCAGGTCGGGTGCGCGCAGCACGGTGCCGTCGGCGGCGACGCGCTCGTCGGCCTCGACCACCCGTTCGTACAGCAGCTCCGGCAGTTCGATGCGGCGGGCGAAGATGCGGGGGCGGTTCTGGTAGGCGATGCGCAGGGCGTCGCGGAAGCCGCGCGTGATGACGAGGAGAGTGCGCTCGCCCTTCCGTTCGAGAAGGGCGTTGGTGGCGACCGTGGTGCCCATCCGGACGGCGTCGACGGGGGCACCGGAGCCGTCGAGGAGCTCGTGCACGGCGGCCACGGCCGCGTCGGAGTATCGCGCGGGGTTGTCGGAGAGCAGTTTGTGAGTGAGCAGGCGGCCGTCCGGGCGCCGCGCGACGACATCGGTGAAGGTACCGCCACGGTCGACCCAGAACTGCCAGCCTGTCACGTCACTACTCCGCTTCCGCGCCGGTCACAGCGCCCGGAGGCCGTTGATCACGTCGCGCAGAATACTCTCGTCCACCAGCTCGGCCGGGGGCACCGGCCGATGGACATGGACGAGTTCTCCGTCGACGAGGTCGCCGATGAGGACCCGGACCACGCCGATCGGCAGGTCGAGTTCCGAAGCCAGTTCGGCGACCGACTGCGGGGCGTCGCGGCAGAGCTCCACGATGTCCACATGCTCCGGGGACAGCGTCCGGTCGTCCTCCGGGTCGTCGACGTGCGGCTCCGTGACGACCACCGCGATCAGGTCGAGCCGGTGCTGGGCCGCACTGGTGGTGCGGCCCCGTGTCATGGCGTACGGACGGACGACCGGTCCGGCCTCGTCGTCGAACCAGTGACTTCTTCCCTGACCGTCTCCGCTCATGTCATCCCACTACCCGCCCGAGGGCAGATCGGTGCGCGGAGCGGACCCCAGATGTACGCCGACCCGCTTGACCAGGAGCGTCATCTCGTACGCGACCTGGCCGACGTCGGAGTCGGCGTCGGAGAGGACGGCGAGGCAGCTGCCGTCGCCGGCGGCCGTGACGAACAGGAAGGCGTCGTCGAGCTCGACGACGGTCTGCCGGACGCTGCCCGCCTCGAAGTGGCGGCCCACGCCCTTGGCAAGGCTGTGGAAGCCGGAGGCCACGGCGGCCAGGTGCTCGCTGTCCTCTCTGGCGAGGTCCTTGGAGACACCGATGGGCAGGCCGTCGCCGGAGAGCACGACGGCCTTGCGGATGCTGGCGACCCGGTCCACGAGGTCGTCCAGCAGCCAGTTCAGCTCGCCCTTGTTCGTCGCCGTGTGGCCGGTCGCCTTCGGATCGGTCATCGACCGTCTCCCTTTGTCGTTCCTTGTGCTGTGCTGTTCCGGGAACCGTCGTCCGCGCCGTTCTCCGCACGGCCGCGCTGCCAGCCGCGCTGGAGCGAGGCCATGCGGCTGCGGACCTCGTCGGCGTCACGCTCGGCGGGGTCCGGCTCGCGCGCGGCGGGTGATGCGGGTTCCTGTCGCAGCTGTGGGGCCAGGTTGGCCTGCCGTACCCGCCTGGGCAGCGGCCGGGTGCCGGACGCGGCCCCCGGGGGTGTGCTGCCGAGGGGCGGGACGGAGTCGTCGGTGCCGCTGCCGGAGGCGGTCGCGGAGCGGCGGGAGCGCCGGGGCAGGGCGGAGGATGCGGAAGGATCGTCCGGGCCGTCGGCCTGGGGCGCCGGGCGTTGCTCGACGCGGTCGGCCGAGCCGATGGCGCGGTGCGAGGACGGGTCGGTGCGGCGGCGGGAGGGCAGCGGGGCGAGTCCGCCCGGTTCGGGGGCGCCCTGGTCCGCCCGGTCCCGCTCGTCCGGGTCGACGCGGCGGAAGCGCTGCTCGGTGACGGGCTTGCCGTGCGAGCTGACCAGCTTGGGCGTACGCCGTGCGGGCAGCGGGGCGGGACCGCCCGGGTGCTCGTCCCCGAAGCCGCCGGCGCTCTCCCGGGCCGGCTGATGGAGTTCGGTCACGGCGGGGGTGCCGGCCTCGTCGGCGCGGGCGAGGGAGCGGCGGGGGTGGAACAGCCCGCCGCGCTCGCTGTCGTCGTCGGTGAGGGCGCCCGGGAATTCGTCCAGCGCGTCCAGGTCGACGGGGGCCTCCAGCTCGACCGGTCCGTCCAGCAGCGCGGCCGGCAGCCCGGGCCGCTCTCCCAGCGCCTGGGCCGGTGAGGCGGCGCGGCTCACCTCGGGTTCGGTCTCCCTGGCCGCGCGGCCGCGGTCGAGGCGGAAGCCGACGCCATTGGTGTCGGGGACGTCGTCGGTCAGCAGCACGTCGGGGATGAAGACGACGGCGGTGGTGCCCCCGTACGGGGACGGCTGGAGCGAGACGCGGACGTTCTGGCGCTGGGCGAGGCGGCTGACCACGAACAGGCCGAGCCGGTCGGTGTCGGAGAGCTCGAACTCGGGCGTCTCGGCGAGCCGCAGGTTGGCTTCCAGGAGCGCCTCCGCCGCCATGCCCAGACCCCGGTCGTGGATCTCCAGGGTGAAGCCGTTGGCGACGCGTTCACCGAGGACCTGCACGGCGGTGTGCGGCGGCGAGAACACCGTGGCGTTCTCCAGGAGTTCGGCCACGAGGTGGGTGAGGTCGGCCACGGCCGGGCCGGTCACGGCGACGCGCGGCAGGCGGCGGACCTCGACGCGCTCGTAGTCCTCGACCTCGGCCACGGCGGCGCGCACCACGTCCATCAGCTGGACGGGCCGGCGCCACTGCCGGGAGGGAGCGGCGCCGGAGAGGATGACCAGGCCCTCCGCGTGCCGGCGCATCCGCGTGGTGAGGTGGTCGAGACGGAAGAGGTCGGCGAGTTCGTCGGTGTCCTCGGTCCTGCGCTCCATGGTGTCGAGCAGGGTGAGCTGCTTGTGCAGCAGGACCTGGCTGCGGCGGGCGAGGTTGACGAAGACCTCGGAGACGCCGGCACGCAGCTCGGCCTGTTTGACGGCGGCCTCCACGGCTGCGCGCTGAAGGGTGTTGAGGGCCTGGCCGACCTCGCCGATCTCGTTCTTGTCGTACTCCAGGCGCGGGACCTCGGTCTCCACGTCGACCTTTTCGCCCGCGGACAGCCGGCGCATCACGCTCGGCAGCCGGACCCCGGACGCGTCGTGCGCGTCCGTGCGCAGCAGCCGCAGGTCGCGGATGAGGCCGCGTCCGACCCGGACCGACACGACCAGCGAGAACAGCACGGCGACCAGGCCGAGGACTCCGACCACGGCCGCCTGGACGATCACGTCGACGGCGACGGGCCGGAAGCGGTCCCGGAAGCGATCGCTGACCTGGTCGTCGAGGGTTCGCAGGTCGGAGAGCACATTGCCCGCGGTGGTGTCCCAGCTCTTCGCGCTGACGTCGTTCGGCATGCCGGACCCGCGCCCGACGACGGACTTCTCGGCGGCCAGCAGCGGGGCGCTGGTGGCGCTTGTCCAGAAGCGGTCGAAGCGGTCGTGTTCGGCGGCCGGCAGCAGCGGGAGGCTCATGCCGTACAGGAGGGTGCGCTGGGCGATGAGGTCGGAGATCTCGCGGGTCTCCTCGCGGGAGACCTTCCCGACCACCAGGGCGGAGCCGAGCAGGGCGTCCTCGCGGGAGACGAGCTCGCGGGCGCGGCTGATGTTGACGAGGGCGCGGACCTGCTTGTCCATCTCGACGTCGTCGATTCCGTCGAGGGCACCGAGCAGCGTGTAGCAGGGGTCGACGACGGCGTTGTAGAGGTCGAGGGCCTCGGCACGGTCCACGGTGCCCTGCTCGACGCTGCGGCGCAGGGGCTGGATGCCGTCGAGGCCGTCGAGTTCGGCGGTGAGACGTTCGCTGTCGTCGGCGTCCAGGCCGTCGCGGACGTGCTGTTCCTTCGCGTTCTTGCGCAGTTGGGCCACGGCACGGTCGGTGGCGGCACGCGTGCGGTTCAGGGCGGTGAGCGCGTCGGAGGCCCGCGGGTCGGCGAGATAGACCAGAGTCTGCCGGCGTTCCTGCTGGAGGGCGCGGACCGTGTCCTCGGTGGGGTAGTTGAGGTCCTCGACGATCGACGACACCTGGAACATGTGGGTGACTTCACGTCCCGTGAGCACGGCCGCGAAGCCCCAGACGGCCGTCAGCGACACCAGCGGCACGAGAAGCAGCGCCACGATCTTCCGGCGGATCGACTTCCCGCGAAAGCGCATGGCCTCCCCCAGCTCGACCCCCGTCGGGCGGGGGTACACATGTACGTCAACAAACGGCGCGAGCCTACTACCGTCACAGGGATAACTCGAAGAACTGTCCGGACGGTGAACTTCCGCCCAGGGGCCCGGACATGGCGGCGACAGGATGAGTTGTCCGGGCATTGCGGGAGATTGCCACCACGATCGCGGCGACTTCACGCGAGGGAGGCGGGAGCGGCACGAAGGATCAGTTGGCCGGAATTTTTCCCCGGTTGGGAATCATCGGGCGAGTTCGTTCGTCCTTGTAGACGGGTGGTGGGTGCGGATTCGGCCGCAGCAGGCGCATCTCGCGTCCGGGCGGCGTAAAACAGCGCAAGCCGGGCAGCCACTGGGGAGCCGGGGTCATCGGACACCGGTGCGAGGGCTTGCCGGCGGTGGGGAGTGACACGTTGATGGGGACGGCTGAGCGGCGCCTGGCGCCCGAGGACGGTGGGGACGGTGGTACGGCGGCGCGCTCGGCGGCGCGGCAACGGCAGCCTCAGTACCGGCCGTTGTGGGTCGAGGAGCCTGCCAAGCGGTACCGGATGCCGGATCCGGTGCGGACGGCGGCGGTGCGGGCGGTGATCATCATCGCTGTCACGCTGACGCTGGCCATGGTGGCGTTCTTCTGCACGATGGCGCAGTCCTGGCTGGCGTTCCCGATGGTGATCAGCAGCGTGGCGAGCACGGTGGTGGCCACCTGGAGCGCGGTCGACGTCCTGGTGACACGCCAGGTGTGGAACCAGCGCAACGGCGTGCTCTCGGAGCCGAGCAGCACGGCCCGCACGCTCCGCCGCGAGCGGCGCGCGGCCCGGCGGCAGGAGCGGGCCGCCGAGCGCGAGCAGGAGCGGATACGGCGGCGGGGCGGCCAGGCCGGGCAGCTGACGCACCCCTGAGACCACCGCCGCAGCCGGCGGGGACGGGCCCGTCAGACGGACGGCTTCTTGAACATCCGGGTGGCGGTGATCTCGCTGTGCACGGCCTCTCCCGCTCGCGGCTGCTGCGGCAGCCCCGGCCGGAGATGCTCCTCCACGCTGATGTACTTCAGGCCGGCCCGCAGGTCCGCGTCGTTGCGCAGCCGGATGACCAGCGGGAACTCGGCCAGCGCTGTCGTGTCGAACAACCCGGTCGTGTACAGCAGTTGCACGCCCAGCGCGTCCGACACGGCCCGCTGAAGCTCCAGCAGGTACGTCGCGTTGGCGCGCCCGATGGGGTTGTCGAGGAACAGCGTCCCCGCGTGCCGGTGCTTGTCCCGGCCCCGGTCGTTGGACCGCAGTGCGGCCATCGTGCAGTACAGGGCGATGGCCGCGGTGAGCAGCTGCCCGCCGGAGAACACGTCCCCCATCTGTCCCACCGGCACCCGCTCGGCGCGCAGTACCGCGTCCGGCTTGAGGATCTCGACGGCGACACCCTTCGGCTGAAGCGCGGCCGCGACTCCCCTCAGCAGCAGGGACATGCCGT
Organism: Streptomyces sp. NPDC086519; assembly: GCF_040686075.1. Lineage (NCBI taxonomy): Bacteria > Bacillati > Actinomycetota > Actinomycetes > Kitasatosporales > Streptomycetaceae > Streptomyces > Streptomyces sp. NPDC086519. Next base: position 25,696 of record NZ_JBFBJL010000001.1, read on the forward strand.
CCCGCCGCAGATCGGAGTTCTTCTTCACGGCGGCCCGGGTCGCCTCGTCGACGACCTCGCCGAGCCGCTCGGTGAGGGTGGCCTGGTCGGGCTCCTCGAAGCGGATGCGGAGGAACTCCTGCCCGGACCACTCGCCGAGCCCCTCGGGCAGCCGGGAGAGCCGCTGCGCCGAGCGCAGGGTCGCGAGCGCGGACTCGACGAGCCCCCGCAGCCGGTCGACGATCGAGTCCCGGTTCCGTTCCAGCTGGGCCAGTTCGTCGGTCAGCACCCGCAGCCGGGGCGCGAAGGCGTCAGCCCACTTCTGGGCGTGCTCGGGCAGCGCGGAGGCGGGCAGTTCCCGGATCTGCTGACGCGCGGGGGTCCGCACCGCCTCGTACCGCGTGGCGTTGGCGTGCCGTACCAGGACATCGCTCGCCTCGCGGACGGTGGCCTCGGCGGTGGACAGGTCACCGGCGCAGCCGCGCAGTGACCTGCGGGCCTCGGCGGCGGAGTGCCGGGCCTCCTCCAGGCCGCCCGGGTACGGCTCGGGCTCTTCCTGCTCCTCGTCGGCGGTGTGCTCGCGCAGCAGGTCGCGGAGCATGGCGGCGATCTCCTCGAAGCCGCCCGCCGCGTCCTCGGCGGCGCGGTGCGCGTCCAGCAGCTCGGCGTGCGCCGCCCGGGCCTGGGCCAACGCCTCGGTGCGTGCGGCCAGTTCGGCCGTCGCCGTGCGCAGCAGCGCCTGTGCGTGCTCGGCGTCGCGCGGCTGAAGCTCCTCGGGCAGTTCGGTGTGCGCCTCGCCGTCCTCGGGGGCGTGCCGCTCTGCCTCGCCGCGGAGCCGCCCGAGCTGCTCGCTCGCGGTGGACATGCGGGTCTCCAGGAGCTGCACCAGTTCCTCCGCGCGGGCGGCGGCGGCCTGCCGGGACGGCCCGTCGGAGCCGTCGGGCGACTGGAGCAGCTGCTCCGCGCGGGTGCGGACCTTGTTGCTGAGCCGCTCCAGTTCCGCGAGCGCGGCGCTCTCGTCGCTCTCCGAGCGGGCCTGCTCGGCACGCAGGTCGGCGCCGACGCCGACCTTCTCGTACACCTGCGAGGCGGCCCGGTAGGCCTCGCGCAGGGCGGGCAGCGAGGACTTGAGGGCGTCCTCGTCGGTCTCGGGCACGTCGTCGGGGGCGCCGGCGATCTCGGAGCGCTCGGCACGCAGCGCGCGGGCGGTGCGGCGGGCGTCGTCGGCGGCGCGCTGGGCGCCGCGCCGGTCCTCGTCGGCGGCGCGGGCGCGCTCCAGGCAGGACTGGGCGCGGGCCTCCGACTCGGTTGCCTCGTCGGCGAGTTCGCGCAGACTGACCTGCCAGCCGGCTCGCTCTCGCAGCCGGAACGCGAGGCCGGCGAGGGCGTCGGCGGCGCGCCGGGCCTTCTGGGCCTTCTCCTGTCGTTCGTCGCGCACCTGCGCGGACTCGGCGGCGGCCTCCTCGGCCTCCGCCCGCACCGTCCGCGCCTCGGCGAGTTCGGCCTCGGACTCCTCGGCGAACCCCCGTGCGTCCCGGGCCTCCCGCGCCAGCTCCACGAGCCGCCCGGCCGGGCAGCCGGTACGCCAGGAGGCGAGCCGGGCGGCCAGCTCGCGATCCTTGCCGAGCCGGGCGGCGAGGGTGCGGATCTCCTCGTCCCGCTCGGCGGCCCGCGCGCGCAGGGCCTGCCGCTCCTCGTCGGCGGCGTGCTCGTCGTGCATGGCCGGGTTCGGCGGTACGAGGAAGACGTCGCCCGGGGTGGCGTCGGCGGCCGGGGGCGGCGCGAGCAGGGCGGCGGCGGTGCCGACGGCCACGGCGGAGCGCGGCAGCAGGGCCGCCTCACCGAGTGCCTCGCGGGCGCGGGCGTGCGTGTCGGGGTCGGTGATGATGACACCGTCGACGAGTTCGGGGCGGGCGGCGAGCACGCGCGCGTGGTCGGCGGGGTCGACGGCCTGGGCGAGGTAGCGCCAGCCGGGCAGTGCCGGGATGCCGTGCTCGCCGAGGAACTCGACGGTGGCGAGGACGTCGGGGCCGGGCGGCAGCAGCCCGCCGTCGCCCAGGGCGCCGAGGATCCGGGAGTCGTCGGCGGCGGCGGTCCGCAGCTCGAACAGCTGCCGCTCGGCGGATTGGACGGCGTCGTCGAGCAGCTCCCGCAACTCGTCGGCGAACCGGTCGAGTTCCTCAGGGGTGAGTGTGTCGTCGCCGCCCTCGCGGCGGGGCCGCGGAACGGTCGTACGGGAGGCGGTGAGGCCCAGCAGCTCGGTGAGCCGCTCTTCGGCCGCCAGGGCTTCGGCGAGCCGCTTCTCGGCGTCGTACGTCCGCTCGGCCGCAGTCGCCGCGTCCGCGGCGCGGGCCGCGGTGAGTTCGGCGCGGGACTCGGCGGAGGCGGCCTCACGCGCATGCTCGGCCGCCCGGCGGGAGGCCTCACGGGCGGTGTCCCAGGCGGCCACGGCCGTCTTCTCGGCGTCGCTCGCCGCGAGGGCCGCCCTGGCCGGGTCGGCGTCCGGGGCGCTGTCGTCGAGCCAGCCCGCGCGGACCGCCTCCGCGGTCTCCTGCTCGACCTCGCCGAGCCGCTGGCGCAGGTGCCCGGCCTCGCTGCGGGCGCGCTGTGCCTCGGTGGCGGCCGAGGTCGAGTCCCGGTACGCGGTGTCGCTGACCTCCTGGAGCGCGGCGGACCGCTCCTCCTCCTCGTTGGCGAGGTGCTCGGCGCGCTCGGCGGCCGCGTGCAGCGCCCGTACGAGCTCGACGGCGGCTCTGGCACGGGCGGCGAGGGCGGGGGCCGCGTCCCGCTCGGCCTCCTGGATGGCGGCGGCCACGCGCGCGACGCGGTCGGCGGCGGCACGGTGGCGCAGCACGGCCTCGGCGGCCTGCCAGGCGGAGTGCAGGGTCCGCGCGTCGGCCAGCTCGCGCTTCTGCGCGGCGGCGGACTTCTCGCCGGCGGCCAGCGCCAGGGAGGCGTGCCGGTAGGCGAGTTCGGCGGCGATCAGCGCGCTGCGCTCGCGGGCGCCCTCGGAGTGCGTGACGGCGGAGGCGGCGGCCGTGACCTGCTCGGCGAGGTCGGCGGCGCGGATCCGCTCCCGCACGCCCCGCGCGGACAACCGCCGCGCCAGCGTCCGGGTGCGGCGCTCGGCGCCCGTGTGGATCTCACGTGCCCGTGCCCGTGTCTCCGCGGCCTCCACGATCCGGCCGAGCAGGTCCACCGACCCGGCGGTGAAGTCGCGTTCGGCGATCAGCTCGGCGCGCCGCCCCAGCTTGTTGCCGAAGCCGCCGACCAGGTCGGCGAGTCCGTCGGTGTCCCGGGTGTCGGTCACGGCCCGCAGCAGCAGGTCGGTGAAGTCGGAGTCCTTCTTCACCGCGAACAGGCCGGCGGCCTCGCCCTCGTCCGCGTTCATCTCGCGCTGGTAGCGGAAGAGTTCCGGGTCGAGGCCCAGGTCGCCGAGGTGCTCGATCCAGCGGTCGTGGATCTCCTCCCAGTGCACCTCCAGATGCGGGTACGCCTTGCCGGCCTCGGTGATGGCGTCCCGGAAGCCCTTCATGGTCCGCCGCCGCCCCTGTGCCCCGGAGGCGCCCTCCACGGGGGGCCGTACGGCGGTGGACTCGGCGACCGGCAGGTTGTCCAGCGACAGCCCCGGGCCCGGCCGGAACGAGTACCAGGCCTCGGCGAACTTCCGCGGGTCGTTGGAGACCTGCCGGCCCCGCCACTCGCTCACCTTGCCGACGACCACGCACTCGCCGGTGAGCGTGTGCTGCCACTCCAGGGCGACATGCCCGCAGTCGTCGGCGAGCAGGAACTTCCGCAGCACACCCGAGCTCGCCCCACCGAGGGTGTTCCTGTGCCCGGGCAGCATCACCGAGAAGATCAGTTTGAGCAGCACCGACTTGCCGCCGCCGTTCTCCAGGAAGAGCACGCCGGCCGGCGCGGGCCGGCGCGGCGGGCCGACCGGCTCCTCTTCGAAGAACTCCGCCTGGGTGGGGGCGGGGTCGGGCACGGGCTCGCCGACACCCCGCAGGTCCAGCACCGTGTCGGCGTAGCGCGCACCGGCGGGCCCGATGGAGTAGAGGCGGACCCGGGACAGCTCGTACATGGCGGACTCTCGTAAGACGTGGGAAAAGGGTGGTGACGGCTCAGGAGTGGAACGGCAGGCCGGCGTCGGCGACCAGGTCCAGGTCCTCGGTGTCGGTGGCGGGCAGCAGGCTGGCCGTGCCGTCGGTGACGGGGACGACGCCGAGTTCCAGCAGTTCGGCCATGGCGGCGCTGCCGGCCATGTCCCGGACCTGGAGCTGGTAGCGGGCCGTCGTGCGGTACGTACCGCCCTGGTCGTCGCCGGTGCGCTGGAGGAACCCGGAGTCGGTGAGGAAGGCGACCGCCTTGCCGATGATGCCGGTGGTGGAACCGGCCAGCCGGCGGGCGTCCTTGGTGGCGCCGGTCGCGCTGCGTCTGGCCCAGATCCGCCAGGCGGCCTCCAGACCGGGCGCGTCGGTGGCCGGGTCGGTGTTCTCCCCCGCCTCCTCGGCCCGCTCCTCCAGCCTCCGGCAGGCCTGTCGGACGAAGGCGTCGACGCCGTTGACCGTGATCCGCCCGACGTAGCCGTCGTCGGCGAGGTCCTCGGGGCGCGGGAACGCCAGCGCGGCGACGGCGAGATGGGCGAGCCCGTGCAGGAACCGGTCGCTGCCGTCCGCCGACGTACGACGCGCGTAGTCGCCCATGCGAACGGCGAACACCGAGTCCTCGGCGGCGGTCACGGCCATCCCCGCGCGGGGCGACACCTCCAGCACCACCAGCCCCAGTCCGGCGGCGACGGCATCGGCGAGCCGCGCGAACGGGGGGTCCTCCCGGTACCGCCGCAGCAGCTCGGTGTACTCCTGATCACGCGCGGGCTGCACCTTGGGCTGCAGCCCGAAGGCGACGAGCCGAGCCGCGTCGGCGGCATCGGCGGGCGTGACGGCAGCGTGAGCCGTCCCGGCAGACGCCTCAGCCTCGACGTACTCGCTCACAACGACAACTCCCTCATCTTGAGAACAGGGGGGTGGGCGACTCCCTCAGGGGCGCGGGGCTGTGGTGAATCTGCGGCTACCGCCGCGTGGGCGCGACCAGCCCCCGCCGGCCCGCACCCGGCACACGACATCACGCGGCCTCGGTCCGGTCCGCAGCCATCCCCACCGCATCCAGCAGAGCCGTCCCGACGATCAGATCGGCACCCCCGAAGCCCGGGTCGTCCAACTCCGTACCGTCGTCCACCGCGAACAGCAGCTTCTCCTCACCCTGCCGGTAGGCGGTGCCCACGGGCGGGCTGGCGGCGTGCACGGCCAGCAAGGCGACCAGGTAGGCCAGATCCTCGCCCCCCACCCGCCGCGCCTCGGCCAGCAACCCCGACAACCGACGCGGCGCGTCGGCCGGAAGATCGAGCAACCGCATGGCGTCGGCCAGCTGCTCCTCGCTGAACCGGCTGTCGTCCGGTGTGGCGACGAGGTCCGGCTCCGGCATCTCCGCACCCAGGTGCTCCCGCTCGGCCGGCGGCGTCAGCAGTATGTCGACGAGGTCGCCCATCCGCACCGACACCGGCGTCCGCAGCCCGGTCCCGTGCGCGAAGAACGCCCCCGTCACCCGGCTCGCCTGCTCCAGCGGCAACGGCAGCAGCGGCGCCAGGAGGTGCCCGTACAGGTCTGTCCCCGACGTCGTCATGGGCGTCGCGAACGCCTGCCGGTCCTGCTCCGCGCGGAACAGCGGCCCGGCCTCCAGCAGCCGCGACTGCAACTGGGTGTGCCGGCGGATGCAGTCCTTGACGATGTCGACGAGCTCGGCGGCGCGCCGCTTGTTCTCCGGCTCCTCGGTCTCGTCGCGGGCCTTGCGGATGTTGGTGAGGATCGCGTTCTCGTGCCGGTACCGGTCGGCGACGTGGTCCAGGGCCTCGGCGATCATGTCGGGGACGGCGTTGAGCCAGTCCACCGCGCGGACATTGCGCCGGGTGGCCTCCAGGGCCCGGCGCAGGCTCTCCGAGTACTGCACGGTCCGGTAGCGGGCCTGCTCCGCGGCGAGCTGGGCGTCGGCGAGCCGGCCGCGGTTGATCAGCACCTCCAGCTTGACCTCGGCGGCGATCTGGGCGCTGGTGACGTCCGTGTCAAGGGCGCCGACGAGGACGTTGACCGCCTCGTCGGTGGTGCGGAGGTACACCGTGCCGCCGGGGCCCGGCACCTCCTCGATGAGTTTGAAGTCGTAGTCCCGGCGGACGTAGGACCCGTCCGGCGCGAAGGTGCCGTACACCGCGCGGAAGCCGCGGTCGACGCTGCCGACGTTGATCAGGTTCTCCAGGACCCAGCGGGCCACGCGCTCGTGCTCGGCGACGGGGCGGTGCGGGGTCTGGGCGGAGATGCGCGGGATCAGCCGGGCGACGATCTGCTCGTGGTCGGCCCCGGTGTCGAAGTCCATGTTCAGGGTGACCAGGTCGATGGCGGAGAGGGCCACCTCGGCCATGCCGTACACCGAGTACTCGCCGGCCAGGTTCGCCTTGCGCGCGTCGAGGTCGTGCAGCGGTGCCGTGCAGGCGAGCGCCCGCAGCCGCCGCGCCAGCCCCTCGTCGGCGGCCGGGCCCGGGGCCGGGCGCGGCCCCGCGCTGAGCTGGGGCGGAACGCTGTCCGTCGATGCAGGCGAAGTCACGGTGCACAGACTAGGTCCTGGGTCTGACATCGGCCCAAATGACGCGGGTGGCTCCGCCGGAGGGGCCGAGGCTCCCGCGCGTCGCAGTTCGGGTGCGGGCCGGGGCGGGCCGGTCGCGCCCACGCGGCGGTGGCCGCAGATTCACCACAGCCCCGCGCCCCTACGGGGTGCTGTCCACCCGGCGCCGGTACACCTCCACCACCCGTTCCAAGGAGTCTGTGAGGTACGTCTCCAGCAGGCGCTCGGCCTCGCGCCTGTCGCCGCGCCGCAGCGACTCCAGGATCTCCCGGTTGCGAGCCAGGTACGGCCCGTGCAGGGCGTTCGGGTCGTCGACCACGTGGAAGGCGAGGCGGAGTTCCGCGAAGACGCTGCGCATCAGTTCGTCGGTGCGTTCGCTGCCGGCCAGGGTGACCAGTTCCCGGTGGAAGTGGATGTTGGCCGTACCCACTGCTTTCCAGTCATCCGCGGTGGCCGCCGACTGCCCCTCGGCGACCGCCGCGGACAGGGCCTCCAGGGCGTACGGCGGCTCACCGAGGCCGCGTACGACGGCGCACTCGACGAGGGCGCGGGTGCGGTAGATGTCCTCGACGTCCTCGACGGTCAGGACCCGGACGAAGACCCCCCGGTTGAGTTCGTGGACCAGCAGGCGCTCGTGGGTGAGCAGCCGGAACGCCTCGCGCAGGGTGTTGCGGGAGACGCCGAGCGCGCCGCCGATGCCGTCCTCGGACAGGCGGGTGCCTGGCGGGAAATAGCCCTCGGCGATACGGCTTCTGAGGATGTCGGAGACCCGTTCGGCGGTGCTCGTCCGCCCGAGGAGGGCGCGGTCGTCGGCCAGTCCCGTCAGCTGCTCTGCCATGCCCGGAATTCAACCGCAGACACGGGAACGAAACAACGCGGGTATTGAAGGATCGTTGAACGATCCCCTACGGTGCTCATCATGCTCACCGCGGGACACCCCTCGGTGAGCCACCCGGTACGACCCTTCGCACGGCCCGCACTGCTCAGTCCCCGCACCCTTCGTCCCTCAACTGCGAGGTGCCCATGAGCACGACTCCTCCACCGCAGGCCCTCACCTCCGACGCCCGCCCGGGCAGGGGTGAACGCACCGCCGAGGACGGCGCGTTCGGCTGGCTGCGCGCCCTCGGCCCGCAAGGCCGACGCGCGTTCGCCGGTGCTTTCGGGGGATACGCCCTGGATTCCTACGACTACTTCACCCTGCCGCTGAGCATGGTCGCGCTCGCGGCGTACTTCGGTCTGAACAGCGGTCAGACCGGCCTGTTCACCACCGTCACCCTGGTGGTCTCCGCCGTGGGCGGCGCCGCGGCGGGCGTGTTCGCGGACCGGGTCGGCCGGGTCCGCGCGCTGATGATCACCGTGGTGACCTACGCGGTCTTCACGGTCGCCTGCGGCTTCGCTCCCAATTACGAGACGCTGCTCGTCTTCCGTGCTCTGCAGGGCCTCGGTTTCGGCGGCGAGTGGGCGGTCGGTGCGATCCTGGTCGCCGAGTACGCGAGCGCCCGCCACCGGGGCCGCACACTGGGCGCGGTCCAGAGTTCCTGGGCCGTCGGCTGGGCTCTCGCCGCGATCGTGTACACGCTGGTCTTCTCGTTCGCCGGCGACGACCTGGCCTGGCGGGTGATGTTCTGGACCGGCGCGCTGCCCGCGCTCCTCGTGGTGTGGCTGCGCCGCCGGGTGCACGACGCCCCGCAGGCGGTCGCGGCACGCGAACAGAGCCCGCGGCGCGGCTCGTTCGTCGCCATCTTCCGGCCGGGCACGGCCGAGGCGCCCGGGCTGCTGCGCACCACGGTCTTCGCGGGCCTGCTGTCCACGGGTGTCCAGGGCGGCTACTACACGCTGGCGACCTGGATCCCGACCTACCTCAAGACCGAGCGCGGGCTGTCGGTGGTGGGCACCGGCGGCTATCTGACCTTCCTCATCTCGGGAGCCTTCCTCGGCTATCTGACCGGCGGCCACCTCACCGACCGGCTGGGCCGACGCCGCAACATCTGGCTGTTCGCGGTGCTGTCGGCGGTCTGCGTGCTGGCGTACGCGAACATCCCCGGCGGCGCCGACACGCTGCTCCTGGTGCTCGGTTTCCCGCTCGGCTTCTGCATGTCGGCCATCTTCAGCGGCTTCGGTTCGTACCTGAGCGAGCTGTACCCGACGGCGGTGCGCGGCACCGGGCAGGGCTTCACGTACAACGCGGGCCGCGCGGTGGGCGCGGTCTTCCCGACCCTGGTGGGCTTCCTGGCCGACAGCTGGGGCGTGGGCGGCGCGCTGGTCTTCGGCGCGGCGGGCTACGCACTGGCGGCCCTGGCCCTGTTCGGACTGCCGGAGACGCGCGGGAAGGAACTGGCGTGAACCGTACGGAAGATCACCCGCTCACCGTGGCCGCGCACGACCTTCCCGTCACCCTCGTCGACGAGCACGCGCACGCGTGGAGCCCGAGAAGTGCCCGGGCCCGCTTCCGGGAGGGCCTCGCGGGCCCCACGGCCGGGGTCGCGGCCGGTCACACGCAGGCCAACCTGATCTCGGTGCCCGCCGACTGGGCGTACGACATGCTGCTGTTCTGCCAGCGCAATCCGAAGGCCTGCCCGGTGCTCGACGTCACCGACGCCGGCGCGACCGGCACGGAACTCGCGGAGGGCGCGGACCTCCGTACCGACCTGCCGCGCTACCGGGTGTGGCGGGACGGGCAACTGGTGGACGAGCCGACCGACGTGCGCGCCTACTGGCGGGACGATCTGGTGTCGTTCCTGCTCGGGTGCAGTTTCACGTTCGAGTGGGCGCTGGCCGGGGCCGGGGTGCCGATCCGCCATGTCGAGCAGGGCCGGAACGTGCCCATGTACGTGACCAGCAGGCAGTGCCGTCCGGCGGGACGCCTGCGGGGGCCGATGGTGGTGTCCATGCGCCCGGTGCCGCCGCGGCATCTGTCGACCGCGATCCGGGAGAGCAGTCTGCTCCCGGCGGTGCACGGCGGCCCCGTGCACTGCGGCGATCCCTCGGCGCTCGGCATCGACGACCTGAGCCGGCCCGACTTCGGCGACCCGGTGGACGCGGACCCGGACGACATCCCGGTGTTCTGGGCGTGCGGGGTGACCCCGCAGGCGGCGGTGACGGCCTCCCGGCCGCCGTTCGCCATCACGCACGCGCCGGGCCAGATGTTCATCAGCGACGCCCGCGACGAGCAGTACCGCGTGGCCTGACAGGAGAGACAGCGCATCCATGACCTCGATCGACCTGAACGCCGACCTCGGCGAGGGCTTCGGCCGCTGGCGGCTCACCGACGACGAACAGTTGCTCTCCGTCGTGACCAGCGCCAATGTGGCCTGCGGCTTCCACGCGGGGGACGCGGCCACCATGCGGCGGGTGTGCGAGCTGGCAGCCGAGCGCGGGGTGACGATCGGCGCCCAGGTGTCCTACCGGGACCTGGCGGGGTTCGGGCGGCGCGCGATGGACGTGCCGCCCGCCGAGCTGACGGCCGAGGTGGCCTACCAGATCGGCGCCCTCGAGGTCTTCGCCCGTGCCGCCGGCGCGCGTGTGGCGTACGTGAAGCCGCACGGCGCGCTCTACAACCGGGTCGTGCACGACGAGGAGCAGGCCGCCGCGGTGGTCGACGGCGTGCTCCTCGCGGACGCCTCGCTGCCTGTTCTGGGGCTTCCCGGTTCCCGGCTGCTCGCGCTGGCGGAGAAGGCGGGGTTGCGGGCCGTCACGGAGGCCTTCGCGGACCGCGCCTACACCGACGAGGGCACGCTGGTCCCGCGCGGGCGCGAGGGCGCGGTGGTGAGCGACCCGGAGGCGGTGGTGGAGCGCTCGGTGGAACTGGCGAGCTCCGGCGCGGTCACCTCGCACTCCGGCACGCGCGTCGTCGTACGCGCCCGCTCGCTCTGTCTGCACGGCGACACCCCGGGCGCCGTGGAACTGGCGCGCAGGGTACGTGCGCGGCTCGCCGCGGCGGGCGTGACCGTGGCGGCCTTCGCATGAACACCAGCACCAGCACCAGCACCAACGTGAACGTGAACGTGAACACGAGCCCGCAGTCGGCCACGCCCATGACGATCCACCCGGTCGGCGACGACGCCCTGCTCATCGAGGTCGGCTCCGGCGCGGAGGCGCAGGCCCTGCACGCCGAGTTGCTGCGCCGTCGCACGGAGGGCGCGCTGACGGTGCGCGAGATCGTGCCCGCCGCCCGCACGGTCCTGCTGGACGGCCTCGACGACCCGGCTCGCCGGGCCACCGAACTGGCTGCCACCGTGCTCCCTCCCGCTCCCCCACGCGCGCGTGCCGTGATCGACCTGCCCGTGCGCTACGACGGCCCGGATCTCGCCGAGGTCGCCGCCCACTGGCGGGTGGCCGAGCGGGAGGTGGCCCGGATTCACGCGGCGACCGAGTTCACGGTCGCCTTCTGCGGCTTCGTGCCCGGCTTCGGCTACCTCACCGGGCTCCCGGCCCGCTACGAGGTGCCGCGCCGTGCGACTCCGCGGACCGCGGTACCCGCGGGCGCGGTGGCGCTGGCCGGGCCGTACACCGGTGTGTACCCGCGGTCCTCGCCGGGCGGCTGGCAGCTGATCGGGACGACGGACGCGGTGCTGTGGGACCACGCGCGCGTGCCGGCCGCCCTGCTGGCGCCCGGGACGCACGTGCGGTTCGTGCCGGTGGGGGACGTATGACCGACCGCGCGCTCGTCGTCGTACGGGCCGGTGCGCTGACCACCGTGCAGGACCGGGGCCGGCCCGGGTACGCGCATCTGGGGGTGCCGCGCTCCGGGGCGCTGGACGCGCCCGCCGCGGCGCTGGTCAACCGGCTGGTCGGCAACGCACCGGGGGCGGCCGTTCTGGAGACGACGCTCAACGGGTGTGCCGTGCGGCCGCGTTCGACCGTCGTGGTGGCGGTCGGCGGTGCGCCGTGCCCGGTCACCGTGGGCGGGCGTCCGGCGGCCTGGGGCGCGCCCGTCGTGGTTCCGGCCGGGGAACTGCTGGACGTGGGAACGGCCCGCTCCGGCGTACGGAGCTATGTGGCCGTCTCGGGCGGGATCGCCGTGGAGCCGGTGCTGGGCAGCCGGGCCACGGATCTGCTCTCCGGGCTCGGTCCCGCTCCGCTGGCGGACGGCGCGGTGCTGCCGCTCGGCACACCGGTGGGCCCGCACGCGCGCGCGGACGTCGTACCGCAGCCGTCTCCGCCGGCGGAACTGGTGCTGCGGGTGACGCTCGGCCCACGGGCCGACTGGTTCACACCGGCGGCCGTCCGGGCGTTCACCTCGCGCGCGTACCGCGTGTCGTCGGCGAGCAACCGCATCGGGCTGCGCACGGATGGCCCCGCCCTGGAGCGGGCCCGTCCCGGTGAACTCCTCAGCGAGGGCATGGTCCTCGGCGCCGTCCAGGTACCGCCGGACGGCCGTCCGGTGGTGTTCCTGGCCGACCATCCGACCACCGGCGGCTATCCGGTGATCGCGGTGGTCCGCGCCGCCGACCTCCCGGCGGCGGCCCAGGCCGTCCCGGGCATCCCGGTCCGCTTCGTGGGCGTACGCCGTCGCTGAGCTGCCTGCACCTGCGCTACCCCTGCCCAGGAAGCGCCGTACACCGCCGCCGAACCGCCGCGGCGGCCTCCTCACGCGGCGTCGGCGGGCCGCTCCGGGGGCTGGAGAGCGGCCAGCGCGGCGGAGACCGCGGCCGACGCGCTCAGGTCCAGACGGGCGCTGGTGCCCCTGCGGCGGTGCCGCATCTCGTCGACGGCCAGCCGCAGCAGCTGGGGCAGCAGGTCCCGGCAGCGCCTGATCACCCAGGCGGTGCCGGCCGTGGCCAGCCACAGGAGACTCGCCTTCGTCGTCGGCGGCGGGAACTCGGGCTCCGGGGACGGCGCCGTCCCCGGAGCCATGCCCAGCGGGGCGAGCAGGGCGTGGAAGCGGACGGCGAGCTGCCGGTGTCCGCGCTCTCCCGGGTGCAGCCGGTCCGCGCTCCACATGGCGCGGTCGGTGAGCCAGGCGCCCTCCGCCGCGTGCAGATGGACCGCCCCGTACCGTTCGGACAGGGCGTGCACCACCATGTTGACCGCGCGCCCCCGGCGGGCCAGCGGGCGGGACAGGGCGCCGGGGAGGCCCCACATCGAACCGGGGTCGGGCAGGCACGCCGTGAGCAGGGTCGCGCCCTGCGCGGTCAGGGCGGCGTAGACCTTGTCGAGCCGTTCGGCCACCGCGTGGATGTCGAAGGTGCAGCGCAGGGTGTCGTTGACGCCGATGACGACGGCGACGATGTCGGGACGCAGTTCCAGCGCGACCGGGGTCTGGCGTTCCAGCACGTCCCGGGTCTGCGCGCCGCTGACCGCGAGGTTGGTGAACTCCACGTCCTGCACGGCGAGTCCGCCGGCCAGCAGCGCGGCCCAGCCGCGCCACCCGTCGCCGGCGGGGTCGCCCACGCCCTCGGTCAGCGAGTCCCCGAGCGCCACGAAGCGAACGGCTCTCATGCCACGCCCTCCGGCACGACACGACGGACCGGTGCCGTCGTTCCGTTCTCGTCACGGCGGCACAGCACCGGCGCCTCGTGCGCGGCCAGGAACGCCTCCACGGCCGTTCCCCAGCCGAAGCACTCCGCACGCGCGCGTGCCGTTTCCCGGCGCTCGGCGGCGGGCCGCTCAAGGAGCGTCTCCACGGCGTCGGCGAACGCCTCGCCGCGGTCGGCCGCGGTGGCCCCCGCGGATCCGATCACCTCGGGCAGCGCGGAGGAGGCGCTGGCGACCACGGGTGTCCCGCAGGCCATGGCCTCCAGGGCGGCGAGCCCGAAGGTCTCCGCGGGTCCGGGGGCCAGCGCGACGTCCGCGGACGCCTGCAGCGCGCCCAGGCTGTCCCGGTCGGCGACATGCCCCAGGAAGGTCACCGGCAGCCTGCGCTCCCGCACCCGCTGTTCCAGACGCTCCCGCAGCGGCCCGTCCCCGGCGACGACCAGGATCACCCGGCGGCCGCGCCGGACCAGCGCCTCCAGGGCGTCGACGGCGGTGCCGGGCCGTTTCTCCACGGACAGCCGGGAGCACATGACGAGCAGTACCTCGTCCTCGCGCGCGTACCGGGCCCGCAGGTCGAGGTCGCGCAGCGCGGGGTGGCGGCCCACCAGGTCGACGCCCAGCGGGGCGCGTACGACGTTGCGCGCGCCGATGCGGATGAACTCGCGCTCGGCGAACTCGGTGGTGCACACCACGCGCGCGTACGAGTGCGCCGTACGGATGTTGAGGGCGTCGGCGGTGCGCCGGGACATGTTCTCGGACATGCCCCAGGTGCGCAGGACTCCGTCGGCCGTCTCGTGGGAGACCATCACGGCGGGGACCCGGGCGCGCCGGGCCCAGCGGCCGGTCCAGCGCAGGGTGGTGCGGTCGGACACCTCCAGGCGGTCCGGGGCGAGGTGCTCCAGGAGGCTCTGGACCCGTTTCTTGTCGACGAGGACGCGGTAACCGCCGGTGCCGGGCAGCAGCGGGCCGGGCAGCGTGATGACCCGGCCCTGCTCCTCGTACCGGTCCGAGTAGCGCTCGCCCGGCACGATCAGGACCGAGTCGTGGCCTGCCGCCACGAAGCCCTTGCCGAGCTCGCGCAGCGCGGTGCGCAGGCCGCCGGAGGCGGGGGCGACGAAGTTGGCCAGCCGGACGATGCGCAGCGGTCCCGACGAGGTGGCGCTCATGCCGCCACCACCGGCCGGCGTGCCGCGAGCACGTCCTCGTAGTGGCCGATCAGCTGGTCGCCGACCGCGGCCCAGGTGCGGCCCTCGACCGTGGTCCGCGCGGCCAGGCCGAACGCGGCCCGCATCCCGGCGTCGGCGACGAGGGAGGCCACGGCCGCCCGTACGGCACCGGCGTCGCGCGGCGGGACCAGGAACCCGGTGCGGCCGTGGTCGACCAGGTCGATCGGGCCGCCGACGGCGGGCGCGACGACCGGGACACCGCTGGCCATGGCCTCCTGGACGGTCTGGCAGAACGTCTCGAAGGGGCCGGTGTGGGCGAAGACGTCGAAGGAGGCGAAGATCCGGGCGAGGTCGTCGCCGGTGCGGCGGCCGAGGAAGACCGCGCCGGGCAGCGCCTCGGTGAGGTGGGCCTGAGCGGGCCCGTCACCCACGATCACCACCTTCACGCCCTCCAGGCCGCAGACCCCGGCGAGGAGTTCCACCTGCTTCTCGGGGGCGAGACGGCCGACGTAGCCGACGATCACCTCGCCGTTCGGGGCGATCTCGCGGCGCAGCGCCTGGTCGCGGAACTCGGGACGGAAGCGGACGGTGTCCACTCCGCGCTGCCACAGCTGGATCCGGGGGACGCCGTGCGCCTCCAGGTCGCTGATCGAGGCGGTGGACGGAGCGAGGGTGCGGTCGGCCGCGCCGTGGACGGACCGGATCCG
The DNA here is from genome assembly GCF_040686075.1 of Streptomyces sp. NPDC086519. Lineage (NCBI taxonomy): Bacteria > Bacillati > Actinomycetota > Actinomycetes > Kitasatosporales > Streptomycetaceae > Streptomyces > Streptomyces sp. NPDC086519. The sequence continues at coordinate 40,697 of NZ_JBFBJL010000001.1, forward strand.
CCGCCAGGCGGCCGCCTCGCCGGCACCGACGTAGGTCCGGGCGTATCCGGCCAGGTCGGTCTGGTAGACGGCGACGGCCGGGATGCCGAGCCGGGCGGCGGCGGCCATGCCGCGGACGCCGAGGATGAAGGGGCTGGCCAGGTGCACCACGTCGGGTCGGTGCTCGATCAGTGCGGCGGCGAGCTTGCGGCTGGGGAGGGCCACCCGGACCTGGGGATAGCCCGGGAGCGGAAGGGAGGGGACGTGGACGACAGGGCAGGGCGCGGCGGCCGCGGCGAGCCTGTTGCCGGGGGCGGGGGCCGGAGCGACGACGAGGGGAGCGTGACCGCGATCGACGAGGTGTCGGGCGGTCTGGAGCGCGCAGTGGGCCACGCCGTTCACATCGGGGGGAAAGGATTCGGTCACGATGACGACACGCATACCGGTGTTGTCGCCGCGCTGGACGTGGCCGCGTCAAAGTGGATCTTTCCGGCTGTTAAACGTCCCATGAGCGTTGCCTCGCACACCCGAGCGGGCCAGCCGGCGGCCATGCCCGGCCGGCCTGCCGGTCACCGGTTGTTCACCCGGCGGGCAGTCGTCCGCGCAGGGAACGTGTGCGGGATCCCCGGGGTTCCCGCGGCTCGGTGGTTCCCGCGGCTCGGTGGTTCCCGCGGCTCGGTGGTTCCCGCGGCTCAGGTGGTTCCCGTTGGGGAGGGGTGGTCCGCCGCAGTGGCATGTCACATGGCGGCCGTGTCCGGTCCGATGCGGCTGCGTACGGCCGTCTGCACCTCCGCCTCCTCGGCGGGGTCGGCGGCGAGCCGGCGGAGCTGTTGGACGACCCGGGCGTCAGCGGTCTCGGCATGCCGGGCGGCGAGTTCACGGGTGGTCTCCTCGCAGTCCCACAGGCATTCGACGGCGAAGCCGGTGGCGAAGGAGGGGTCGGTGGCAGCCAGCGCGCGGGCGGCGCGGCCGCGCAGGTGGGACGAGGCGGTCTCGCGGTAGACGTGGCGCAGGACGGGCGCGGCACAGACGATGCCGAGGCGTCCGGTGCCGTCGACGAGGGTCCACAGGGTCGGCGCGTCGGGGCCTTCGCCGCGGACGGCTTCCCGCAGCGCGGCGAGGACCAGTTCGCTGTCCTGGGTCCCGCCCCGGCAGGCCAGCATCCGGCCGGCGGCGGCGCCGAGGGCGTCGGGCCGCCGGGCCCAGCCGCGGGCGCGCTCGACGGCGGCGATACTGCGCATCCGTTCGAAGGCGTCGACGGCGGCCTCCACGACGGTGGCCGTGCCCTCGGCCACCGCGACCTCGATCAGGTTCAGCGCGTCGGGGTCGTTGCTGTCGGCTAGGTAGCGCAGCGCGGTGCAGCGGGCTCCGTCGGTGCCGTCCTTGGCGGCCTGGAGAATCTCCGGCCGGTCCTCGGGTCCGGCGACGGCGACCAGACAACGGGCGGCCGGCACATGGAGGGCCGCGCCCCGCTCGACGCCCTGCTGGGCCCACTCGAAGACGGCCCGCACGCTCCACCCCGGGCGGGGCCCGGCAGGTCGCATCTGGCGCTGCCAGCGGTCGAAACAGCCGGTCTCCTGCGCGGCACGCACGCGCGTGGCGATCGGTTCGCGGGGATCCTCGGCCCACAGCCGCCAGGGCCGTGGCTCGAACGCGTCCCGTACGGCGGCGGCCAGCTCGGCCTCGCCCTCCGCGTCCGTGGTGAAGCGCGCGAGCACCGGTGCGGCGAGGGCGCGCAGACCTTCGTCGTCGTCGCGCAGCGCCAGTTCGTCCAGGGCCCAGGCCCAGTTCGAGCCGGTGGCGGCGTACCTGCGCAGCAGTTCGAGCGCGTCCTGCCTGCCGTAGGACGCGAGGTGCCCGAGCACGGCCAGCGCGAGGCCGGTGCGGGACTCCTCGGTGTCAAGGATGTCCTCGGCGTCGAAGAGGTGCGCCTCGATGGCGTCCAGCTCGCCGTGCAGGTCGAGGTAGAGCCGGGCGTAGTACAGGGAGCGGTTCTCCACCTGCCAGTCGTGGCGGGGGTCGCGGAGCACACAGTGGTTCAGCGCCGCGAGCGCTTCGGCGCGCGGGGCTGTGAGCGCGTGCAGCGTGCCGTCGCCGCGGCCCCGCTGAAGCAGGCCGAGCAGCGTACCGCTGGGCGCTATGACCGGATCGAACATGGGAAACAGCCTCACATCAAGCGTCGACGCAACCGGAGAACACGCATTACCTGGCCGCGTGACACAACGTCGGAGCGCCCGCCGTCTCTTGCTTGCTGTAGACCATTTCTCTCTGCCTCTCGTCAGTGGCCCATGCGGGCCGCATCACGGCCCGCGCGGTGCGGCAACACCTGCCCAGCCATCGCGTCCGTGAATCACGACGTCATGATGACTCGGCACTTCGACCTGCCGCGACCGAAATTTCGGCGGCCCTGTACCGCCTCCCCCGTTTTGTGTGTTTTAGCTGGTCAGAGCAGATGGGTCAGGAGGTGCCGAACAGTTCCAGAACCTCCGCCTTGCCGAACATGCGTGCGGTGTCGACGGCCGACGGAGTGCCCGCCGCCGGGTCCGCGCCGGCCTCCACCAGCACCTCGACCACTTCCGTCTCGCCCTTGAAGACCGCTCCGGCGAGTGGGGTCTGGCCTCGGTCGTTGACCCGGTTCGCCTCGGCGCCCCGGGTGAGCAGCTCGCGCACCGCCCCGGCGTGGCCGTGATAGGCGGCGAGCATCACGAGGGAGTCGCCGCGGTCGTTGGTGAGGTTGGCCGGAACGCCCGCGTCGAGGTACGCCACGAGCGCTTCGGTCCGCCCCTGCCGGGCCAGATCGAAGATCTTGGTCGCCAGCTCCACGACCTCGGGGTCGGGGGCTTCGCTCATCGGCCGGACCGCCTCTCCTGTGCGCTGCGGGGACTTGCGTGGACTGAGGGAGCGTACGGCAACGGGCGGACCGTGGGGCCGTACGGGTGAATCGCCAGCGTACTGGCACAGGGTGAACATGACCGGTTCCGCCCGAGGTAAAGATCACCACAGCCACGCCGAACGATCGCATTCCCGCACCGGAAGACGACCGACCCGGTCATCACGATTCAAGGGCGAATCCGCCAATCGGGTGAAATTCCTACCATTTCACCCGATTGCACCTTTAATCGTATGGATACCTTCTGTGATCCTGGAAGAACTCATGGTGACTGTCCCCTTCGACACCAGGAGATCTCAAATGATCCTCTCCATCTCAGGCGTCATCGTGCTCGGCATCATCGTCTTCCTCTTCTTCCGCAAGGACGGGCTGAAGCCGTCGCACGCCACGGCCTCGGCACTCTTCGGCTTCTATCTCGCCAGCACGGCCATCGCGCCGAGCATCAAGGCAGGCGGCGAGAGCCTGGCGAGCCTGCTCGGCGGCATCAAGTTCTGACCCCGCTCCCGCCCGTACGCACCATGAGGAGACAGCAGTGGCCCGGCGCTCTCTTCCCCGCATTCTGAGCAACGGCAGCGCGCAGCTCGTCCGGAGCCGGGAGCTGGCCCGGACGGCCGCCGACAGCGCCACCGACGTCCTCCACCCGCTCATCACCGTGACCCGCGGGCTGAGCAGGCTGGCCTCGGCCGGGCGGCGCAGGTGGGCGCAGACCCCGAAGGACAGGCGTGGGCCACTGCTGTTCCTGGCGGCCTCGGTCGTCCTGGTCGTGGCGCTGGTGCCCTACGGACCACTGCTCGCCGTCATCACCCTGATGGCGGCGAGCGCCTGGCAGGGCCGAGACCGCAACCCGCCCCCGCCCACGGGCCCCGACGAGTCGCAGACCCAGCGGCTCCAGTCCCTGTACGAGGCCCTGGTGCCGTACTTCTCGGCCGCCGAGGACCCGGCGCCGCTGTACGCACACGGCGGGGAGTGGGAGAAGGCCTTCCTCTCCCACGAGTTCGACGACGCGGGCCGCCTCGGCCAGCTCCTGCTCCGCTATCCCCCGTACTTCCCGGACGGCGAGCCCGAGGCCCGCGCGCGGATCGAGCACCTGCTCACCGCGAAGTCCGGGCGCGGCCGCGAGTACCACTTCGCGTGGGACGAGGAGGGCAACCGGCTCACGGTGACCGTCCTCGCCCCGCTGCCCACCGACATCGCCGCCCAGCGCTTCGTCACCGCGCCGGGCGAGACCGTCCTCGGGTTCACCGACCCCAGCGAGGTCCAGCGCACGCTCCCGCTCGCCTACGGAGACGAGCAGCGTGACGTGCCGCCGGTCGTCTGGCGCACCGGCGCCCGTTCCACCGAGCCGCACCTGCTGGTGCTGGGCCGCCCCGGCAGCGGCGTCTCGACCCTGGTGCGCTCCATCGCCCTACAGGCCCTCCAGCACGGCGACGTCCTCGTCGTCGAGGGCGGCGGCACCGGCGAGTACCTGTGCCTCGCCGGCCGGGACGGGGTCCTCGCCGTGGAGTGCGCTCTCGCCGGGGCGCTGGCCAGCCTGGAGTGGGCCGCGAACGAGACGGAGCGGCGGCTCATCGCGCTCAACCGCGCGCGCCAGGCGGGCCACCCGCCGCCGGACGACTGCCGGCGGCCCCTGTGGATCCTCCTCGACCGCCCGAGCGCCTTCGTCCACCTGGCCTCGACGAACGGCCACCAGGACCCCCAGGCCCTCCTCCAGGTCCCCCTCCGGCACGGCCGCGCGGCGAACGTCACCGTGGTGGTCGCCGAACAGCTCGACAGCGCGGACGCGTTGAGCGAGGCGGTACGGCAGCACACGCGCGCGCGTGTCGTGCTGGGACCGGCGCTGCCGGACGAGCTGACGGCGGCGCTGGGAGCTCCGCCGCACACGACACCGCTGGCCCAGGTGCCGCCGGGGCGGGGCTATGCGCGGCTGGGGCACGGGCCGGTCCTGCGACTTCAGGTGCCGGCGACTCCGGATCCGTACGACGACGCGACGAGCGAGGTGGACCGGGAGGCGGTGCTGGCCTTGCTGCCGCCGCGGAGTGAGGTGGTGGAGCAGGCGGCGCCTTTGGAGGCTGCGGTCGCTGAGGGCTGAGGTGAGGCGTGGCGGCGCTCACCGGCGCTTGCGGGGTGCCTACCCCCGGAGGGGGTACCCCCAGTGCCCGCCCGTGCAGCCCTGCGGCACGCCTGCCCGCAGCCGCGCAGGACACGGCAGCGGAAGCACCACGCCCCGCTACGCCACAAACGTCCGCGGTGCCTCCGCGCTCCCCCCGCTCACCCCCGACTCCACCATCCGCGCCGCTGCGGCCAAGCGCGTCGCCGCCTCCTCGGCCACCGCTCCCCCCACGGTGAACGGAAGGCGCACATAGCCCTCGAAGGCCCCGTCCACCCCGAAGCGCGGTCCCGACGGCACGCGTACCCCCACCCGCTCCCCCGCCTCCGCCAGCCGCGAGCCGGACAGGCCCCCGGCCCGGACCCAGAGCGTCAGGCCGCCCTTCGGCACCTCGAACTCCCAGCTCGGCAGCTCCCGGCGTACCGCGCTCACCAGGGCGTCCCGGTTCTCGCGGGCCTGGGTCCGGCGCAGTTCGACAGCCTGCGCCCAGCCCCCCGTGCTGAACAGCCAGTTCACCGCGAGCTGCTCCAGCACGGGCGTGCCCAGGTCGGCGTAGGCCCGCGCGGCGACCAGACTGCGGATCACGTCGGGAGCCGCCCGTACCCAGCCGATCCGCATGCCCGCCCAGAACGCCTTGCTGGCCGAGCCGACGGTGATGACGGTGGAGCCCGCCGGGTCGAAGCCGCAGACCGGGCGGGGCATCTCCACGTCGTCGTCCAGCCACAGCTCGCTCATCGTCTCGTCGGCGACCAGCACCGTGCCCGCCGAGCGGGCCGCGTCCACCAGCCGGCGCCGCTGGTCGTCGTCGGCGAGGGCCCCGGTGGGGTTGTGGAAGTCGGCGACGACATAGGCGATCCGGGGCGCCGCCTCCCGCAAGACCTGGCGCCAGCGGTCCAGGTCCCAGCCGCCCAGCCCCTCGGCCATCGCCACCGGCACCAGGCGGGCGCCCGCCTCCCGCATCAGCTGGAGGATGTTGGCGTACGACGGCGACTCGACGGCGATGCGCTCGCCGCGGCCGCCGAAGAGATGACAGATCGCGTCGATGGCGCCCATCGCACCGGTCGTAACCATGATCTGCTCGGGCATGGTGGGAATCCCGCGCGCCGTGTAGCGCTCGGCGATCATCGAGCGGAGGACGGGGAGCCCGGCCGGATAGTCGCCGTGGGTGTGGGCGTACGGCGGGAGTTCCTCCAGGGCACCCTGGACGGCACGGGTCAGCCACGGCTCGGGGGCCGGCAGCGCGGCGCAGCCCAGGTCGATCACCGAGCCGAGCGCCTCGGGAGGCAGGGGTTCCAGGCCGCGCGCCGGGAGCGGGTTGCCCGCCGGGACCGCGGTCCAGCTTCCCGCGCCCCGGCGGGACTCCAGGAAGCCCTCCGCGCGCAGCGCCTCGTACGCCGCCGCCACCGTCGTACGGCTGACGGACAGCGCGAGGGCCAGTTCACGTTCGGCCGGCAGCCGGGCGGCGACCGGGACACGACCCTCCAGGACCAGCAGCCGGATGCCGTCGGCGAGGGCGCGATAGGCGGGCGGACGGCGGGTGCCGGGGCCGGCCGGGCGGTCCTGCTGCGAGTTGAGCAGCCGGGCGAGCTGCGCGGGCCCCACCGCCGAGGTCCACTGCGCCATGAGAATCAGTCCACCTTCCCCGAATTGGCCATGGATGCCATTTCCTTCCAAGCCACAGAGTGGCACGGGTCAGGCCACCTTTACCACCAGGGGGGTATCCCTTGTCCGCACAAGACCGTCTCGGGCGGCGGTTGGTCCAGCTCTATACGGGGCTCACGCTGTACGGCGTGAGTTCCGCGCTCCTCGTCGAGGCGGGCCTGGGGCTGGAGCCCTGGGGCGTGCTGCACCAGGGGCTCGCCGAGCACACCGGGCTGGGCATCGGCACGGTGTCGATCATCGTGGGGGCGGCCGTACTGCTCCTGTGGATCCCGCTGCGCCAGCGGCCGGGCCTCGGCACGGTCTCCAACGTCTTCGTCATCGGCCTCGCCATGAACGCCGCACTCGCCGTCGTCCCCCAGGCGCATGCGTTCGCCGTGCGGATTCCGCTGATGGCGGCCGGCATCGTGCTCAACGGGGCGGCGACCGGCCTGTACATCGCGGCGAGCTTCGGGCCCGGCCCCCGGGACGGTCTGATGACGGGGCTGCACCGGCGTACCGGCCGTTCGATCCGGCTCATCCGTACGGCGATCGAGGTCGCGGTGGTCGTCACCGGCTTCGCCCTCGGCGGGACCGTCGGCGTCGGCACCCTGCTCTACGCCGTGTCCATCGGCCCGCTCGCACAGCTGTTCCTGAAGGTGTTCGCCGTCCCGGTGGCATCCGGCCGCAGCACGGTCGTTGCCGCGGGGTCACCCGAGCACGCGATACTGCGTCGGTGAGCACGCCGACCCGCCACCCGTACCTGGACCACCCCGGCCCCATCGCGTTCGCCCATCGAGGCGGAGCCGCGGACGGCCTGGAGAACACCGTCACGCAGTTCCGGCGCGCGGTCGAACTCGGCTACCGGTACATCGAGACCGATGTGCACGCCACGGCGGACGGCAGGCTCGTCGCCTTCCACGACGACACCCTCGACCGGGTCACCGACGGGGCCGGCCGGATCGCCGACCTGCCGTGGGAGGACGTACGGCACGCGCGCGTGGCGGGCCGCGAGCCGCTCCCCCTCTTCGAGGAACTGCTCGAGGAATTCCCGGAGGTCCGCTGGAACGTGGACGCCAAGGCGGAGCCGGCCCTGCGGCCGCTCCTCGATCTGATCGCGAGGACGGACTCCTACGACCGGGTGTGCGTGGGGTCGTTCTCGGAGGCGCGGGTGCTGCGGGCGCAGCGGCTGGCCGGGCCGCGCCTCGCCACCTCGTTCGGCACCCGCGGCGTGGTCGGGCTGCGGCTGCGCTCCTGGGGACTGCCCGCGGCGGTGCGCCGGTCGGCGGTCGCGGCCCAGGTGCCCGAGTCCCAGTCGGGGGTCCCGGTGGTCGACCGGCGCTTCGTGCGCGCCGCCCACGCGCGCGGGCTGCACGTCCACGTGTGGACCGTCAACGAGCCCGAGCGGATGCACCGTCTGCTGGACCTGGGTGTCGATGGCATCATGACCGATCACATCGACACGTTGCGCGAGGTCATGCAGAAGCGCGGCGTCTGGTTCTGAGGCGCGGGCGGCACCGCTGCGGGAGAGGCGAGGGCACGGGTGGGCACCGAAACCGTGCGGACGGGGGTCTTCGACGAGGCCACCGGGCTGCGGCGCGAACAGCGCGGCTGGTACTTCTACGACTGGGCGTGCTCGGTCTACTCGACGAGCGTCCTCACCGTGTTCCTCGGCCCGTACCTCACGTCGGTCGCCGACCACGCGGCGGACGCCGGCGGCTATGTGCATCCGCTCGGCATCCCGGTCCGGGCAGGCTCCTTCTTCGCCTACTCGGTCTCCCTGTCGGTGGTCCTCGCGGTCGTCCTGATGCCCCTGGTGGGCAGCGCGGCCGACCGCACCGGCCGCAAGAAGCAGCTGCTCGGCGTGGCCGCGTACACCGGGGCCGCGGCGACGACCGGCATGTTCTTCCTGGACGGCGACCGCTATCTGCTCGGCGGGCTGCTGCTGGTCGTCGCGAACGCCGCCCAGTCCGTCGCCCTGATGCTCTACAACTCCTACCTGCCCCAGATCGCCCCGCCCGAGGAACGCGACACCATCTCCTCCCGGGGCTGGGCCTTCGGCTACGCCTCCGGTTCCCTGGTGCTGATCGTCAACCTGGTCCTCTACTCCGCGCACGACTCCTTCGGTCTCTCCGAGACGGAAGCGGTCCGCGTCTGCCTGGCCGCGGCGGGCCTGTGGTGGGGCGCCTTCACCCTCATACCGCTGCGGCGGCTGCGCGACCGGGGCGGCAGGGCGGCCGAGGCGACGGCACCGGGACTGCGCCAACTCGCGGCGACCGCCCGGGACATGCGCCGCCATCCGCTGACGCTCTCCTTCCTGCTGGCGTACCTCATCTACAACGACGGCATCCAGACCGTGATCTCCCAGGCGTCGGTCTACGGCTCCGAGGAGCTCGGGCTCGGCCAGTCGACGCTCATCGGCGCCGTCCTGCTGGTGCAGGTGCTGGCCGTGGCGGGCGCCCTGACGATGGGCCGGCTGGCCAGGACGTACGGGGCGAAACGCACGATCCTGGGATCGCTGGTGGCGTGGACGGTGACGCTGTCGGCCGGGTACTTCCTGCCGGCCGGGGCACCGGCGTGGTTCTTCGTCCTGGCGGCCGCCATCGGCCTCGTCCTCGGCGGCAGCCAGGCCCTGTCCCGCTCCCTGTTCTCCCATCTCGTACCGCCCGGAAAAGAAGCCGAGTACTTCGCGGCGTACGAGATGAGCGATCGGGGGATGAGCTGGCTGGGACCGCTGCTGTTCGGGATCACCTACCAGCTGAGCGGGAGCTACCGCTCGGCGATCATCTCGCTGGTGGCCTTCTTCGTCATCGGGTTCGCGCTGCTCGCGCGCGTGCCGGTGCGACGGGCGATCGGCGAGGCCGGCAACCCGGTCCCGCAGAAGATTTAGCGTTCAACGCGGAAGGGCGGTAGTGTACGCGTTTGGCCTGCCAGGCGTACCGTTACTGCGCGTCAAAGAAGCTGAAACGCTGGGTGACATCTGTTAGTAGATGTGACAAACCGGGCGCCGGTGGGTACAACAAGGGGCGGCTACGACGGCGACGCATGACCCGGAACGGGAATCTTTACCGCCGACCGGACGTTGACCGGATGACGACGACAGCGACACCTGTCCTGTGGGCGACAAGCCCGGGAGGCACGATTCATGAGTGAGCGAGCTCTTCGCGGTACGCGCCTCGTGGTGACCAGCTACGAGACGGACCGCGGTATCGACCTGGCCCCGCGCCAGGCCGTGGAGTACGCATGCGAGAAGGGGCATCGTTTCGAGATGCCCTTCTCGGTCGAGGCGGAGATCCCGCCGGAGTGGGAGTGCAAGGTCTGCGGGGCCCAGGCACTCCTCGTGGACGGCGACGGCCCTGAGGAAAAGAAGGCCAAGCCCGCGCGTACCCACTGGGACATGCTGATGGAGCGGCGCACCCGTGAGGAACTCGAAGAGGTCCTTGAGGAGCGTCTGGCGGTTCTGCGTTCCGGGGCGATGAACATCGCGGTTCACCCCAGGGACAGCCGCAAGTCCGCATAGCTCCGTGTAACGGAAGCCGACATAACAACCGAGGGCGCCGTACGTTCACAGAACGTACGGCGCCCTCGGTTTTCGGCGTCACCGCGTCTTTTCGGCCTCACCGTGTCAACGGCGGCCGTTCTCCCGACGGCTCGTCCCCCGGCTCGGGGCCGTCGTGGCGGATGACCTCGCCCTGGACGACCTTTCCGTCCGGGCGGTGCATGCGGGCCTGCTGGAAGGCGTTGCCCAGGGTGCCGGGGGCGGCGGCGCGGAGTCTGCGCTCGACGGTGCGCTCCACGAGGCGGGAGACCGCCTTCTGGACCGGCGGCAGCAGGAGCAGCAGGCCGAGGGCGTCGGAGACCAGACCGGGGATCATGAGGAGCAGGCCGCCCAGCATCATCAGGCCGTTGCCGCCGCCGCGCTCCGGGGAGCCGCCGCGCTGGATCGCCTCGTTGAGACTGCGGAAGGCGCGCCGGCCGGCGCGCTTGACGACCACGGAGCCGGCGACGAAGCCCGCCACCAGCAGCAGGAACACGGTCATGCCACCCGCCGCTCCCGCGACCACCGTCAGCAGCCAGATCTCCAGCACCAGCCACGCCGCGAGACCCAGCGGCAGGTATCTGCCGAGCCGTGACCGCCGGGGCCGGGTGGTGTACGAAGTGGTCTGCGCGCCAGTCGTCATGCCCCCAGTGTGCCTGGGCCCGGCTCAGCGCGGCATAAGTGGATGATCAACCGTGACTGTGCGGTTCCGAGGCGTCCGCTAGGAGGGCTTGCCCTTGCCGGTCACCCTGCTCAGCCGCTCGGTGACGCCCCACGAGGTGACCCGCCACAGCGCCTCGACCAGGATGTCGCGGCTCATCTTGGAATCGCCGAACTCGCGCTCGACGAAGGTGATGGGCACCTCGACGACCTGGAAGCCGGCCTTGACCGCGCGGCGGGCCAGGTCCACCTGGAAGCAGTAACCCTGCGAGGCGACCTCGTCGAGGCCCAGGCCCTCCAGGGTCTCGCGGCGGAAGGCGCGGTAGCCGCCGGTGATGTCCCGGAGCGGGAGATCGAGCGCGAGCCGGGAGTACAGGGAGCCGCCGCGGGAGATGAACTCACGGGACTTCGGCCAGTTGACCACCCGGCCGCCGGGCACCCAGCGGGAGCCGAGCACCAGGTCGGCGCCCTTCAGCGCGGTCAGCAGCCGGGGCAGCTCCTCCGGCTGGTGGGAGCCGTCGGCGTCCATCTCGACGAGCACGCCGTAGCCGTTGTCCATGCCCCAGCGGAAGCCGGCGAGGTAGGCGGCGCCGAGGCCTTCCTTGCCCTTGCGGTGCAGCACCTGGACGTGGTCGTCCGCGGCGGCCAGTTCGTCGGCGAGCTTGCCCGTGCCGTCGGGGCTGTTGTCGTCCGCCACCAGCACGTGCGCCTCGGGGACGGCCTGGCGCACCCGGCCTACGATGGACTTGATGTTCTCCGACTCGTTGTACGTGGGAATGATCACCAAGGCCGTGCCGAGCGGGCCGAACCGCCTCCCCTGGGCCTGTGCTGCGAGGGTCCCGTCGCCGTCGTTCACTGCTGCCCCTTCATGTCGTACGCAGGGGACCACCATAGTGGCCACGGCCTGCACCGACGTGACAGCTCGTTCGTATGGTGGTGTCGATTCCGCAAGAACGGGGTAAGGATGCCCGTTTCGGGTACCTGTCATCCGCGCTTTCGCCATCGTGTTCCCCCGCGGCGCCCCTTTGTTCCCCCGCGAGGCGACTCTTCTCCTGCGGATGGGGGCCCGGCGCCCTTCGGGCCGACCTGGGACCCGCTGGCTGCGGGTCGACCGAAAGCCGTTGTCTACTGAGCGTCCGGGCCCCACCCGGGTCACACCTCCCGACCGGCCGGAACGTCCCCTCGTCGGCGCGGGCGCTGAGCCTGGCTCCCAGTGGCGGTGCCCCGGTGCGGCACACCGTCCCTGACCCAGCGGCGCTGCGACGAGTGCGCGAACTGTTCCCCGGTCGGGCGTCCGGTGGTGGACTTGGCCGAACCTACCGGCCCGCTGCCGCTGGCTGTCAACAGCCGTTTGACCTGCGGAAACGATCACAAACCCCTGGTCAGCGCGGAGGATGCGCAGGTCGCGCGACGGGGCGGCGGCCGTCGATCACGGCCGCGCCACCCCGGGAGATCACTCGCCCGGCCGTACGAATGCGGCGGGTCACTCGCCCGGTCGTACGAACACGGTCCGGCCGCCCACCACGGTGCGCAGGCAGACCGGCAGCTCGCGGCCCGGGGTCAGGTCGGGCAGGCCGGGGGTGCCGGAGCGCGGGTCGGTGGACCAGCGGGCGACCCGGTCGTCCGGCGCCTGCACCACCAGTTCGTCGGTGCGCCAGACCGCGTAGTCGGCGGGCGCGCCCGGGACCAGCGCGCCCGCGTCGTCACGGCCGATCGCCCGCCAGCCGCCCCGCGTGTGCGCGGTGAAGGCGGCGCGGACCGAGACCCGGTGCTCGGGCGTGTGGTGGAAGGCGGCGGCCCGCACGGTTCCCCAGGGATCGAGCGGGGTGACCGGGCTGTCGGAGCCGAAGGCGAGCGGGACCCCGGCCCTGAGGAGGGCGGCGAACGGGTTGAGGGTGCGGGCCCGCTCGGTGCCGAGCCGCTGGGCGTACATGCCGTCCTCGCCACCCCAGAGCGCGTCGAAGGCAGGCTGTACAGAGGCGATCAGGCCGAGTTCGGCGAAGGCGGCGACGTGCTCGGGCGTGAGCATCTCGGCGTGCTCCACGCGGTGCCGGGCGGCGCGGACACGGGCCGGGCCGACCTTCTCGGCGGCGGCGCGCACGCCTGCCACGACGGCGGTCACGGCGGCGTCGCCGATGGCGTGGAATCCGGCCTGCAGACCGGCCTCGGTGCAGGCGACGACATGGGCGGCGACGGCGTCCGCGTCCAGGTAGGCGGCGCCGGTGTGGCCGGCATCGGCGTACGGCTCGTGCAGACAGGCGGTGTGGGAGCCGAGGGCGCCGTCGACGAACAGGTCGCCGGCGGCGCCCAGCGCGCCCAGCTCGCGCGCCTTCTCGGCGTTCTCCTCGGCCCAGTAGCCGACGACCCGGGGTCCGGGCACCTCGGCGGCGAGCCGCAGCAGCCCGGTGAAGTCGTCCTCGGAGGAGATCTTCGGGCCGCCGCACTCGTGCACGGTGCCGATACCGAGGGAGGCCGCGTGCGCGAGGGCGGTGCGCTGGGCCTCGGCACGCTGGGCGGGCGTCACGGCCGCGAACGCGGCGGCGCGTACGGCGTGGTGGGCGTCGCCGGTGAGCGGGGCGTCCGCGCCCGGGACGGCGCCCGGGACCAGGTCCAGCAGGGCCGTGGTGACGGCCGCCGAGTGGACGTCGATACGGGAGAGGTAGAGCGGGCGTCCGCCGGTGGCCGCGTCCAACTCGGCGCGGGTCGGCGGGCGGCCCCCGGACCAGCGGGCGGCGTCCCAGCCGTGCCCGAGCAGGACCCGGTCGTCCGGGCGGGCGGCGGCGAAGTCCCGTACCAGCGCCAGGGCGGCGTCCAGGGAGCCGGCGCCGGACAGGTCGAGGCCGGTCAGTGCGAGGCCGGTGGACGTGGTGTGGACATGGGCGTCCGTGAAGGCGGGGGTGACCAGTGCCCCGTCCAGGTCGACGACCTCGTCGACGCCGTCCGCGAAGGCGTCGGCGGCGCCCTCCGAACCGACCCAGGCGACCTGACCGCGCTCCACGACCATCGCGGTCGCGAACGGGTCGGCGGGACTGTGCACCTCGCCGCGGCGAAGGAGGACGGTCTGGGGCTCGGGGGCGCGCTCACTCATGGGGAACAGTTTCACCCCTGCCGCCGACGACCCTGGACAGGGGGCGTCCCGAACGTGCCCCTCAGGGGCGCGGGACTGTGGTCGTACGCGGCTCCGCGGTGCGGGGGCGACCGGCAACAGAGCACCCGAGGGCGACGAACGGCCGGAAGCTCGACGGCGCTCAGATCCTCGGCGGCCTCGCCTCGTACGGCGTCGACAGCACCACCGTCGTCCGTGTCGACACGCCCGCCAGGCCGCGCAGCCGTGCCAGCAGTTCCTCCAGCTCGTGCGGGGTCGCCACGCGCACCTTGAGGATGTAGTTCTCGTCGCCCGCCACGCTGTGGCACGCCTCGATCTCGGGGACGCCGGCCAGGCGGTCCGCGATGTCGTCGGGGGCGCTGGGATCGAACGGTTTCACCGAGATGAACGCCGTCATGGGCAGCCCCACGGCCTCCGGGTCGACGACCGCGGCATAGCCGCGGATGACGCCACGCTGTTCCAGCCTGCGCACCCGCTGGTGCACGGCCGACGTGGACAGACCCGTGGCCTTGCCCAGGTCCGTGTAGCTCATCCGCCCGTCCTTGACGAGCAGCTGCACGATTTGACGGTCCAGCTCCTCCATGGCGCAAAAACTACAGTGCGCCCGATCTCCTCGGGTAGCTCAGCGGCCCAGGTCATGGCCGGTTCGTGATCTCGGAGGGAGTGGGCTGTGAGCCGCCTGAGGGACAAATCCACCGCAGCGGGCACCTGCGCTCGGCATGTGACGAACGCCACAGCCCTGGAGCGGGCTCCGTGATGCCCTCGTGATTACCGCCGAGACCGGGCGGGAAGTGCTTGCTGTGGTCGAGGCCGCAGTGCCGTAACGGCCCAGCCCGAGGGGGAGTTACCCATGCAGAGTCTTAAGCGTCCTGGTCGTACCGTGCCCAAGCGCCCGGAGTTGGTGGTCGAGCCTGAGCCGGAGGGCGTCGAATCCGACCTCTACGAGGCCGAGGAGCTGGACGCCTATGACACCTTCGAGATGTTCCGGGTGATCTGCCCGGACTGCGCGCAGTCGATCGCGCTGCTGGCGGACGAGGAGTTCCTGCCGGAGCACGCGCTGTGCGCCTCGCCGTGGAACCCGTTCGGCCTCACGGTCTGCGCCGGTACGGGCCGAGCGGCGGCCGACGCCACGTCCGCGGACGAGTCGGTCGAGCCGCTGGAGCAGGACACCGCCCTCCTGCTCACCCTCCCGCAGGGTCTGGACTGGCGGACGCAGCCCTTCTCGCACGTCGGCGGCCCGAGTTCGCGCCCGATGCGCGTACCGGCGATGCGCCCCGGCGGCGCACTCGCCAGCCGTCAGGCCGCCTGAGTCACCGCACCGCACCCCCGTAGCCGTCCCGCACCATGGCGCGCAGACCGCCGTGGTGCAGGATCAGCGTGTCCGGATCCGCCGGCCACCTGTCGGCAGGCGACGCGCAGCACGACGATCGCGTGCCGCAGGGCGGCGCACAGGGTGCAGGAGCCACGTCCCGCGGGGTGCGGCCGGTCGGGCTCGCGTCCTGGAAGAAGCGGTGCAGGCCTTGCCGAAGTCCTTCCAGGCCTGCTGCCGTACGTCCGCGTTCCCGGGGGCCGACGACGGTCCGGCCGACGGTACGCCAGGAGGCGGGCGCAGGCCGGATCCGGCACCGGACGTGCGTGAACTCACGCGCGATTCGGTGGACCGGTGACCGGGGCGGCCGCCCCGGCGTTGGCCAGGTATGACGACCACCTACACCGCCCTCGGCCGTCAGCGCCGGATCTTCGTCCCCCCGCCCTCGGCATCGCTTCCGCCGCCCCCGCCGCAGGATCCGCCCATCTACCGCGATCTGATGCGGATCTGGGCGGACCGGGGCCGTGCCCTGCCGGGCCGCCACGACCCGGAGTGGGTCAGGCTGGCGGCTCCGACGGTCGCACGCGGGCAGTTCAGCGACCTCAGCGACTTTCCGGTCCCGCCACATGACGGGCGATGACCATCCGCTGGATCTGGTTGGTGCCCTCCACGATCTGCAGGACCTTGGCCTCGCGCATGTAGCGCTCCACCGGGAAGTCCGCGGTGTAGCCGTACCCGCCGAGTATCTGGACGGCGTCGGTGGTCACCTTCATCGCGGTGTCGGTGCAGTAGAGCTTGGCCATGGCGGCCTGCTTGGCGAACGGCCGGCCCGCGTCGCGCAGCCGGGCCGCCGCCAGGTAGAGGGCCCGGCCGGCCTCGATCTGGGTGGCCATGTCGGCGATCATGAAGCGCAGGCCCTGGAAGTCGGAGATGGGGTGCCCGAACTGCCGTCGCCCGGTGGCGTAGCCGACCGCCTCGTCCAGGGCCGCCTGGGCCAGGCCGATCGCGCAGGCCGCGATGCCGAGCCGCCCGGAGTCCAGAGCGGCCAGGGCGATGGCGAAGCCCTGGCCCTCCTCGCCCAGGCGCCGCTCGTCGGGGACGCGCACGTCGTCGAAGTGGACCTGGGCGGTGGGCGAGCCCTTCATGCCCATCTTCTTCTCGGGGACCGCGCCGCTCAGCCCCTCGGCGTCACCGGGGACCAGGAAGGCGGTGATCCCGTGCGAGCCCTCGGCGCCGGTGCGGGCCATGACCGTGTAGAAGTCGGCGATGCCGCCGTGCGTGATCCAGGCCTTGGTGCCGTTGATCACCCACTCGTCGCCCTCCCGGACCGCCTTCGTGCGCAGGGAGGCGGCGTCGGAGCCCGAGGCAGGCTCGGAGAGGCAGTAGGCGCCGAGCAGGCCGCCGCCGAGCATCGCGGGCAGGTGCTCGACCTGCTGCTGCTTGGTGCCGTAGGCGGCGAGCGCGTAGCTCGCGAGGGTGTGCACGCTGACGCCGAGGCCGACGGTCAGACGGGCCGCGGCCAGCTCCTCCAGGACCTGGAGGTAGACCTCGTAGGGCTGGTCACCCCCGCCGTACTCGGAGTCGTACACCAGGCCGAGCAGGCCTGATTCCGAGAGCAGGGTGAAGACCTCGCGCGGGAAGCGCCCGGCGTCCTCCTCCTCGGCCGCCTTCGGCGCGATCTCGCGGTGCGCGATCTCACGGACCAGCGCGAGCAGGTCCCTCGCCTCGTCCGTGGGCAGTTGACGCTCCACCGGCTGCGGGTCGCGGTCGGGCATGGCGTCGCTCTCCTCCCTGTCGGGCAGCGGCGGCGACGGCCCGCGGGATAGGGGCGCCTCCGCCGTCGTGCGGGTGCGGCCGCCGTCGGTGTTCCGGGTCTCGGAAGCTGCTGACCTGCGGCTGCGCAGTGAGTATGCCCGATCGGGGACCTCCCGTCACCAGTTAACGACCGCTTACTTCAGGAATTCCAGGACAACATTCGAAACCCGCGAAATTGGTCCGAACCATTGACTCGACCGGTCTAGTCCTCCTAGGGTTCATGACCAACGCTTTACCGCGCCCACGCCCATCGGCGCGCGTTCCCCGGCAACCCGGGCCGTCCGCCCTGCTCCGGCATCCCGACGGCGAACCACCGCACCTCGGCGACCATCGCGACCATCGCGACCATCGCGACCATCGCGACCAGGACGGCCTACAGGAACCTCCGCCCCGTCCGCGTCAGGCGCCCCGGCGGGCCGGGGCCGGGGCGCGGTAGGCCGGGTCCAGTTCCTCGATGGCGCGCAGGGTGCCGCCGAGCGTCTTGACCAGCAGTTCGCACAGGGTCTCGCGGGAGAGTACGGGCCGGTCGATCCAGTCGAGGGTGGCGCCCTCCACGCTGCACAGCCAGGCGAGCAGGCCCGCCCTGGCGAGCGGGGCGATGTCGGTGCGGCCGTAGGCGCCCTCGGCTATGGTCGCGATGATCGCCTCGCGCACGCCGTCCCGGATGGCGTGCACCTCGGCGTCGAAGCCGACGCCGCCGCTGACGATCGTGCGGTACGCGGCCTGATGGTGCTCGGCGTAGCGCAGATAGCCGTCGATGGTCCGGTGGACGCGGTCCACCTGGGGCAGCTCCAGGCCGCTCGCGGCGAAGGTGACCAGGCCGGCGACGGAGTCCTGGATGATCGCCAGGTAGTAGCCGCGCTTCGACTGGAAGTAGTAGTAGATCAGCCCTTTGGCGACATGCGCCTGCCTCGCGATGTCGTCCATGGAGAGCGCGTCGTACGAGGTGTCGGCGAACAACTTCCGTCCGATGGCGATGAGTTCAGCACGACGAGCCACGGAACGCTCGGTGCCGCGCGCCCGGGGACGGGCGGCGGCACGTTGTTGACTAATATTCAATTTCGACCCTGGTCTCAACGGGCTGCGGGACATCCGCAGTATGTCAGTTCAGGTCGTGGGACAGGTCACAGCAAGCCGAGTTGGGTCACCAACATGGCGATGACCACGACGAGAGTCCAGCCCATCACGTGTTCCAGAACCTTCGGGCCGTCGTCCTTGGGGCCGCCGGTACGGGCCCGGGCGGCGGTGGCGGAGTGCGTGGTCATGGCGTCCACGATGCCATTGCTTGCGGCTTTTGCGACGGAGAGCTTGGTCACAGGAGAGCGGCCCCCGGGCCTCCCGGGGGCCGCTCTCCTGCCCGGTCAGCGCACGCCGACCGCCGCGAGCGCCTTGAGCTGGGCCGGGGCCGGGCAGGAGGGGAAGTACAGGTAGCAGACACCACCGGTGCCGGAGACGACCTTGCCACTGGCGTTGTACCGCTTGGTCCGCAGCCAGATGTTCTCGAACTCCCGCCGCAGGTAGACCCGCCGGACCGCGTCGTCGTCGGCCGAGAACGGGTCGTTGGCGATCACATCGCCGTCCGCGGTGAAGCCGATCACGGTCATCAGGTGCCCGGAGGTGCCGTAACCGGCCCCGGTCAGCTCGCTCGCCAGGAACGACTGTGACGTGATGACCGGAATGCCGGCCGCGATCAGGGTCTCCAGGTCGGTGAGCGAGGCCAGTCGCGTTATCACGCCCTGGAGGTTCCTGTACGTCGACGCGTAGGCGGCGTTGAACGGCCAGTTGCCGCACCCCGCGTACTGGTAGTCGTAGGTGTGGCGGGCCGCGTAGCAGACCTGCGGGTCGGTGTAGGACGGGTCGACCCAGGCCAGCTGCTCGGGGGTGAGCCGGCCGCCCCAGTACTCGACGATCATCTGCGAGGAGGTGGGGCTGCACCAGGCCTCGCCGCCGTTGTCGTACTCGGGGTACTGACCCTTGTGGATCTCCTGGGAGTAGCGCGGGACCTTGAGTTCCTGGGCCAGGCCCGGGGTGGAGGCGGGGACGGTGAAGCGGTCCGGGATGTCGGAGCCCATGGCGCCGAGCCGCCAGACGGTCGGGGTGAGCCTGGTGCCCGGCTTGCGGTAGAGGGTCAGGCGCAGCTGGTAGGAGGTGAGACGCAGGCCCGTGGTGGCGTCGTCGACGGCGAAGGTGTCGGTCCAGATGGTGCTCTTGCCGTCGGTCTGGCCGTCCACCGAGGTCCGCTTGATGTCCTGGTCGCCGGCCGCCCAGCGGCCCATCACGTACCAGGGGGTGTCGGTGCCGTCGGAGTAGGTGCCGTGCAGTTCGACCTGGATCCAGGTGCCGGCCGGGGTGTCCGCGTTCCAGGAGGCGATGGTCTCGGTGGCGGGGACGGCGAGCCGGTGCACCGGGCCGGTCCAGGTGGCGTACTCCCAGGCGGCGGTGGTGCCGGTGTGGGGGTCGGTGTAGGAGGTGGTGCCGGCCGGGGTGCCGATCACCACGCCGGGCCGGTCTCCGGCGACGGCCCTGGCGCCCTTGGCGGTGCCGGTCCGCCAGTCGCTGTAGGTCGTCCAGGAACGGTAGTCGATCGGACGGGTTCCGTCCCGGCCGTGGCCGGTATGGCCGTTCCCGGCCCGGCGGGTCTCGGTCCGGGCGGTCTCGTCGGTGTCGGTCTCCGAGGCTGCGGCCGCCGGCACCGCGGGGACCACGTTCTGGGCGACGGCCGCGGCCGCGACGGAGGCGGCGGCTGCCAGAACGGTTCTGCGGGACGGTTGTTCGGCTCTGCTCATGGGTGGAGGACCCCCAGGTGTGCGCGTCACGGCTGATCCGGAGCAAGGGCTGTGCGCCAACTATGGAGCAGGCGCCATGCCCCTGCCAGCACTTCCGCCCATGCCGCGCCCACCAATATTGGTCTCGTCCGCCGAAAGGGCCCCGGCGTGGTCGCCGGGGTCCCTTTTGGACGGCTCGGACCGGATCCGTCCGGACCGGCTCAGATCAGATCCATCGCGGCGACTTCGTCGGGACGGCCGTAGCTGACCGGGCCCTGGAAGCGCCGGCGGGCGGTGGCGAACCACCAGACCGTGGCCACGACCAGGACGGCGGCCAGGGCGATCGGCGCGTAGTTGAAGGAGTCGACGGTGATCGGTGAGGCCTGCGGGAGCATGAACAGGACGCTGCTGAGCAGGATCCAGGTCACCGCCAGCCAGCCGACCGCCCTGCTCCAGCGGCCCAGGTTCCAGGGACCCGGCTGGAAGTCGTCGCCCAGGCGCAGCCGCAGGAACACCGGGACGGCGTAGGCGAGGAACAGGCCGACGACGTTGACGCTGACGATCGCGGTGAACGCGGTGTGCGACCACCAGCCGGGCACCACCAGGGCGAGCGAGCAGGCCACCGCGAGCCACACGGCCTTCACGGGGGTCCGGGTACGGGGCGAGACCGAGTGCCACAGGCGGGAGCCGGGCATGGCGCCGTCCCGGGAGAAGGCGAAGATCTGCCGGGTGTTGCTGGTGAGGTTGGCGAGGCCGCAGAAGAGCATGGCGCCGATGACGACGAGCAGCATCGCCTTGGCCCAGCCCATGCCGAGGCCGTCGATGAGGATCTGGACGGGCGGCGCGGAGGAGCTCGCCACCTTGGCGTAGTCGCCGATGCTGTACACCAGCGCGAGCATCAGGATCAGGCCGGTGACCGCCGAATAGCCGATGGAACGGATGATCCCTCTGGGGGCGTTGACGGTCGCCTGGACGGTTTCCTCGGACATGTGGAAGCTGCCGTCGAAGCCGGTGAAGGTCCAACTGGTGACCAGGAGCCCGAGCAGGCCGCCGTAAAGGCCGTTCGTGAAACCGGTGTTGTTCACGAAATGCGTCACGAAGGACGCCGACTGATGGTGGTCGGGCATCACGATCAGTGTGCTCACGATCACCACGAGTCCGATCAGCAGCCACCAGACGGAAATCCGGTTCAGGAGGGCGACGAGCTGGACGGTGTAGGTGTTGGCGAGCCCCTGGACCGCGATGATCAGGGCCGTGATCAGGACCGTCTGGTGGGCGGTCGGGGTGTACGAGGGCCACTGCAGGGCGATGAACGCCTGGATGAAGGTGGCCGCCGCGTATCCGGTGGCGGCCGTGCCGCCGATCTGGCCCACGAAGTTCAGCCAGCCCGTGTACCAGGACCAGGCACCCTTGTGCCGTTTGGCGAGTTTACCGGCGGAGAAATACAGGGCGCCGCTCGTCGGATAGGCGGAGGCGACTTCCGCCATGGCCGCGCCGATGCACAGCACCATCACGCAGACCCCGATCCAGCCGAACACGAGAATGCGGGGTCCGCCCGCGTTCATACCGAATCCGAAGGAGGAGAAAATCCCGGAGAGGATATTGATGATGGTGAAAGAGATGGCGAAATTGTCGAACGCCTGGAATCGGCGGGTGAGTTTCCGCGGATAACCCATCGCGTGCAGGGTCGCGTCGTCGTCGAGCGTGACGGGGTCCGCTGTGCGTTCTGACACGTGCCGACCTTTCTCTGGGACTCTAGGAGGGGATGGGCAGGCCGCAGGCGCGGCGGGCCCGGGAGAGCTGGTCGGCCGGTTCACCGAAGACGCTCCAGGGCATGCGTGTGGCGTACGGGCCCATGGCCGTGAAGATCGCCCGGGCCTCGAACACGCACCGGGCCATGACCAGCGCGTGTGCGAGGTAGGCCAGGTCGAGCACCGGGGTGAAGCGGTATCCGGCCACCGTGGGCAGCCAGTTGCGGTAGACCGACAACGCGGTGTTGCGCCACTGGGGCTGCTCCCAGACCCGCTCGGCGAGCAACTGGGTGGGGTTGTGGCTCTCCACCAGGGCGACCAGCGGCAGCAGCCGCAGCGCGGAGCCGGCGGGGGCCCGCTGGGCGAGGAAGGCGGCGACGTCCCAGGCGGCGTTGACCGAACCGCCGTACCGGGTGAAGAAGAAGGCCAGGAAGCGGTGGTGGGCCTCGCGGTGCCAGGGGTCGAGGGTGAGGGTGTGCGCGAACAGCCGCCAGGGTCCGGGCGGGGAGGTCAGCAGGCCGCCGGGGGCGGGGTCGTGCGGGCGGTGCAGCCGGGCCATGGCCAGCTTGGCGGCCCAGGGCGTGGGGTCGGCGGGGTTCATGGCGCTGGCCCGGTCGCAGGCGGCGAGGGCGATCCGCTCCAGCGCCTCGGCCCGCTCGTCATGGGCGTCGGCGGCCCGGATCGCCCGCTGCACGGCCACCCGGGCCCACATCAGCGCGGACTCCGCGCCCGGCTCCTCGGCCAGCCATCGCTCCACCAGATCGGTGCCGGCCGCCTCGGAGGCGAGGACCAGGGAGCGGTGGGCGCGCAGGGCGAAGTCGGCACGCGTCTCGACCAGAGCCTCACGGGCACTCAGATATCTTCCGGCGCGCACGTCCACACATACGCTCGCGAGCAAGCGGTCATCGGCCGCCGGATGCCATATGTACTGCCCCTCGAATAACTCCGCGGTCATCTTCCCCTGTCCGTCCCCGTTCGACGCGTGCACGCTAAAGACACCCTACTCAGGGCCGGGCGGACCGGAAACGCACGAGATCGACATATCGGTCAGCCGGTCGGAAATATCAATGGGGGCTCCGGAGAACGGCCCGAAATTAGTTCAAGCCGATACTTTCCCGGGGCCCGCGAACGCCCGCTATGCGCCGCACTACTAGAATGTTTCCGGAAAACACCCCACACCGCAGCACACCTCGGGAACGGCCATTCACCAGCTCGCCTCCGCACTCCGGGCCCTGCCGCCCTCCTGCGGCCCGGTCCGCCTCGTCGGCGTCGACGGGCATGCCGGGTCCGGAAAGACCACGTTCGCCGGGCAGTTGGCCGTCGCCCTGGGCGGGGCGCCGGTGCTGCACCTCGACGACATCGCCAGCCACCGGGAACTGTTCGCCTGGACCGGCCGGCTCCTGACCCAGGTGATCGAGCCGCTCGGCCAGGGCGGAACGGCGCACTACTCCCCCTACGACTGGCACACCCGCCGCTTCGGCCCGCCCCGCCCGCTGCCGCCGGCCCCGGTGATCCTCGTCGAGGGCGTCGGCGCCGGGCGCCGGGCACTGCGCCCCTTTCTGGCGCGGCTGCTGTGGATGGAGCTGCCGCGCGAGGAGTCCTGGACGCGTGGCAGGGCACGGGACGGCGCGGAACAACGGGACTTCTGGGCCGAGTGGGTCAGGGCGGAACACGAACACTTCTGCGAGGACCCCTCGCGGCCCTACGCCGATCTTCTGGTGACACAGTCACGGAAGGGATACGAGGTACTGCCGGGGCCGGCGAGCACGGCTGGACCGGACCAGGTTGTCACCCACCGTGACTGACCGTCCGCTGTGTGCTGAACTCGTGAAGACGCGACTCCAAGAAGTTGCCCGAGTACCTCAACTCTGCTTGACCCGGGGACCGTACAGGACTTACGTTTTCAAGAAGCGGACGCTCGAAGCCGCCACAGAGACGCGAAGCCCCCGGTTGTTCCCCCGTGATCGGGGGCTTCGTTCTGCCCTTTACCCCTTTTGTGTGCGCCGCGCGCGTCCTGCCGTTCACCCTCGGTCACCGACCCGTGTGCGCCCTCTCTGCGTCCACCTCGCCAAACGGCCTGTGCGCCACCCTTCGGCGGGCGGTGGAACCGCAGGTACGATGCCCTCGGTGCGACCTTCGAACGGCTGCTTCGCGCACCTGCAACTCCGGTCCGCGGCACAGCGGTTCGACCAACGGCGGCCATCGGGGGGAGCCCGGGGGCCAACCACGGGGGCACGGTTTGTGGGGGACGTGATGGATTTCGGCACGCAGGGCCCCGAGGCCCCGGCCGACCTCGCCTGGCTGCGAGGCGTGGACGCCTACACCATGGGTGCCTATCCGCAGGCGGAGGAGGAGTTCCGCACCGCGGTGCGGAACGATCCCGGGATGGCCGACGCCTGGCTGGGGCTGCACGCGCTGCGCGTCGACACGACGACCGCGCTGCTCAGGATGTTCCGGCACCGGGACCGCTTCGGCGAGCAGCGGGGCCGGCATCGGCGCACCCTCAACTCCTGGTACTGGCTGGGCTGGTGGGTGCAGCCGGTCCTGGAGAGCCCGCGCGATCTGCTGCTTGCCCATGCTTCCCACTGGCTGGACGGCCGGCACGTCCCGGAACTCGACCGGGCCCTCGCCGGGCTCCCGCCCGTGGACGCCGACGCCCAGGTGCGCTTCCTGCACGCCTGCCGGGCCTACCTGGTCAAGGACTGGGAGCAGCTGGTACGGCACACCGACCCGCTCCTGGACGACCCCATGCTCGGCATCGAGGCGGGCCTGTTCGGCGGCATGGCCCGGGTCCGCCTCGAAATGTACGGGCAGGCCGAACCCCACCTGTCCGCCGCGCTGATGCGCTGCCGCAGCGAGCAGCCGCAGCGCAAGGAGCTGCGCTACTGGCTGGCCCGAGCGCACGAGGGCACCGGCCGCAGCGCCGCCGCGCTCCCCCTCTACCGGGCCGTGCACCGCGTCGACCCCGCCTTCATGGACACCTCCGCGCGGCTGGCCGCGATAGCCGAGGGCGACGGGTACGACGACGAGACGGCCGACCTCGCGGCGATCACCCTCGCCGGAGCCGGACAGGACGTCGTGGACGGGCCGGACACGCTCGATCCGCTCTTCGGCACCGAGGGGCGCGATCTGCGGCTCGGGGAGGCGGAACCGCCGGCCGGGGCGATGCCGTCGGTGATCGATCCGGCGGTGCGCGCGAAGGCCGTGCCGTCGCCCCCGCTGCCGACCGGACCGACCGACCCCGCGTTACTTGAGGAGGCGCTCGCCGAACTGGAGCGCATGGTCGGCCTTGAGCCCGTGAAGCGACAGGTCAAGGCGCTGTCCGCGCAGTTGAACATGGCCCGGTTGCGGGCCGGGCAGGGGCTGCCGGTGCAGCCGCCGAAACGCCACTTCGTGTTCTCCGGACCGTCCGGGACCGGGAAGACCACCGTCGCCCGGATCCTCGGGCGGGTCTTCTACGCGCTGGGGCTGCTGGGCGGGGACCACCTCGTGGAAGCGCAGCGGGCCGATCTGGTCGGCGAGTATCTGGGCCAGACCGCGGTGAAGGCGAACGAACTGATCGACTCCGCGATCGGCGGGGTGCTCTTCGTCGACGAGGCCTACTCCCTCTCCAACTCCGGCTACGGCAAGGGGGACGCGTACGGCGACGAGGCGCTGCAGGTGCTGCTGAAACGGGCCGAGGACAACCGCGACCACCTGGTGGTGATCCTGGCCGGCTACCCGGAGGGCATGGACCGCCTGCTGGCCGCCAACCCGGGGCTCTCCTCGCGCTTCACGACCCGCGTGGACTTTCCCTCCTACCGCCCCCTCGAACTGACCTCGATCGGCGAGGTGCTGGCCGCCGAGAACGGGGACGCGTGGGACGAGGAGGCGCTGGAGGAGCTGCGGTCGATCGCCGGGCACGTGGTCGACCAGGGCTGGATCGACGAGCTGGGCAACGGCCGCTTCCTGCGGACGCTGTACGAGAAGAGCTGTGCGTACCGGGATCTGCGGTTGTCCGCGTATCCCGGGGTGCTGACGCGGGACGATCTGGCGACCTTGCGGTTGCCGGATCTGATGCAGGCGTACGGGGAGGTGCTGTCGGGCAGGGGGCCGCAGGATCCGGCGGCCGGGATGTAGGTGCGGGCGGATGGGGGCTGGGGCCCGGGGTGGGGACGCTCACCGGCGCTGGCCGGGCGCCGCCCGCGCCCACCCGTGCCGCCCCAGCGGCACGACTGCCCGCGGCAAGGGAGACGTAGCGCCCCGTCAGGGGCGCGGGGAACTGCGCGACCAGCCCCCACCGGCCCGCAGCTCCCCACAGTGCTCAGCCCACCGTCACTTCTTCCGGTTCCCCGCTCACCCTCGGCTCCGGAGCCCGCGGCGGTGTCGGCCGTTCCCGGTGTGCCGGGTCCGTGACCTCGCCCACCAGAAGCTCCAGGACGTCCTCCAGCGTGGCCAGCCCCAGCACCCTGCCGTTCGCGTCGGCCACCTGGGCCAGGTGGGTCGCCGCCCGGCGCATCACCGTCAGCGCGTCGTCGAGGGGCAGCTCCGCTCGCAGTGTCGTCATCGGCCGCCACATCTGCTGCGGTACCGCCCGGTCCGAGTCCTCCAGGTCGAGGACGTCCTTCACGTGCACGTAGCCCATGAAGGCACCGGACTCGGCGGCCACCGGGAAGCGGGAGTAGCCGGTGCGTGCGGTCAGCTCGACGATCTGCCCCGGGGTGACCGACGGCGGGACCGTGATCAGGGACTCGCGTCGCAGGAGCACGTCCGTCACCGGGCGGGAGCCCAGTTCCAGCGCGTCCTCCAGGCGCTCCTGCTCCTCGGGGGCGAGGAGACCGGCCTGGCCGGAGTCCTCCAGGAGCCGGTTGAGCTGCTCGCTGGTGACGACGGCCTCGACCTCGTCCTTCGGCTCGACCCGGAACAGCTTCAGGATGCCCTGGGCGCAGGCGCCGAGGGCGACGGTGATCGGCCGGCAGACGCGGGCGAACGCCACCAGGCCGGGACTCAGCCACAGCGCCGCCTTCTCCGGTGCCGCCATCGCCAGGTTCTTCGGCACCATCTCGCCGATGACCAGGTGGAAGAAGACCACCGCGGCCAGCGCGATGACATAACCCAGCGGGTGGATCATGCCGTCGGGCAGGTGGACGGCCTCGAACAGCGGCTCCAGCAGGTGGGCCACCGTCGGTTCGGCCACCGCGCCCAGCGTCAGCGAGCAGACGGTGATGCCGAACTGGGCCGCGGCCATCATCTGCGGGAGACGTTCCAGGCCGTAGATGACCTGGCGGGCCCGGGCCGTGCCCAGGGGTTCGATCTGGCTGCGGCGGACCGAGACGAGGGCGAACTCGGCGCCCACGAAGAAGCCGTTGGCCAGGACCAGCAGCGCGGCGAAGACCAGTTGGAGGACGCTCATCGGGCGGCCTCCGCGACGGCGGGGGCGGTGCGGACCAGGCGGACCCGTTCCGCGCGGTAGTGGCCGACCCGGCGCACCGACAGCCGCCAGCCGGGCAGTTCCGCGCGGTCGCCGGGCGCCGGGATACGGCCGAGGAGATCGGCGACCAGGCCCGCGACCGTTTCGTACGGGCCTTCCGGCACGTCCAGGCCTATCCGCTGGAGGATGTCGACCCGGACGCTGCCGTCGACGTCCCAGGCGGGCCTGCCGTCCTGGGAGGGGACGGCGGCGAGTTCCGGGGCGTCCGGGCTGTCGTGCTCGTCACGGACCTCGCCGACGAGCTCCTCGACGATGTCCTCCAGGGTGACCACGCCCGCCGTACCGCCGTACTCGTCCACGACGACCGCGATGGGCTGCTCGGAGCGCAGCCGGGCGAGGAGGGGCTGGACCGGGAGGGTCTCGGGGACGAGCAGGGCCTGCCGGGCGATCCGGCTGACCGGGGTGTGCAGGCGTTCGTGCACGGGGACCGCCAGCGCGTCCTTGAGGTGGGCCATGCCGACGATCTCGTCGATCTTCTCCCGGTAGACCGGGAAGCGGGACAGGCCGGTGGCCCGGGTGAGGTTGACGACGTCCTCGGCGGTCGCCGTGTCCTGGAGCGCGCTGACCTTCACCCGGGGGGTCATGACGTGCTGGGCGGTCAGCTCGCCCAGCGACAGGGTGCGGACGAACAGGTCGGCCGTGTCCTGTTCCAGCGCGCCGGCCTGGGCGGAGTGCCGGGCCAGGGAGACCAGCTCGCCGGGGGTGCGGGCGGAGGCCAGCTCATCGGCGGGTTCGACGCCGAGGGCGCGGACGAGCCGGTTGGCGACCGTGTTCAGCGCGGCGATCACCGGGCGGAACAGGCGGGAGAAGCGGGCCTGCGGGCCGGCGACGAAGCGCGCGACCTGGAGGGGCTTGGAGACCGCCCAGTTCTTGGGTACGAGCTCGCCGATCACCATCTGGATCGCCGAGGCGAGCAGCATGCCGACCACGACGGCGATACCGGAGACGGCGCCGTCGGGCAGGCCGATCGCGGTCAGCGGGCCGTGCAGCAGCGCGGCCAGTGACGGCTCCGCGAGCATGCCGACGACGAGGGAGGTGATGGTGATGCCGAGCTGGGTGCCGGAGAGCTGGAAGGACAGCTCCTTCAGCGACTCGACGACCGTACGGGCGCGCTTGTCGCCGTCGGCGGCGGCCTTCTCGGCCTCGGGCCGCTCCACGGTCACCAGGCCGAACTCGGCGGCCACGAAGAAGCCGTTGGCGAGGATGAGCAGGAACGCGGCTGCCAGGAGCAGCAGGGGGGTGGTCATGATGCCGCCGCCTCCGAAGCCTCGCGGACTGCGGAAAAGCGGTCCGCGGTATGTCGGGAGGGGGCGGCGCAGGTACTACAGGACGATCCGTCCATCGCCGGAGAGGGTCACTCCTCGGGTAGCAGGAACCCCTGTGCGCCGGGCGCGCGACAGGGGCGGAGGCGGGACGTGAAAAAGCCTCCGCCAACAGATTAATCAAGACAGGGGCCGGTGCGGCAGGGGCGACGGCCCTCGGACGACCCCGAAGTTGCGTGATTTCAGCCCTGATGCTGTTCGGGGTCGTGGACCGCGTGGGCCTCGGCGAGGGCGCGCAGGGCCTTGGCGTCGGCGATCGCGCGCTGCTTGGCGACGCCCGGCTGGATGCCGAGAGCGGGCAGGCTGGTGCCGTCGCTGAGGTCGAGGAACACCCACGGGTCACCCGGGCGGAGGTTCACCTGGAGGATCTCCGCCCACTCCAGGCGCCGCTTGCCGGCGATGTTGACGACGGTCACCCCGGACTCGTCGGCGACCACCTTCACCCGGGCCAGCTGGGCCAGCCCCCAGAAGATCAGCGCGCCGGTGACGACGAAGCTGAGCTTCTCCCCCGGGCCGAGCTGCTCCAGGAGCAGCGCGACCCCGGATATGGTGGCGAAGATCGCGACACCCGCGGTGAGCAGGATCGCGCGGGTGTGGCCCGGCCGGAAGGTGACGGGCAGCGAAGGAATCTCGGACATCTCGCGCGGCCCCCTCAGAGGCGGCAGGCGTGGATGGCCGTGGTCAGGATCGCGCGGGCGCCGATGTCGTACAGGTCGTCCATGATCCGCTGCGCGTCCTTGGTGGGGACCATGGCGCGCACGGCGACCCAGCCCTCGTTGTGCAGCGGGGAGACGGTCGGCGACTCCAGACCCGGGGTGAGGGCGACGGCCTTCTCCAGCTGCTCGACCCGGCAGTCGTAGTCCATCATCACGTACGTCCGGGCGACCAGGACGCCCTGGAGGCGGCGCAGGAACTGCTGGACCTTGGGCTCCTCGGCGTCGGCGCCGGTGCGGCGGACGACGATCGCCTCGGACTTCATGATCGGCTCGCCGAAGACCTCCAGACCGGCGTTGCGCAGGCTGGTGCCGGTCTCCACGACGTCGGCGATGACCTCGGCGACGCCCAGCTCGATCGCGGTCTCCACGGCGCCGTCGAGGTGGACGACGGAGGCGTCGACGCCGTTGTCCGCGAGGTGCCCCGCGACGATCCCCTCGTAGGAGGTGGCGACCGTCTTGCCCTTGAGGTCCGCCAGGCCGTTCGCCTCGCCGGGCCTGGCGGCGAAGCGGAAGGTGGAGCGGGCGAAGCCGAGCGGCAGGATCTCCTCGGCGTTGGCGCCCGAGTCGACGAGCAGGTCGCGCCCGGTGACGCCGATGTCGAGGCGGCCGGAGGAGACGTAGATCGCGATGTCGCGGGGGCGGAGGTAGAAGAACTCGACGTCGTTGACCGGGTCGACGATGCGCAGTTCCTTGGACTCCCGGCGCTGCCGGTAGCCGGCCTCATGCAGCATGTCCGCCGCAGGGCCTGAGAGGGAACCCTTGTTGGGGACGGCGATGCGCAGCATGAGGTCGGCTTCCTTCGCTTCGAAAGAGGGCTGAAGAGGGGGTGTCCAAAACGGGTTCTTACAGGTGGGCGTAGACGTCGTCCAGCGAGATGCCGCGGGCGACCATCATCACCTGGACGTGGTAGAGCAGCTGCGAGATCTCCTCGGCGGCCGCTTCCTTGCCCTCGTGCTCCGCGGCCATCCAGACCTCGGCGGCCTCCTCGACGACCTTCTTGCCGATGGCATGGACCCCCTTGCCGACCAGCTCGGCGGTGCGGGAGGTGGCGGGGTCGCCGTGGGCGGCCTTGTGCTGGAGCTCGGTGAAGAGCTCCTCGAAAGTCTTCTTGGACATGGTGAGCGCCAGACTACGCCAAACGCCGCCTCGCTCAGTGCCAGGGTTCGGATACTGAGCGGAGGGTGGCCGCGGTCGCCACCGCCGCCGTCACCGCCTCGTGGCCCTTGTCCTCGTGGGAGCCTTCGAGGCCCGCGCGGTCCAGGGCCTGCTCCTCGTCGTCGCAGGTGAGCACGCCGAAGCCGACCGGGACCCCGGTCTCCACGGAGACCTGGGTGAGACCCTGGGTGACGCCCTGGCACACGTACTCGAAATGCGGAGTGCCGCCGCGGATGACGACGCCGAGGGCCACGATCGCGTCGTAACCGCGCCCGGCGAGGGCCTTGGCGGTGACCGGGAGCTCCCAGCTGCCGGGGACCCGGAGCAGGGTCGGCTCGTCGATCCCCAGGTCGCGCAGGGCGCGCAGGGCGCCGTCCACCAGACCGTCCATCACCTTCTCGTGCCACTGGGACGCGATGACGGCGACCCGCAGGTCGCTGACATTGCGTACGGACAGTTCAGGTGCACCCTTGCCGCTCACGTCTCTCCTCAGTGCTGTTTCTCTGCTGGTGGCCGCGGGGCCACGGTTGCCGGTGGCCGGGGGCGGCCACGGTTACTGGTTCACGCAGGTGGCCACGGCCGGGGTGTCCAGCCAGGGCAGGTCGTGGCCCATCCGGTCCCGCTTGGTACGCAGGTAGCGGAGGTTGTGCTCGCCCGCCTGCACGGGCATCGGCTCGCGTCCGCTGATCTTGAGGCCGTGGCTCAGCAGCGCGTCGCTCTTGTCGGGGTTGTTGGTCATCAGCCGGACGCTGTGCACCCCGAGGTCGGCCAGGATCTGGGCGCCGGCGCCGTAGTCACGGGCGTCGGCGGGCAGGCCGAGTTCGAGGTTGGCGTCGAGGGTGTCGCGGCCGCGCTCCTGGAGTTCGTACGCGCGCAGCTTGGACAGCAGTCCGATGCCCCGCCCCTCGTGTCCGCGCAGGTAGACGACGATGCCCCGGCCCTCGTCCTGGATGCGCTCCAGGGCCTCGTCGAGCTGGGGGCCGCAGTCGCAGCGGGCGGAGCCGAAGACGTCCCCGGTGAGGCACTCGGAGTGGACCCGGACCAGGACGTCCTCGCCGTCGCCGATCTCGCCGTGGACCAGGGCGACGTGCTCGACGCCGTCGGTGGTGGAGCGGTAGCCGTACGCCGTGAAGGTGCCGTGCCTGGTGGGCAGGTTGACCTCGGCCTCGCGGCGGACGGTCGGCTCGGCGGCCCGGCGGTAGGTGATCAGGTCCGCGATGGAGATGATCGTCAGGCCGTGCCTGCGGGCGAACGGGATCAGCTCCGGGAGGCGGAGCATCCGGCCGTCCTCACCGGCGATCTCCACGATGGCACCGGCCGGGCGCAGGCCCGCGAGGCGGGCCAGGTCGACGGCGGCCTCGGTGTGGCCGTTGCGGACCAGGACGCCGCCGGGCCGGGCGCGCAGCGGGAAGACGTGGCCGGGGCGGACCAGGTCCGTCGGCTCCGCCTGGCCGCTCGCCAGCAGCCGGAGCGTGGTGGCGCGGTCGGCGGCCGAGATACCGGTGGTGACGCCGTGCGCGGCGGAGGCGTCCACGGAGATCGTGAACGCGGTCTTCATGGACTCGGTGTTGGCACCGACCATCTGCGGCAGTTCGAGCCGGTCCAGTTCCTCGCCCTCCATGGGGGCGCAGATCAGGCCGCGGCACTCGCTCATCATGAACGCGACGATGTCGGGGGTGATCTTCTCGGCGGCGATGACGAGGTCGCCCTCGTTCTCGCGGTCCTCGTCGTCGACGACCACGATGGGACGGCCGGCCGCGATGTCGGCGATGGCCTGCTCGACCGGGTCGAGGGTGAGGTCGTCGACGGCGTCGGTGCTGTAGAGGACGGGCGGGACGGGAGGCACGGCGCGAAGCGCCTCGTCCGGGGTGGCGGCGGGCGACGGGAGGGCGGTCATGCGGGTGCTCCTTCCAGGGCGGGCCGCGAGCCCTGGCGGGAGCGCAGCCACCAGTCGCGCATGCCCCACAGGACGAGCGCGCCGTAGATGACGTAGATGAAGCCGGAGAAGGCGTAGCCGTTGGCGAAGTTGAGGGGGACGCCGACGACGTCGACCAGGAGCCAGGCGATCCAGAACTCGACCATGCCGCGGGCCTGGGCGTACATGGCGACGACGGTGCCGACGAAGATGTAGGCGTCCGGCCAGGGGTCCCAGGACAGGGACGGGTAGGCCTTGAAGAGCAGGGCGACGGCGACCGTGCCGACGGCCGCGGCGGCGATCATCGCGCCGCGCTCCCGCCAGGTGGCGAACCGCGGGACGATGTGGCCGTCCCCGCCGTCCTCGGTCCGGCCCTGGTCGCGGTTCCACCGCCACCAGCCGTACGCGGCGACCGCCATGACGACGACCTGCTTGCCGGCGCTGCCGGCGAGGTGCCCGTAGAAGGCGATGAACAGGACCAGGCCGGAGAGGAACTGCACCGGCCAGGTGAGCAGCGAGCGGCGCCAGCCGAGGGCGAGGGTGATCAGGCCGAGGATGTTGCCGATCATGTCCGACCAGATGATGTGCTGGCCGAGGAGGGTGAACGCCTGGGAGTTCAGCCAGTTCACCGGCCCGCTCCCTGCGTGTTGGCGAGCAGGCGCTCCACGTACTTGGCGACGACGTCGACCTCCAGGTTGACCGGGTCGCCGGGCTGCTTGTGGCCGAGGGTGGTGAGGCCGAGGGTGGTGGGGATGAGGCTGACGGTGAAGTAGTCGGGGCCCGCCTCGACGACGGTGAGGCTGATGCCGTCGACGGTGATGGAGCCCTTCTCGACGACATAGCGGGCGAGGTCGGCCGGGAGGGAGACCTTGACGATCTCCCAGTTCTCGGAGGGCGTGCGCGCCAGCACCTGTCCGGTGCCGTCGACGTGGCCCTGCACGATGTGGCCGCCGAGGCGGGAGCCGACCGCGGTGGGGCGTTCGAGGTTGACCCGGGAGCCGACGCCCAGGGCGCCGAGGGAGGAACGCTTGAGGGTCTCCGCCATGACGTCGGCGGTGAACTCGTCGCCCTCGTGCTCCACCACGGTCAGACAGACGCCGTTCACGGCGATGGAGTCGCCGTGCTGTGCGCCCTCGGTCACTACGGGGCCACGGAGCCGGAAACGGGAGGCGTCGCCGAGGTTCTCGACGGCGGTGACCTCACCCAGTTCTTCGACGATTCCGGTGAACACTTCCCGGGTCCTCCTGCCTCAACGGGGCACGGACTCCGGGGCCTGTCGACGAACGACAGAAGGGACGGACGATCACACCGAGGGCGACGCCGAGAAGTTCCCGCCCGCTGAGGACAAGACCACATACGGCGGCGCGCACACCTGCATGCTCGCCCGCCGCGCACTGCCTCCCATCCGGACTTTAACCGTCGGTCCAGGAATTCCACCTGGTCAACCGGCCGCTGGAAGCGGACGGGTCGCGGACTGTAACCGCCGGTTCGGAGTTTCACCGACCCCGGAGTGCGCTGCTTCTGGTACACGGCCAGTGTGCCACGCCCGGTCGCGGTCCATGTGGAGGAACCGTGTGGGGTGCCTCACAGCTCGTGTCGCTGGACTTCCCAGAGGGGTCGCCATGTGCCCAACCGGCGCCCGGACCAGGACTCTTGACTCTGATTCACATCCATTGACCCAGCTGGTCTAGTCCTTTTATGGTTCGGACGGACCCGGTGACGGTGACGACGGCCCTTGCCCGTCGCCGGGCCCACCCCACCCGGGCGGGCCGTCCCGGCACACGGCGCGGATCAGCGCTCCGGTGCCGCGAACAGTTCGTCCTGGGCGCGCTCCCGCGCGGTCAGCAGCGCCCCGCGCAGCACGGCCGAACCGCCCAGCGCGCTCGCCCGCACCTCGGTGGCCAGCGGCGACATACGGCGGAGCCGCGCCTCGACCCGCGCGGCGAGGGCGGCGCCCCCGGCAGAGCCGCTCTCACCGCCGAGAACCACACAGCCCGGGTCCAGGACGGCGACGACGGCGGCCACACCGACGGCGACGCGGTCGGCGAGGGCGTCCAGGAAGCGGGGGGCGCGTTCCGCGCAGAGCGCCGGGCCGGGTCGCGGGTCGGCTGCGGGTCGGTCGACCGCGGGACCGTCGTGACTCGACGCGCCCCCGCGGCGGAGCCGCACATCGCCGCGGCCCGCGCCCCGTTGGGGCGCGATGGGGTCGCCGCCCGCCGTCAGGCGCGCCGCCTCCTCGACCAAGCGGTGGGCGGACAGGTCTCCCGGTCCTGCACCGTGCTCCCGCGCCAGTGCCACGATCGCGGCCGCTCCCACCAGTGAGTGGTAACCCCCGGAGCAGTCGGTCGCCGACGGCAGTACGGCCGTGCCCGGCACCGGCAGGAAGCCGATCTCGCCCGTGCCGCCGGAGGCGCCCCGGCGCAGCCCGCCGTCCAGGACGACGGCGGCGCCGCAGCTGTCCCCCAGCCAGAGCAGGACGAAGGTGTCGCGGTCCCGGGCGACGCCCTCCCGCTGCTCGGCGAGGGCGGCCAGGTTGGTCTCGTTCTCGACACCGACCCGGGCCTGCGGGAACCGCGACTGGAGGGCGGCGACGAGCCGGCGGTGCCAGGCGGGCAGGCCGGCCGAGTCGCGGAGCTCACCGGTGGCCGGGTCGACGAGCCCGGGCGCACCGATGCCCACGGTGTGCAGTCGCTCCCCGTCCCCGGGCACCCCCGCCTCCTTCACCGCCCGCTCCACCAGCCCCGTCGCCTGCTCGACCGCCGCCGCCTCCCCCGCCTGAGGGGCGACCGGCACCGACCCGTCGGCCAGCACCCGCCCCACCAGGTCGGAGACCAGCACCGAGACACTCTCGGTGCGTACGTCGAGGGCGGCCAGGTACGCGCGGTCGGCGACGAGGCCGTACAGCCGGGCGTTCGGCCCCCGGCGCTGCTCGCCCGACTCGCCGACCACCGTGATCAGGCCGGACGCGGTGAGCCGTTCGACGAGGTCGGCGACGGTCGGCCGGGACAGCCCGGTCAGCTGTTTCAACTGCCCTGCCGTCAGCGGGCCTTCCTCCTGGAGCAGGGTCAGCGCGAGCCGGTCGTTGATGGCCCGGGCGGTGCTCGGTGATGCGGGCATGGCGGGCATCCTCCCAGATCCGTATGGCCCAGGACGGCCACATGCTCCCTATCTATCAGGAAGGGTCCCTGATAGTTTACGCCGGGCAGCGGGGCGGCACCCGGCCGGGGAGGGCAGGACGATGAAGGACATGGGTCAGGCGCAGCACGAGGTGAAACGCGCGCGGTACGCCGTCGCGGCCGTGTTCACCGTGCACGGTGCCGTCACCGGCTCGTTCGCCACCCGGGTGCCGTGGGTCCAGGACCATGCCTCGCTCAGCCCCGGCCGGTTGGGCTTCGCGCTCGCGTTCACGGCGTTCGGCGCCTCGTGCGCGATGCCGCTGGCGGGCAGGATCAGCCACCGCTTCGGCAGCCGTACGGCGCTGCGCGGCCTGATCGCGATGTGGACGCTGTCGCTGATCCTGCCGTCGCTGGCGACCAACCTGTATCTGCTGTGCCTGGCGATGTTCGTGTACGGCGCGAGCGCGGGCATGGCGGACGTCGTGATGAACGCGCTCGGCGTGGAGATCGAACGGCGGCTCGACAGGTCGGTCATGTCAGGGCTGCACGGCATGTGGAGCGCGGGCACCCTGATCGGCTCGGCCGCGGGCACCCTCGCCGCGCACCTGGGCACCGACGCGCGCGTGCACTTCGCCCTGGCCGCGGCCGTGCTCACCGTGCTCGGCGTACTGACGGCCGGCTTCGTCCTGGACGTCCAGGCCGCCGAGGACGAGGAGCCGCCGCCACGGTTCACGCTGCCGCCCCGGTCGGCGCTGCTGATCGGCACGGTGGGTTTCTGCGCGGTGTTCGCGGAGGGGGCGAGTCTGGACTGGTCGGCGGTGTTCCTGCGGGACCGGATGGACAGCTCGGCCGGGCTCGCGGCGGCCACCACCACCGGGTTCATGCTGGCCATGGCGGTGGCCCGGATCGGCGGGGACGCGGTGGTGAACCGTTTCGGCGCGGTCCGTACCGTGCGCGCCGGAGGCGTGCTCGCCGCGTTCGGCGGGCTGCTGGTGGTCCTGGCCGGGCAGCCCGCGGTGGCGATGACCGGGTTCGCGTTGCTGGGCCTCGGCATCGCGGTCGTCGTACCGCTGTGCTTCGCGGCGGCCGGGCACGCCGGGCCGAACCCGAGTCAGGCGATCGCCGGTGTGGCGACGATCACCTACACCTCGGGCCTGATCGCGCCCGGCCTGATCGGCGGCATCGCCCAGGCGACCAGCCTGGTGGTGTCGTTCTGCCTGGTCACGGCGCTGACCCTGGGGCTGGTGGCGTTCGCGGGCGTGCTGCGCGCCGGGGCGCGGGGCTCGCGCGCGGAGGTCAGCCCCGAGGCCGCAGCAGTTCCCGGCCCACGGCCCTGAACGGCTCGCTCCACGGCGCGGGGCGCAGGGTGGCCGCGTCCAGCCGGACGAGCACCCGGGTGCCCTGTGCGTAGGTGGTCGCGCCGTCGGGCGAGCAGAAGCGGAAGCCGTAGGTCAGGCCGGAGGTGCCGAGCCGTTCCAGCCAGAGGTGGACGGCGTAGGTGCCCGGCCTGGTGACCGGCGCCTCGTAGCTGATCAGCAGCTCCTTGACCACGTTGCAGGCGTCTCCGGCGGCGGCCCAGTCGCCGTCGAAGCGGATGCCGTGCCCCTGCCAGAGCTCCGTCCAGGCCCGCTCGACCAGCAGCGGGTAGCGGGCGTTGTGCAGCATCCCGAGCGCGTCGAGGTCGTCGAAGTGGACGCTGACCGGCAGCAGGCGGCCGTAGGGGAGGGCGGGGGCGGGCGGGGCTTCGGCGGTCACGGGTGGGGCTCCTGAGCTTGGGACGAAGCGGTGGGGACACTCCATCCTAAGCGGATGCTCAGCAGCCCCGGTCGGGAAGGGGCTGGTCAGCCCGCTGTCGAGTCCAGCTGCTCGGCCGCGGGCCGCGGCGCCCAGAGGTCACCGCCGGGCGGCGCCTCCAGCCGCCGTACCGCCTGCCGGGCCGCCGTGTCGCCGGCGTCGGCCAC
Organism: Streptomyces sp. NPDC086519; assembly: GCF_040686075.1. NCBI lineage: Bacteria > Bacillati > Actinomycetota > Actinomycetes > Kitasatosporales > Streptomycetaceae > Streptomyces > Streptomyces sp. NPDC086519. Next base: position 77,910 of record NZ_JBFBJL010000001.1, read on the forward strand.
CGCGTGCACGACGTCGCTCGCCGCGCAGCGGTGGAACTCCGGCTCCGGGTAGGGCAAGGCGGCCGCCCCGGTCGCGGACGGCAGCAGGTAGTCGACGGCCTTGAACGGGCTCTGGCCGTCCGGCCCCCGATAGGCCCACTGGTTCACGCCGACATGCCGGCCGACGGCCGCGAGCCGGGTGCGGGCGACCAGGCCGAAGGCCGAGTAGTGCCGGCTTCTGGTGCGGGCCGGCTCCTGCGGCTGACTGCCGTCCGCCGCGACCTGCGGGTCGATCCGCCGGGCCCGCGCGTCCAGCACGGTCTTCCTGGCCAGCGCCTTGTCACCGGTCGCGTAGGCGAGGGCGGCCAGCTGCATTCGGGGGCCTTCGCCAGCCACTCATCGAGCACTCCGAGCAACCCGAAATCAAATATGTGAACTCAGTTCATGAGTGGGACCGCGTGAGCGTAGAACCACGAGACAGCCGGGACAATGGTCCGGACCGTCTTCACGTACAAGGAAAGTGAAACCCCCATGGATCTCGGCGTGCGCTGGAAACTGCACGGCGACGGGCGCACGCCCGCGCCCGGAGCGGTGGTACGCCCCGACGAACGGCTCTCCTGGCCGCGCACGATCGGGCTCGGCGCCCAGCATGTGGTCGCCATGTTCGGCGCGTCGTTCGTCGCCCCGGTTTTGATGGGTCTGAATCCCAACCTCGCGATCATGATGTCCGGCGTCGCGACGGTGATCTTCCTGCTGGCGACGCGTGGCCGGGTCCCCAGCTACCTGGGCTGCTCGCTGTCCTTCGTCGGAGTGACCGCCGTCATCCGCGCGCAGGGCGGCACCAGCGCCACCGTGACCGGCGCGATCCTGGTGGTCGGCGCCGTGCTGTTCCTGATCGGGCTGGCCGTCCAGCGCTTCGGCGCCCGGATCATCCACGCCGCGATGCCGCCGATCGTCACCGGCGCGGTGGTGATGCTGATCGGCTTCAACCTCGCGCCGGTCACCGCCTCCACCTACTGGCCGCAGGACCAGTGGACGGCTCTGCTGGTGATGACGTTCACCGGTCTGGCCGTCGTCTGTCTGCGAGGATTCTGGTCCCGCATCGCGATCTTCCTGGGCCTCGTCTTCGGATACGTCCTCTCCTGGGCCCTGGACCGCGTCTTCGGCCGGATCCACTCCCTGAGCCCGAGCGGCAAGGTCACCGACCACTGGCGCCTGGACCTCTCCGGCGTCGGCAGGGCCGACTGGATCGGGCTGCCGTCCTTCCACGGCCCGTCCTTCCAGTGGTCGGCGATCCTGGTCGCGCTGCCCGTGGTCATCGCCCTGGTCGCCGAGAACACCGGGCACGTCAAGGCGGTCGGCGAGATGACCGGCGACCCGCTGGACGACAAGCTGGGCACGGCGATCTCGGCCGACGGCGTCGCCTCGATGCTCTCCACCGCCGTGGGCGGCCCGCCCAACACCACCTACTCCGAGAACATCGGCGTGATGGCCGCGACCCGTGTCTACTCCACCGCCGCCTACTGGGCCGCCGCCGGCTTCGCGCTGCTCTTCGGCGTCTGCCCCAAGTTCGGGGCGGTCGTCGCCGCGATCCCGGGCGGGGTCCTCGGCGGCATCACGGTGATCCTCTACGGCATGATCGGCCTGCTCGGCGCCCAGATCTGGCTGCACGCCGGGGTCGATCTGCGCAACCCGCTGAACCTGGTCCCGGCGTCCGCCGGCATCATCATCGGCGTCGGCAACGTCAGCATGAAGTTCACCGACACCTTCTCCCTCAGCGGCATCGCCCTCGGCACCCTGGTGGTCATCATCGGCTACCACACCCTGCGTGCCATGGCCCCGGCCCACCTCAAGGGCCAGGAACCGCTCCTCGACGAGGGCACCAGCTCCTACGACGACACCCGTCCGTAGGCAGGCATCGCCCCCTCCCGCCCGGCGCGCCCGCCCTCCCCTCCGGCGGGTCCGTTCCCTCGTTCCGGGGAAGCGCCGGGCCCGTCGCCGCGCGGGCCGGGCCGGGGCTGGGACGCTTCCCCCATGGCGCAGTCGCAACACCTCACCGCTCCGGTCGGCACCGTCGTCTCCCGGATGCGCGCCCTGGACGCGGAGCTGCCCGAGCGGGACGGGATCGCGGTCTTCAACCGGGTGTATCTCGCCGTCACGGAGGAGGTGGAACGGCGCCTGGACGCGGGCGGGTTCACGGACCCCGGGGCCGCGGCCACCCTCGACGTGCGGTTCGCCGAGCGCTACCTGGCCGCCGTGGCAGCGGAGGCCACCGGCCGCCGGCCCCCGGCCTGCTGGCGGCCGTTGTTCCAGTTCCGCCGCCATCCCGGGGTCCGCCCACTACAGTTCGCGCTGGCCGGCATCAACGCGCACATCGGGCACGACCTGGCGCTGGCCGTGGTCGACGCCTGCCGTACGCTCGGCTGCGAACCGGCCGATCTGGAGGACGAGTTCGACCGCGTCGGCGACCTGCTCGTCTCGCTGGAGGAGCGCATCCGCGAGGATCTGATGCCGGGGCCCGACCTGCTCCAGATCGCCGATCCGCTGACCCATCTGCTCGGTTCCTGGAGCCTGGAGCGGGCCCGGGACGCGACCTGGTCGGCGGCCAGAGCCCTGTGGGCGCTGCGCAGGTTCGAGGACCTGGTCGAGGAGTTCACCGAGCGGCTGGACGCGGCCGTGGGCCTGGCGGGCCGGATGCTGCTCACGCCGCTGGGCGACTGAGGTGGCCGGATCCGGTCGGCCGCGAGCCGTGATCGGAATCCCGGCCGACCGCCGTACGTTCACGGCAGGCACCCGACTGCAAAGGAGCACCGGTATGACCGTCCGGCTCGGCCTCTCGCTTCCCCAGATGCGGCAGTACTCCCTCGGCACCGACGTCCCCGACGTGGCACGCGCCGCCGAACGGATCGGCTACGAGAGCCTGTGGGTCTTCGAGCGTGCGCTGTTCCCGGAGCCCGCCACCCAGGGGCTGTACGGCATGGAAGGGGTTCCCTGGCCCGACAACTACCGGGGCGTGGCCGACCCGCTGGTCACGCTCACCCTCGCCGCCGCGGCCACCGAGCGGGCCCGGCTGGGCAGCAGCGTGCTGGTGGCGCCTCTGCACAACCCCTTCCAACTGGCCAAGTCCCTGGCCTCGCTGGACGCGGCGAGCGGCGGCCGGGTGGTGGCGGGCCTGGGCACCGGCTGGTCCCTCGACGAGTACGCGGCGGCCGGTGTCCGGCCGTTCGAGGAGCGCGGCCGGGTGCTCGACGAGATCATCGACGTGTGCCGGGCGGTATGGGGCCCGGACCCCGTGCGCTACGACGGGCGGATCACGAAGATCGCCTCCGCCGTGGTCGGCCCCAAGCCCGCCCGGCCGATCCCGATCATGCTGGGCGCGCACGGCAGGAAGGCCCTGCGCCGGCTGGTCGACCACGCGGACGGCTGGCTGCCCGTCGGCATGGGCCCCGAGCAGCTCGCCACGCAGTGGCAGGAGTTGCGGGACCTGGCGGCCGAGCGCGGCCGGAAGGAACCGATCCAGACGGTCGTGCGGGTCAACGCCGTGTACACGCCCAAGGCCTACGACGGCTCCGACCGCCGCCCCTTCCAGGGCAGCGTCGACCAGATCGTCGAGGACCTCGTGGCCCACGCGGCGGTCGGCCTGGAGGAGATCCTCATCGACCTCCAGACCACCCCGCGCGACGCCCGGGAACTCAAGGACGTCGCCGCCGAGGTGTACGAGAAGGCGCGGGCGGCCGGGGTCTAGTCGGTCCTCGACCGGTCAGTCCTCGACCGGTCAGTCCTCGGGGAGCTCGACCGGTGCGATCTCGTCGTAGACGTCACCGGGGCCGGGGTTGGCCGGGTCGGTCGTTCCGCCGAAGTGGTGCATGACGCCCCAGACCGCGTTCAGCGCGGTCTGGACGGCGCCCTCGGCCCAGCCCGCCGTCCAGGAGATGTCGTCGCCGGCGAGGAAGATGCCCCGCTTGTCGGCCGGCAGCCGGTCCTGCATGAAGTGCGTGAACAGGCGCCGCTGGTAGCGGTAGTGGCCCGGCAGGTTGGCCTTGAACGCGCCCATGAAATAGGGCTCGTTCTCCCAGGACACGGTCACCGGGTTGCCGATGACGTGCTTCCTGATGTCGACCTTCGGGTAGATCTCGCCGAGTGACTTCAGCATCACCTCCATCCGCTCGTGCGCGGACAGCGGCAGCCACTTCAGGCTGTCGTCGCACCAGGTGTAGGAGAGGCAGATGACGGCGGGCCGGTCCGGGCCGTCGTCGAGGAGGTAGGTGCCGCGCGTCATCCGGTCGGTGAGCGTCATCGACATGACGTCCCGGCCCGTCGGATTTCCCTTCTCGTCGACGGCCTTGTCCAGCCAGAACGGCCGGTCCACCGGCACGAACAGCTTCGAGGACTCCATGTAGTGGGTGCGCTCGATCGCGGTCCAGTGGTCGATCGGGAAGAGCGAGTCGTCGCAAGCGATCTTGGAGAGCAGCATCCACGACTGGGCGGTGAAGACCGCCGCCTGGTAGGTGCGGATGTCGCCGTCGGCGTCCGTCACGGTGATCCGGTTGCCGGTGGTGCGGTGCAGCCGGGTCACGGCGGGGCGGGGCGCGCCGTTCTCGTGCAGGGTCGCGAGCGAGGTCCCGTACCCCCAGTGCACGATCTTCTCCGGCTCGCGCTCCCAGAGCCGGAGCGGCAGCTGCTGGGAGCCGCCGACGATGCCGCGGTGGTGGTCGTCCGCCTCCGTGTAGACGACCCGCAGGATCTCCAGGATGGAGTTGGGGAAGTCGGTGTCCCAGCCGCCCGTTCCGAAGCCGACCTGGCCGAAGATCTCGCGGTGCCGGAAGGACCTGAAGGCCTCGGAGTCGCAGAGGAAGCCGTAGAAGGTCTGGTTGTCGAGCTTCTCGACGAGCTTCGCCCAGATCTCCCGGATGCGCGGCACGTCCCGCTCGCGCATGGCGCGGTTCATGTCGGAGAAGTCGGCGCCCTCCTCCAGGCACTTGTTCCAGGCGTCGGCGACGTCCCGGTAGACCTGCGGGAGATCGTCGATCGTCTCGGCGTAGTGCGACTCGCCCTTGAGGTCGACGACAGTCGAAGGGGTCGCCTCCGCGAGGGGGTTGGGGAACGGGCGGGTCTCCAGGCCCACCAGGTCGATGTAGTGCTGGAGGGCGGTGGAGGACGGCGGGAACCGCATCGCGCCCATCTCGGCTCTCAGCGAGGGGTCGCAGCCCTCGAAGCCGACGGTCCGCAGCCGGCCGCCGATCCTGTCGGCCTCGTACACGACGGGCTTCAGGCCCATCTTCATCAGCTCGTAGGCGGCCACGATGCCGGACAGGCCACCGCCGATGACGGCGACCTCGGTGCCGTGCTCGGTCGCCGGGATCTGGCCGAGGCCCGCCGGATGGGCGAGGAAGTCGTCGTAGGCGTACGGGAAGTCCGGGCCGAACATGGTGATCGGCGGCTGCTGCTCGTCGGCGTGCTCGACGGCGTTGGGCACCGTGGACGTCATGGGGTACGGACTCCTTGCGGAAAGCTGGAAGAAGAGCGGAGAACGAGAGAAGAGCGGGGGGAGAGGTCAGATCAGGGACCCGTAGAGGCCGGGGCGGCGGTCCTTCAGATACGGGTTCGCCTCGCGGGAGGCGGCGAGGAGGGCGGGGTCGAGGTCGGCGAGGACGAGTTCCTCACCGCGACCGGCGCGGGCGCGGGCGACCCCGTCGGGTCCGGCCAGCGCGGAGAGCCCGAAGAACTCGAACTCCCCTTCCTGGCCGACGCGGTTGGCGTACGCCACGTACATCTGGTTCTCCCAGGCCCGCACCGGGACCAGGGACTCGGCGACGAGCTCGAACGGGTGCATGTTCGCCGTCGGGACCAGCAGCAGGTCGGTGCCGGCCAGGGCGTGGGCGCGGACGAGTTCCGGGAACTCCACGTCGTAGCAGATCATGATCCCGACGGTGAGGCCGTTCAGCTCCGCCTGGACGACCGGCTGGTCGCCCGCGGTGAAGTGGTCCTGCTCGAAGCCGCCGAAGAGGTGGGACTTGCGGTAGTTCGCGAGCCGGGTCCCGTCGGCGGAGATCAGCTGGGCGGAGTTGTGGACGCGGTCGCCGTCGCGCTCCGGGTAGCCGTAGGCGACGGCCAGGCCGTGCCGGCGGGCCAGCTCGGCGATCGCGTCCGCGCTGTCGCCGCCGGCGGGCTCGGCGAGGCGGGCGATGTCGTCGCCGATCGCGTAGCCGGTCAGGAACATCTCCGGGGCGACGAGCAGCGCGGCGCCCGCGGCGGCGGCCCGGCCGGCGGCGGCGTCGAGCACCTTGAGGTTCTCGGCGGTCGAGCCGGGGCGGCCGGAGCTCTGGAGCAGGGCGGTGCGCATGCGGGTCCTCACCGGGTACGAAAGGGGGTCTGTGGGCCATTTAGACCGTAAGGTCGGCGGGCCGGGCCGGACAAGAAGGAGCCGTTGCGTGCCGGTGGGCGGTTCGTTGCGTGCGGCGGGGGTACGGCGGCGATTCGTTGCGCGGGGCACGGGTCCCGCGGCCGCTCCACGATCTCCTTCGGCGGCCCGGGGGCGGCGGCGGGGCCGGCCGGTGCCACCCGGCGCGGCGGGTCGGTCCGTACCAGGCCGGCCTCCCCCTGGTCAGAGCTCCACGGCGAACACGGTGACGACGGCCGCGTGGTCGGAGGGCCAGTCGTTGCCCGCCACTTCGGGCCAGGGCACCGGGTCTCCGGTGACCCAGGTCCGGGAGTCGAGCACGCGCAGCCCCCTGTGCAGCACGTAGTCGATCCGGTCCTGCGGTTCGGGCCGCCCGCTGCCGTCCTCGTGGACGGGGTGGATCGGCGACCAGGTGTGGCCGGGCGCGGCGGCCGGGTCCGGGTGCGCCTCCCGGTAGGAGTCACGGAACCCGGCCTCCTCCGCGGCCCTGGTCACCGGCCACCGGACCGCCGGCCAGTCCAGGTGGGACGGGCAGTTGAAGTCCCCCATGAGCACCACGGGCACCTCTGGGTCCCCGATCCGCCGCAGGGCCTGCCTCATCTGTTCGAGCCGCACCTCCTCGTGGGCGATCAGCTCGTCGGCGCCCAGCCCGTCGAAGTGGAACTCGTAGGGCCCGTACGGCGTGTAGTGCAGGTGCGCGGTCCAGATCTCGACCTCGCGGCCGGGGCGCAACGCGATCCGCACCCCGGCGGCTCCGTAGAAGCCGACGTCCGGGTCGCCGAGGCGGGCGGTGACCGGGAAGCGGCTGATGATCCCGAGGTTCTCGCCCGCCGTGTGGTGGTGCCAGCCCAGGGCGTCGGCGAGCTCCCGCGCGCTGGTCCCGGCGGTCTCCTGGAGGCCGACGACGTCCGCGCCCGCGTCCATGATGGCCTTGACCTGCTTGGCCCGGTGGTCGTCGACCGGGCTGCCGCCGAGCCACAGGTTCCAGGACATCACGCGGAGTTCCGGTGCGGCCATCTCGCTCAGCTCCCTCGGGGTGACCCCGACCAGCGTGTCACGGACGGTCCGGCCGGGCGCGCCGCCGATCGGGGCGAGCGAGGGCACGGCCAGCACGGCACATCCGGCGGCCTCGGCGGAGGCGACCCCGGTCTCGGTGTCCTCGACGGCGACACAGGCCGCCGGGTCGACGCCGAGGGCGCGGCAGGCTGCCAGGTACGGGTCGGGGGCGGGCTTGGTGCGGCCGGTGTCGTCAGCGGTGACGGAGACGGCGAACCGGTCTGGGCCGAGGGCGTCGAGGACGAGGTCGGCGACCGCGCGTGGGGACGCGGTGACCAGGGCGGTGGGGACGCCGGCCGCGGCCAGCGCGTCCAGCAGGTCGAGGGCGCCGGGGCGGGGCACGATGCCGGTGCGGACGCGGTCCGCGAACTCCCGGTGCAGGCCGGCCGCCAGAGCCGCGGCCGGCCTGCCCGTGGCGGCGGCGAGCCAGTCGGCGGTGTGCTCCACCGGTCGGCCGAGCACCTCGGGTTCGTCGGCCTCGGTGAGCGGCCGCCCGGCGACCTGTTCCACCGCCTCCCACCACAGTCGCTCGGTGTCGACGAGCGTTCCGTCCATGTCGAACAGGACAGCCCAGGGCGGGCGGGCCGGGACCTGGGTGTGCGGGAGTCGTGGGTGGGGGGTCACGTCGTCGTCGTTCCTCACTGCCGGCCTGTGGACGCGCTACGGGCTGGTACCCACACTGCCGGCTGGTAGATGCGCTGCTGGCTTGGTGGAGGCGCTACTTCGGGGCGCGTTCCGCCACGAGCACCGGCCGCTCGGGCAGCGACACGCTCACGGCTGATCCGGCGCCCAGCTCGGCGGCCTCGTGGGCGGGCAGGTCGGCCTTGGCCTCGGTACCGTCGGCCAGCCGTACGGTGACCCGGACGACGGCGCCCAGGAAGGCGGTGGCGACGACGGTGGCCGTACCGGCGCCGTCCGCGCGCACCCGGACCGCCTCCGGCCGCACGAGCACGTCGACCTCGCCCGCGCCCGGCGCCTGCCCGTCGGCCGGCAGCCGCTGCCCGAGCACCTCGACCGAGCCGTCCTTGACCGTCCCCGGGATCCGGCTCATCGTGCCGACGAACTCGGCGACGAAGGCGGTGGCCGGGCGGCCGTACAGCTCGGCGGGTTCGGCGCACTGTTCGAGCCGCCCGGCGCGCATCACGGCGACCCGGTCGGCGATGGACAGCGCCTCCTCCTGATCGTGCGTCACGAACAGCGTGGTGATGCCCAGTTCCCGCTGGAGCCGGCGGATCTCCTCGCGGAGGCTGAGCCGGACCTTGGCGTCCAGGGCGGACAGCGGCTCGTCGAGGAGGAGCACGCGGGGGCGCAGGGCCAGGGCGCGGGCCAGCGCGACGCGCTGCTGCTGGCCGCCGGAGAGCTGGTGCGGGAACCGCTCCCCCTTGTCGCCGAGCCCGACCAGCTCCAGCAACTCGGCGGCCCGCGCCCGCCGTTCACTCGTGCGCACCTTGCGCATCCGCATGCCGAAGGCCACGTTGTCCACGGCGTTCAGATGCGGGAAGAGGCTGTACGACTGGAAGACCATCCCGGCGTCACGGCGGTGCGCCGGGACCCGGGTGACGTCCTCGCCGTCCACCAGCACGGCGCCGGAGTCGGGGTGTTCGAACCCGGCGAGCATGCGCAGCGCGGTGGTCTTGCCGCAGCCGGACGGGCCGAGCAGGGCGAGGAACTCGCCCTGCTGAACGGTCAGGTCGAGGCCGTCGAGGGCGACGGTGGCGCCGAACTCGCGTCGCAGCGACCGGAACTCGACGGTGGCGGCCTTCTCAAAGGTGGCGGTGGTCATGGTGTCTCATCCCCGGGAGGAAGCGGTACGGTCACGGCCGCCGACACCGGCGAGCGCGAGGAGCAGGGCCCAGGTCACCAGGAGACTGAGCACGGAGACGGCGACGGACATCTGGGCCTGCGAGCCGCCGACGTCGTAGATCCACACGGCGAAGGGCTCGAAGCCGAGCAGCCGGGCCACGGTGAACTCGCCGAGCACCAGGGCCAGCGTGAGGAAGGCCGCGTTGAGCAGCGCCCCCCGCAGGTTGGGCAGGACGGCGCGGACGAGGGCCTGCGGCCAGTTGGCGCCGCAGCTGCGGGCGGCCTCGACGAGGGTGCGCACGTCGATCGCGCGCAGTCCGGCGTCCAGGGCGCGGTAGACGAAGGGCAGCGCCATCACGACGTAGGCGAGGACCAGGACGACCGGGAAGCTCGGGTTCTGGATGGCGACGAAGGTCTCGAAGAGCGGGGTCCGGGAGAGGTGGTCCGGCCCCCACTTGAGCACGCTCGCGATGCCGGCGACGAACGCGATCGGCGGCACCACCAGCGGCAGCGAGCAGACGATCTCGACCACGGGGCGCAGCCTGGGCGCGCTGAGCCGCAGGGCGACCACGGCGGGCACCGTCAGCAGCAGCACGACGGCGATGGTGGCGACCGCCAGCTCCAGTGAGAGCAACAGGCTGGACACGAACCCGTCGGCGGACAGGATCTGGGTGTAGGCGTCGAAGGTGACGCCCTGGCCGGGCACGTCCACCGTGAAGAGGACGGAGGCGCCCAGCGGGACCAGGAAGTAGAGGGCGGCCAGGCCGAGGACGGCCCAGCGCCAGGGGGTCAGGCGTCGAGCCATCGGGCGCTCCGTCGTTGCAGGGGCAGGTACACGGCCATCACCACGCCGGCCACCAGCACCATGTCCAGGCTCAGGGCGAGGGCCACGTTCTCCTGGCCCACCAGGACGTTGCCGGAGAGCGCGTCGGCGATCTGCAGGGTGACCAGCGGGACCGCGCTGCCGACCATCGCGGCGGCGGTGGCGTAGGCGGCGAAGGCGCTGCCGAAGAGCAGCACGAGCCCGCCGAGCAGCGAGGGCGCGAGCACGGGCAGGGCCACGAACCGCCAGTACTGCACGCCGGTGGCGCCGTTGTTGAGCGCGGCCTCCCGCCACTGCGCCCGCAGCCCGTCCAGTGCCGGGGTGATGGTGAGGACCATCAGCGGAATCAGGAAGTACAGGTAGACCAGTACGAGCCCCCAGAAGCTGTACAGGTCCCAGCCGTGGTCCGCGAGGTGCAGGCGCACGGTCAGCACACCGGCGTTGCCGAGAGTGGCCACGAAGGCGAACGCCAGCGGCACGCCGCCGAAGTTGGCGAGCACACCGGAGGCGGTGAGCACGGCCTCCCGCAGCGCCCGGGAGCGCGAGCTGACGACGGCCTGCGCGAGCGGCAGCCCGACGACGGCGCCGATCAGGGCGGAGAGCGCGGACAACTTCACGCTGCCGACGAGAGCGGTGAGGTACGGCCCCTGGAGGGAGTCGGTGAGGTTGCGCCCGGTGTACGAGGAGACCCCGCTCGTCGGGTCCTTGACCGTGAAGGCGCCGTTCAGCATGGCCACGGCCGGCAGCCCGAAGGCGACGGCCGTGAAGACGAGGAGCGGGACGACGGCGATCCAGCCGGGGGCGCGGCGCCGCCGCTTCTGGGAAGCGGCGGACGCCACGTCGGCCCGCGTGAGCGTGGCCGTCATCCGGAGACGGCCTTCGACCAGCCCGTCGTGAGCACCGTCTTGGCCTTGTCCTGCTGGGCCTCGGTCGGGAAGGCGGGCGTGCCGGTGACCGCGGGCAGCTTGGCCGCGGCGGTCTTGTCCAGGGTGCCGGCCTTCTCCATGGCGGACATCAGGACCGGACGCGCGTACCCCTTGAGCCACAGGTTCTGGCCCTCGGTGCTGTACAGGTACTCCTGCCACAGGCGGGCGGCCGCCGGGTGCGGGGCGTCCTTGTTGATGGCCTGGGAGTAGTACTGGGCGTACTGGCCGTCGCTCGGGATCGACACCTTCCAGTCCACGCCCTTGGACTTGAACTCGTCGGCGTATCCGGCGTTCAGGTAGTCCCAGTCGATGGAGATGGGCGTCTCGCCCTTCTCGACGGTGGCCGGGGTGGACTCCACGGGCGTGTAGTTGCCGTTCTTCTTCAGCTTGGCGAAGAAGTCCAGACCCGGCTGGATGTCGTCGAAGGAGCCCTTGTCGGCGAGCGCCGCCGCGTAGACGCCGCCGAACGCCGAGCCGGACTTGGTCGGGTTGCCGTTGAGGGCGACCTGGCCCTTGTACTGCGGCTTGAGCAGGTCGGCGAAGGTGGTCGGGCAGGTCTTGACCCGCTTCGCGTCGCAGCCGATGGAGATGTAGCCGCCGTAGTCGTTGTACCAGCGGGCCTGCGCGTCCTTCTGGCCCTCGGGGATGTCGGAGTACGAGGTCACCTTGTAGGGCGCGAGCAGCCCCTGCTGGGCGGCGCTGAGCGCGAACGAGGAGCCGAGGTCGAGCACGTCCGGGGCCCGGTCCTGCCCCTTCCTCGACGTCACGGCGTTGATCTCGTCCTGGCTGGATCCGTCGGGGCTCTCGTCCTCGATCTTGATGCCGTACTTCTTCTGGAAGCCGTCGATGATGGCGCCGTAGTTCGCCCAGTCGCGGGGCACGGCGATGATGTGCAGCGTGCCCTCCTTCTTGGCGGCGGCGATCAGCTTGTCCATGCCACCGAGGTCGGCGGCGGAGGTGGCGGTGGCGGCGCTCTTGCCACCGGAGGTGGTGGACGACGCGTTGTCGGGAGCGGCACCGCAGCCGCTCAGGGCGAGCGCGGCTACGGCGGCGAGGGAGCCGCCGAGGAGGGCGGTTCTCGGCAGGGACACGGTCACGGTCTCTCCAGGGAGTACACACGAGGGTGAGTGGCGCTGTGGGCGGCGCCGAGTAAACTTGTCTGAACAAGTTGGCCCCAGTACGCCCGGCGTGGGTGTCGGGAACGTGAACGCCGCATAAATCCTGAACCCCAATTCCCTGCACAATCCTGGCCTGTTCCGCGCTGACACGAATCACTCGGGAACGTCGATTAGGCTGGTCACGCTGTGCACAGCGGCCTACTCAGAGGGGAAGCATGACGGCGCGACACGAGGAGATCGCCGACGAACTGCGGCGCGCCATCGACCGCGAGGAGTACACCGTCGGCAGTCGGCTGCCCTCGGAGACGGAACTCGCCGCGGAGTACGGCGTCTCCCGCGGCACGGTCCGCCAGGCGGTCGCCGCACTCACCGCCGAGGGGCTGATCGGCTCCCGCCAGGGCGCCCGCCGAGTGGTGCTGGCCAGCCGCCGCAGCCAGAGCTTCGCGGAGCTGCGCAGCTTCGCGCAGTGGGCGCGGGCGATGGGCCGCGAGGCGACGGGGCGGGTGGTCTCCCAGGGATACCGGCCGGCCACACAGGAGGACGCCGTTCGCCTCCAGCTCGGCATCGGTACGCCCGTGCTGCATGTCCTGCGGGTACGCGGGCTGGACGGCGAACCGGTGTTGCTGGAGCGCACGGTGTACGCGGACTGGATCTCTCCGGTGGTGGAGGCGATAGAGCCGGAGTGCCCCTCGGTCACGCAGCGCCTGTACGAGGACAAGGGGCTGGTCTTCGCGTACGGCGAGCACGTCATAGACGCGGTGGCGGCGGGGGCACAGGACGCCGGGCTGCTCGGCATCCGCCGGACCAGCCCGCTGCTGCGGGTGCGGCGGGTGACGACGACGCGGGAGGGGCGGCCGGTGGAGTGGTCCGACGACCGCTACCGGTCGGATGCGGTGAGCTTCAGTGTGCACAACTCCATCGGGAACAACGCGTTGGCGAGGAAGACCGCCGAGTAGAGGTGGCCGGGGGCGCGGTGGTGTGCCGGGTGCGGGCCGGTGGGGCTTGTTCGCGCAGTTCCCCGCGCCCCTTCAGGGCGCGGTACCACCGCCGGCCCAGGGGCGCGGGGAACTGCGCGACCAGCCACGAACCACCCGCACCCGGCACACCACCGCACCCCCCGGCCCCTCCCCCGCTCTCACCCCGGCGCCCCCGAGGAGAACCTCCTCAGCAGGGGCGACAGCACCAGTACCGACTTGGTCCGCTCCACGAACGGCTCCCCCGCGATCCGCTCCAGCACCCTCTCGAAGTGCCGCATGTCCGACGCGAAGACCTGCACGACCGCGTCGGCCTCCCCGGTGACGGTCGACGCGGCCACCACCTCCTGGTAGCGCTCCAGCCCCCGCTGGATGGTCTCCGGCGAGGTGTTGCGCCGGCAGTAGATCTCGACGAACCCCTCCGTCTCCCAGCCGAGGGCCGCCGGATCGACCCGTACGGTGAATCCGGTGATCGCCCCGGTGGCGCGCAGCCGGTCCACGCGCCGTTTGACGGCAGGCGCGGACAGGCCGACCAGTTGCCCGATGTCCGCGTAGGAGCGGCGGGCGTCCTCGGCGAGGGCGTGCACGATGCGTTCGTCGAGATCGTTCAGCAAGGGGTTGTTCTGCTCTCAGGTCATGCAGGACGGGACCGGCGCTGGCCGTACACGAAGTAGAACACGAGCCCGAGGCCGTCCAGGAGCGGGCGGCGCCCCGGCAGGGGCGCGGGGACCCGCGCGACAGGCCTCGACGGACCCGCACCGGACCGCGGCGGCTAGCTCCAGCTCGCGTGCAGCGGCTTGCCCTCCGCGTACCCCGCCGCGCTCTGGATCCCCACGATCGCCTTCTCGGCGAACTCCTCCAGCGACCCCGCACCCGCGTACGTGCACGACGACCGCACACCCGCGATGATCGAGTCGATCAGGTCCTCCACACCCGGCCGGGCCGGGTCGAGGTACATCCGGGACGTGGAGATGCCCTCCTCGAAGAGGGCCTTGCGGGCCCGGTCGTAGGCCGACTCGTCCGACGTGCGGTTGCGCACCGCCCGCGCCGAGGCCATGCCGAACGACTCCTTGTACAGCCGCCCGTCGGCGGCCTGCTGGAGGTCGCCCGGGGACTCGTAGGTGCCCGCGAACCAGGAGCCGATCATCACGTTGGCCGCACCGGCGGCCAGCGCCATGGCGACGTCACGGGGGTGCCGGACACCCCCGTCGGCCCAGACGTGCTTGCCGTACTTCCTCGCCTCGGCGGCGCACTCCAGGACCGCCGAGAACTGCGGCCGGCCGACGCCGGTCATCATGCGGGTGGTGCACATGGCACCCGGGCCCACGCCGACCTTGATGATGTCCGCGCCGGCGTCGAGGAGGTCCTTGACCCCTTCCGCGGAGACGATGTTGCCGGCCGCGATCGGGACGTCCGGGTCGAGGCCGCGGACCAGCTTGATCGCGCTGATCATCGACTCCTGATGGCCGTGCGCGGTGTCGATGACGAGCGTGTCGACGCCCGCGTCGAGCAACTGCTTGGCCTTGTCCGCGAAGTCCCCGTTGATCCCGACGGCGGCGGCGATGCGCAGCCTGCCCCTGGCGTCGGTCGCCGGGGTGTACAGGGTGGCGCGCAGGGCGCCCTTGCGGGTGAGGATGCCGGCCAGCTTGCCGTCCCGGTCGACCGCCGGGGCGTAGCGGCGGTTGGCGGCGTCCAGCTTGTTGAAGGCCTCGCGGGGGTCGATGTCCGCGTCGAGGAGCAGCAGGTCGCGGGACATGACCTCGGTGAGCTGGGTGAACCGGTCGACGCCGGTCAGGTCCCGGTCGGTGACGACGCCGACGGGACGGCCGTCCTCGTCGACGACGACACCCGCGTTGTGCGCCCGCTTCGGCAGCAGGGCGAGGGCGTCGGCGACGGTCTGGTGCGGGGCCAGCACGATCGGGGTGTCCAGCACCAGGTGGCGGCTCTTGACCCAGGTGATGACATCGGTGACCACGTCGATCGGGATGTCCTGGGGGATCACGACGAGTCCGCCGCGCCGGGCCACCGTCTCGGCCATCCGCCGGCCCGCGATCGCGGTCATGTTGGCGACGACCAGCGGGATGGTGGTGCCGGTGCCGTCCGGCGAGTTGAGGTCCACGCCCTGACGCGAGCCGACCGCGGAGCGGCTCGGCACCATGAACACGTCGTCGTACGTCAGGTCGTACGCGGGCTGGATGTCGTTGAGGAAACGCACGTGCCGCACATCCCAGTCGATCAGAGGTGACCCCCGGACCGGCCGGCCAAGGGGAAAGCACGTACTTCATTCTCCCATGCGGACCCCTGCGTCATGCCCGGGACGAACGTCCAGCCAGGTCAGGACCTCCTTGGAGGAACCTCCAGGGACACTGCGGGCCGTCCGGTCGGGGTCCGGTAGCGCGCAGGACGCTCGCCCGCAGGCCGATCGCGTGCGCGGACACCGGTGTCACCGTCCCCGCTCGCCGGCTTCGGGAAGCGCGGGCAGGTCGTCCAGGAAGTCGTCGGAGGGCACGAAGAAGAGCGTGCCGGTGAGCGCGGTGGAGAAGTCGAGGATCCGGTCGTGGGCGGCGTCCGGGGTGCCGAGGAACATGTTGCGCAGCATGTGCTCGATGACGTCCGGGGTCCGGGCGTACCCGATGAAGTAGGTGCCGAACTCACCGCTGCCGGGGCTGCCGAACGGCATGTTGTCCCGCAGGATCTGCTGTTCCTCGCCGTCGGGTCCGGTGATCGTGTTCAGGCCCACGTGGGAGGCCGGCTCCGCCAGTTCGAGGTTGGTGGCCTTCGTACGCCCGATGATCCGCTCCTGCGCCTCCACGGGCAGCGCGTTCCAGGCGTCGAGGTCGTGGACGTACTTCTGTACGACCACGTAGCTGCCGCCGGCGTGGCCGGGATCCTCCCCGCCGATCAGGACGGCCCGGCGGGCGGCGGCGCCCACCGGGTTCTCGGTGCCGTCGACGAAGCCCAGCAGGTCGCGGGCGTCGAGGTACTTGAAGCCCTGCACCTCGTCCTCGACGGTCACCGCGTCGCGCAGCCGGTGCATGATCTCGGCGGCGAGCCCGAAGCACAGGTCGAACCGGGTGGCCCGGATGTGCAGCAGGAGGTCGCCGGGGGTGGCGACCGCGGTGTGCCGGGGGCCCTCCAGCGGCCGGAAGGGGTGCAGGTCCGCCGGGCGGGGGTGGTCGAACAGGCGGTCCCAGGCGGCGGAGCCGACCCCGGCCACACAGCTCAGCGCGGCTTCCGGGGCGCCGAACCCGAAACTGCGCTCCAGCGCGCGGAGATCGCCCAGCACCTCCCGCGCCGTCCGCTCGCCGCCGGGGCGGACGGTGAGCACCAGGAAGATCGCGGCGGTGGTCAACGGACCGAGCACCGGCTGCGGTTCGGCTCCCGGCACGGACTGGGGTTCAGTGGTCAACGCGTCCTCCCGATGCGATCGGCACATGGCCTGTCGTACACATACTCGGGGTTGGCGGCGGCCAGTCGATGGAGACGCTCCATGCGGAGGCATGGAGATTGTCGGAAAAAAAGATCTCGGTCTCACATGAAGAGGCGAGAGCCTCCGCCCGAGTGCGCGGAACTCCCCGAAGAAACTTTCACCCGGCGGAATAGACAGACCTGTCCATGGGGTTGACCAGGCCAGCTAGACAGACAGGTCTACTCACCAAGGACCTCCGAACCGACGGTCTTCGGGCCCGTCCCCGCGAAGGATCTCCGATGAACCACCCAGCACCGCACGAGCGGACCGACCGCACCAGGGCATCACGCAGGCCGATCCCGCCGCGTGCGGCGTTCTACCTGCTCGCCTCCGTCATCGTCTCCTTCCTCGCCGCCTCCAGCGCGCCCACCCCGCTCTACGCGACCTACCAGGCCGAATGGGGCTTCACCTCGATCACCACCACGGTCGTCTTCGGCGTCTACGCGATCGCCGTCCTCTCCGGCCTGCTGGTCCTCGGCAAGCTGTCCGACCACGTCGGCCGCCGCCCGGTCCTGATCACCGCGATCGCCGCCCAGGCAGCCGCGATGCTGCTGTTCTCCACCGCCGGAGGCGTCGGCGAACTGCTCGTCGCCCGCGTCGTCCAGGGCCTGTCCACCGGCGCCGCGCTCGGCGCGGTCGGCGCCGCGATGATGGACATCAACCGTTCCCGCGGCACCGTGGCGAACGCCTTCGCCCCCGGTCTCGGCACCGCGACGGGCTCGCTGGTCAGCGGATTCGTGGTGCAGTATCTGCCCGCGCCGACCCACACGATCTACCTCGGCCTGCTGGCCGTGTTCGCGGCCCAGGCGGTCGCCGTCGCCCTGATCGACGAGACCGTCACCAAGGAGCCGGGCGCCCTGGCCAGCCTGGTCCCCGAGATCCGGCTGCCCCGCACGGTCCGTGGCGCGGCCCTCTCCGCGGCACCCGTCATCTTCGCCGTCTGGGCGCTCGCCGGGTTCTACGGCTCGCTCGGCCCCGCCCTGATCCGCACCCTGGTCGGCTCCACCTCCGCCGTCTGGGGCGGCCTCGGCCTCTTCGTCCTCGCGGTCGTCTCGGCCGCCTCGGTCCTCGCCCTGCGCACGTCCCGGGCCACGACCGTGATGTACACCGGCATCGGCGCACTCATCGCCGGGGTGGCCCTGACCCTGGTGGCCGTGGACCTGAGCGCACCGACGCTGTTCTTCCTCGGCACGGCCGCCGCCGGCGTCGGCTTCGGCAGCGGCTTCCAGGGCGGCATCCGCACCGTGCTGCCGCTGGCCAGGCCCCACGAGAGCTCGGGCGTGCTGTCCCTGCTGTTCATGGTCGCCTACCTCGGCATGGGCGTCCCCGCGGTCGCCGCCGGCGCGCTGGTGGTGCACGGGGGCGGGCTGGTCCCGACCTCCGAGGAGTACGGCGCGGTGGTCATCGCCCTGGCGCTGCTGGCCCTGGCCGCCCTGCTGCTGCGCGGCAGGCCGCAGACCGGGCCCGGGGTGCTGGTGGCCTCCGGCGGCCCGCAGACGGTGCCGGTCCGCACGGAGCAGACAGAGCACGTCAACCAGGCGCGATGACTGAGTAGACCGGTCTGGTCAGCCGTAGACTGGAGATGTCGGGAAGGTGAGTGGCATGACGAAGACGTTGACCGCCGCCAAGGCCCCTACGGCCCGGGAGCGGCTGCTCTCGGCGGCGAACGAGCTGTTCTACGCGGAGGGCGTGCAGACGGTCGGCATCGACCGGATCATCGAGCACGCCGGGGTCGCCAAGGCCTCGCTGTACAACACCTTCGGCGGCAAGGAACAGCTCATCCGTGCCTACCTCGACTCCCGGCACGCCCGGGTGACCGAGCGGCTGCTGCGCGCCGTCGCGGGCGCCGACACCCCGCGGGACCGGCTGCTGGCCGTCTTCGACGCGCAGGCCGAGCTCTTCACCGAGCAGAACTACCACGGGTGCGCCTTCGTGGCGGCCAGCGCCGAGGCCAAGCACGGCAGCGCCATCGAGGAGGCCTCCGACGCCTCTCGCGCCTGGGTCCGGACCCTGTTCACCGACCTCGCCCGGGACGCCGGCGCCCCGGATCCCGAGGGCCTCGCCCGCCGGCTGCACCTGCTGTACGACGGGGGTGGGGTGTCCGCGCGGATGGACCGTGACCCTTCGGTGGGCGCGGTCGCCCGGGAGGCGGCCGCCGCCCTGATCGACGCGGCACTGCCGACCGGGTCCTGAGAGCCGTTTCCCCGGCGGGTCCGCCGGTCCGCCGCGGCAGCGTTGTCACCCCGGCTGCCGCGGCGCCGCCGCGGTCGCGGTCAGGGGCCGTCCGGGTCCGCGCGGTTCAGCGCGGGCTTGGGGGTGGTGCCCGCCGTCATCAGGTAGTCGGCGGCCGAGGTGTCGGTGACGAGGCTCGTGACCAGCCCCGACCGCAGCACCGCGTCGATCGCGGCCGCCTTGCGCTGCCCGCCCGCGATCGCGACGACCTCGGGGATACGGCGCAACTGGTCGGCCTTGACCGTGATGCAGCGTTCCCCCAGGTCCCGTCCGACCCGGCGGCCCTCGGCGTCGAAGAGGTGCGCGGCCATCTCGGCGGCGACCCCCAGCGTGGCGTAGTGCGCGCGCTCCTCGTCGCTGAGCATGTCGTGCACCGTGGAGATACCGGGCTCCCAGGATCCGATGGAGACACAGGCGACCGTGACCTTGTCGAAGTACTCGAAGGCCCGGGCGATCCCGGTCTGGTTGCGCAGCGCGGCCGCGGTGGCCGCGTCGGGCAGCAGCATCGGCGCGTAGATGGGGTGGGCGTCGCCGCCGGACACCTGGGCGGCTCGCCGTACGGCCTCGACCGAGCCGCGCTCGGAGGTCCCCGCGTCGTACACACCGGTCAGCTGCACCACCGTGCACGGCGGCAGCCGGTCGAGCGCGGCCGCCATGTGGATGGTGGAGCGGCCCCAGGCGAGGCCGAGCACGTCCCCCTCGTTGACGAGTTCGCCGAGCAGGTCCGCGGCGACCTCGCCGAGGTTCTCGGGGTCGGGGGTCTCCTCCGCCTCGGCCGGGGACTCGACCACCACGGCATGCCTCAGGCCGTAGCGGGCGCGGAGCGCGTCCGAGCGCTCGGCGTCCAGTTCGGCCGGTACGCGGATCTCGATGCGTACGAGATCCCTTTCGAGGGCAGTCTCCAGTACCCGGGCCACTTTGAAGCGGCTGACGCCGAACTCCTCAGCGATCTGGATCTTGGACTTGCCTTCGAGATAGAAGCGGCGGGCCATGGCCGCCGCCTGCACCAGCTCTGCGGGTCCCATCCGCACGGCTGACCGGCCCGCCGACATACCCGACACGGCCATCTCCTCACTGCTGTTCACACTCTGGATACGCCGTTCATCCTTGCAGATCCGGCGCACTTGATCAGCCCTGATCGAAGCCGTTCACGTTCCCGTACCTCAGTGGTCGCACGCCCACGACGCCCGGGCGGTGGCCGCCTCCGCCTGCGTGCGTAGTGCACGTACCGCCTCTGCCGGGTCGTTTGCCCCGTACACCGCAGAACCTGCCACAAAAACGTCGGCTCCGGCGTCCGCGCACCGCTCGATCGTCGACGCGGAAACTCCACCGTCGACCTGGAGCCACAGTTCCAGTCCGTGCTTGCTGATCAACTCCCGGGTGCGGCGGATCTTGGGCAGCATGATGTCGAGGAACGCCTGACCGCCGAAGCCCGGCTCCACCGTCATGATCAGCAGCATGTCCAGCTCGGGGAGCAGGTCCTCGTAAGGCTCGATGGGCGTCGCGGGCTTGAGCGCCATGGAGGCGCGGGCGCCCTTCGCCCGGATCTCACGAGCGAGCCGGACCGGGGCGGCCGCCGCCTCCACGTGGAAGGTGACGGAGGAGGCACCCGCTTCGACGTACTGGGGTGCCCACCGGTCGGGGGCCTCGATCATCAGATGGCAGTCCAGCGGGGTGTCCGTAGCACGGGCCACGGACTCTACGACCGGCACACCGAGCGTGAGGTTGGGGACGAAGTGGTTGTCCATGACGTCGACGTGGAGCCAGTCGGCGCCTTCGACCGCCTTGGCCTCGTCCGCGAGGCGGGCGAAGTCGGCGGACAGGATACTGGGGTTGATCTGCACGGCCATGCCCCAAGCGTGCCATGTCCGGGCACGGATGTTCGCGCCGGTGCCGGCCGGGAAGCCCGCCTGAGCGGGCGGACCGCGGCCACTGCCGCTCAGGAGCGGCGCCGCTTCTTCTCCGTCAGCGCCCGGATGAGCTGCCCGGTGGCCGAGGTGTCCTGGTGAGTCAGGCCGAGAACGCGGATCTGGTCCTTCAGCAGGTCGGACAGGAGCTGGAGCGCCCGGTCCGTGCTGCTCCGCGCCATCAGCCCGGCGATGGCGAATCGCAGATCGCTCTCTTGTCGCGCCTGGCCGGCCTTGCCTGGCATGGCCGCGACGTCGAAGCGGTTTTTCAGCGTCCCGGGGTGGTCCCGGCCGAACGCGGCCACACGGATCGCGAGCCGCGTCGTCAGTGTGCCGGGATGGTTCGGCCCCAGCACCCGGGTCCGGTCGCCGAGCACTCTCCGGTGCGTCGAACGCACGGCATCGCCGTTAGGGTCCTTCTCGGTGACGATCCCGTTCTCCTCGCCAATGAGGACTGGAGCTAATAAGCTATGCCTATGTCTGAACTCGCGAGCGAGCGCTACACCGACCGCATCGCCACCGGACCGCTCGTCCTCGTCCAGGAGGTCCTGAACACTCGCGCCGCCGGCAAGCCCGCGCTCGCGGACCTGCTCTCGACGCCGGCTTCTGCGACGTCATGGCTCGCCGGCGCGCTGGACGAATGGAGTCGACGTACCGGGGCGGAGGCGCCGACGATCGAAGTCGACGAACCGGGGCTGGTGCGGCTTCAGCAGCTACGCGCGTCGCTGCAGATGACGGTGTCGGGTGCAGTGCGCGACACTCCGGTCCGATCCGCTCCGAAGGGGGTGAGCGGCGCGCTCGAGGTGCGGATCGACGCCGATGGCGTCTTCTCGCTGGCGCCGCACGGCAAGGACGTCCCGTGGGTCGTCGCGGCCGTGCTCAAAGAGATCACGAACGCCCGACTGACGGGTACCTGGCGTCGTCTGAAGATGTGCCGTAACCGGGTCTGCTCGGTCGCGTTCTACGACGGCACGAATCCCAACAACGGCGTCTGGCATGACGTGCGCATCTGCGGCAACGCCGTGAACCTGCGGGCCTCACGGCAGCGTCGGGCGGCCGCGCGCGCGTAGCGCGCCGCAGGCCGACCGACCACAGGCCACTGCTCAGCCCTTCGCCGCCCGGCAGGAGCCCCACAGCGCACCGGGATTGATACGCGACGGGTGGCGCTCCAGCATGTACTCGTACAGTTCGAGGGTGCTGCCGGTGCGACGCACCCCGCTGTTGAAATCAAGGATGTAACGGCGGGTCTCCTCGATGTGACGCGGATCGTCATCGGCGGCCGGATCCTTGTGCCCCGCGACGATCGCGGTCGGCGCCAGCGCCTCGACCGTGTCGAGAGCCCTCAGCCACTCGTCTCGCCCGTCCGCGTCCGACTGGGCCAGCATGAGGTGCACGTTGTTGTAGATCACGTCGCCTGCGACGACCAGCCCCAGGTCGGGAACGTGCAGGCAGGTGGTGTTGTCGCTGTCGGTGTGCCCCAGGCGGACCGGGCGGACCTCCGCCCCGCCCACAGTCAGGACCTCGTCCTCGAGCGGTTCGGCGAGTACGAGTCGCTCAGGGATCTGCTCGGGAAACCAGGCCCGCCAGACCGCCTTGAGGAGCTCGGGCGAGGACTGGTGGGCCATGTCCTCGACGACCTCGGGCAGCGCGACAGCGCGGGCACCGGGGTACCGCTGCAGAACGGCTCCAAGACCGAACCAGTGGTCCCCGTGGCCGTGCGTGACGTACACGCTCGTCACAGGGGCGGCGCGCTCGCCGAGCCACTGCAGCAGGCGCTCCGACTGGGCGATCGTGAAGAGCGGATCCACCAGCAGCGCCTCTCCCTCGTTCGAGATGAGAGTGCTCGACGTCGGCGACCAGCGGCGCTCGCCCTGATCGGGCGGCACGTCGGAGTTGGTGGTCGGCATGCCGTCCGCGATGTGCACTGCGTAGGTCAAGGCGTTCGACGTCATGGGTGGACTCCTCGGATTCTCGGGTGGGCGCTGCCGCTCTGGGCCGGAACGCGGAGTAAGCCGGAAGGTCCGGCCCTCATTCCGTCACTCACCGAGCGATGACATTGACGTAAGCATAGACCCTATGCTTACGTCATAGAGCTCGCGTCGGCCGAGAATCCCGAGAGCCACCGGCTCCGATTCGTCGCCGCAGGAGAGCGATCGTCAAAGGAGACACGAGATGAACAGCCCAGCGACGAAGGCACCGACCGCGGTGCTCGTCCACGGATACCTGGACGACGGCGCCATCTGGAACAGCGTCCGCACCGTCCTCGACGAGCGGACGATCCCCTCGGTCGCGTTCGAGCTCGCCGGCATGGGTACGCGCGCCTCGGATCAAGGGCCGTTCACACTCGCCCGCTGGGCCGACGACCTCGAGAACGTCGTGCGCGCGACGGAGGGCCCCGTCGTGCTCGTCGGCCACAGCCTGGGAAGCCAGATCGCCGAGCTCGTCGCCGCCCGCTTGACCGAGCAGGTGCGTTCGCTCGTCCTGGTCAACCCGATCCCGCTGGCGGGCACGCACCTGCCCCCGGAGCAGATCGCCCCCTTCCAGACACCGGATCTCGGACTCGACGCGCAGCGCGCCTTCCGCGGTGCGCTCGCCACCGCGTTCCCGGCCGAGGAAAATGACCGGCTCGCCCAAGTGGCGCTGCACGTCGCCCCGTCGACGATCTCCGACACGGCGACGGCATGGAACAACGGCCACCCGGACGGACAGCAGCCGAGCAGGTTCCACGGGAGCGTCACCGTCCTGCGCGGCGAGAACGACCCCTTCGTCACGGAAGAGATCGTCTCCGCGTATGTCGCGCCTCGCTTCCCCGGCGCCGCCTCGCAGACGATCGCCGGCGCGGGTCACTGGGCGCACGCCGAGAACCCGGCTGCGGTCGCCGCCGTCATCTGCACGGTCGTCGAGGAGAGCGCGTCGGACCCCGCCGACGGCCGCCCCGCCAAGGCCTGGACGAGCGCGTTCGAGCAGCGCACCGAGGAGTCCTTCGCGGCGGCGCTCTCCCCGAACGTGCGGATGGAGGCGAGCGCGCTCGCCAAGCCGCTGGAGCGCAAGGAGCAGGTCGAGGCCCTCATGGCCGGGGTGAGCTCCGTGTACGAACGGCTCGAGTTCGTCCGGAAGGTGCAGGACGGCCCGCGGACGTATCTGGAGTGGGAGGCCAGCGCGTTCGGTGGCTTCGAGATGAAGGGGATCACGATCCTCACGCGTGATGACGAAGGGCTCATCACGGAGATCGCCATCCACCACCGCCCCCTCGGCGCCGTGGTGCAGATCAACGCGAAGGTCGGGGCAGCCCTGACCGCGGCCGGCCTCATCCCCGCCGAGCACTTCAACTTCACGGAAGGCGAATGACCATGGCAGAACGCACCGACGTAGAGTTCACGGCGGACGGGGGCGTGACTCTGCGCGGCTGGCTCTACCTGCCGGACGCCGAGGGTCCGCACCCCGCGATCACGATGGCGCACGGATACGGCGGCAACCGGGAGATGGGCCTCGACCCGTACGCGCGCAAGTTCGCCGACGCCGGGTTCGTGGTGCTCGTCCACGATCACCGCACGTTCGGTGCGAGCGACGGCGAGCCCCGCAACGACGTCGACCCATGGCGTCAGATCGCGGACTGGCGCCGTGCGATCAGCTTCCTGGAGGCCCGGCCGGAGGTCGACGCGGACCGCATCGGGGTGTGGGGCACGAGCTTCGCGGGCGGTCATGCGATCGTGCTCGGGGCAACCGAGGTGCGGATCAAGTGTGTGGTGTCGCAGGTGCCCACCATCAGCGGATTCGAGCAGTGGCAGCGCAAGGTCCCGCCGGAGCGCATCGCCGCCTTCGAGCTCGCCCACGTCGAGGACGAACGCGCCCAGGCCGCCGGCGGTGAACCGCGGTACCAGACCTCCATCGGCGACGACCCTGCCGACCCGGCTCTCTTCAGCAGCCCGGACGCGTTGCAGTTCTACCGTGACCTCGTTCCGCCGGGTCGCTCGAACAACACGGTGACGATGCGCTCCAACCGGGCGTCGCGGCTCTATGAGCCGGGCCACTGGATCACTCGCGTCTCGCCCAAGCCGCTCATGATGATCGTCGAGACAGGTGAGACGGTGGTACCGGCCGACCTCCAAATCGCAGCTTTCGAGCGGGCGTTGTCCCCGAAGGAGCTGGTGCTGCTGCCCGGTGGACACTTCGACGCCTACAAGGTGCATTTCGAGGAGTCCAGTGGCGCCGCGCTGTCGTGGTTCCGCGCTCACCTCGACCCGGGCGCGGCCTCGGCCGGCTCGTGAAAAGGAGGCGGTTCCGGCTGCTGCCGGAACCGCCTTTCCGGGCGGGCGGCTGCCATCTCCCTCCCCGGCGGAGCGCTCCGGGTCGTGGCAGCCACGTTCACGCGCCACCTGGCACTATCGGCCGTGACATGGTCGCGGGCGGCGGCTGCTCCTCCTGGGGCGGTGCAGGTTGCCGGCTCACCTGTGCATGGACGCGGCGGGTCGCACGACGTACTGGCGCAGATACAGGTCGCGGTAGGTGACGGGGCCGCGCGGGCCGGGGACGCGGTCGATGTTGATGCCGGTTTCCGGCAGGCGCAGGA
This sequence comes from Streptomyces sp. NPDC086519, assembly GCF_040686075.1. Taxonomy (NCBI): domain Bacteria; kingdom Bacillati; phylum Actinomycetota; class Actinomycetes; order Kitasatosporales; family Streptomycetaceae; genus Streptomyces; species Streptomyces sp. NPDC086519. Next base: position 103,167 of record NZ_JBFBJL010000001.1, read on the forward strand.
GCTTGAAGCCGTCGAGGAGGCGTGTGGTGGAGTTCCAGAAGACGCCTGCTCCACCATAGGTATCCATGAACCGGGCTGCGGTGTCCGGGTCGTGGGTGGCGATGGCGGCGGCCAGTCCGGAGGTCTCCTCATTGGCGATCCGTGCGGCTTGAACAGGTCCGTCCGCCTCGTCGATCGTCACCGTTGCCGCATGCTCGGAGTCCAGGGACCACTCATGACCGCGCGCGTGGGCGTGCGGCGGCAGTGATGCGGCGATACCCAGGTCTTCGAAGGTCTTCAGAATGCCCGGCAGCAGCTTGTCGTGGACAGCCCGGTCGATGAGAAGCAGATTGAGCCGGTTGCAGACGCCCAGCCGGTCCAGGCTGCTGGTGACCAGCTCGTGCACCAGCTTCTCGTCGGCGTCCCGAGCCACGTACAGCACTCCGCCGCCGTCCGCGTGGGCCAGCGTGCGCACACCGTGCCGGGCGGCCTCTCGGCCGAGTTCCCGGGTGCTGTCGCCGCTGCCGCGCAGGATGACCAGAGGGACGGTCTCGGGCAGCGACACCAGCGCGTAGGCCGCCGCCCGGTCCTCGCTCGGCACCAGCTGGATGGCGTCCGGGTTCAGTCCCGCGTCGGCGAGAGCGGGCGTGATCACGTGAGTGATCACGGCCTGGGAGGAGCGCAGGGCCGCCGAACCGGTGCGCAGCACGCCGCCGTTGCGGGACTTGAGGAACTGGGAGGCGACGTCGAGTGTCACATTCGGACGCGCCTCGAAGTTCGCGCCGATGACCCCCACCGGGCGGCGGCGCTCCAGCAGGACCAGGCCGTCGGGACGCTCCTCGAGGACCCTGTCCCGCGGCTCGTGCGGCACGTCCGCCAGCGTGTGCAATGCCACGGCCATGTCCTCAAGCCGCGGGCCGGTCAGCCGCAGGCGATCCTGCAGTGCCGCCGACATCCCGTTCGAGGCGGCCGATCTCAGGTCCTCCTGATTCGCCGCCGTCAGCACGTCGCGTGCCGTCCGCAGCCGCTCCGCCATGGCCCGCAGCGCGGTGTCGATCTCCACGTCCGACGCCCGGGCCAAGGCCGCCGAGCCCTGCGTCGCCCGGACTGCGCAGGCGTGAACCGCCTCCTGGACGGGGCGGGGCACGCTCATCGCGTTCGTGCTCACATCGGTCCCTTCACGGTCCAAGCGCAATGCACCACATTGAGGCGGCAGGAGGATCGTTCAACAATCCTCATGCAGGCCACTGTAAACCGCTCGGTTTCCTCATGCAAGGGCGGAAACAGTGGGGCACACCGCCAAAAAGTGACCACCGGCTTGAGCGTGACCCCGTTCTCGCTGTCCTCGAAGGCCTGGCTGATGCCCTCGAACGCGTAGTCGGATGTCGAGCGGGGCGGTCTCGGACACCTTCACGCGACGCTCCGCTCGGCGACGTTCGCGACGCCGGCGAAGGAGGACTGTCCGAAGAAGTGGGAGGAGACGGCGGAGCCGTCCCCGGCGCGGAAGGCCGTGCTGCCGTCCGGGCGAGCGCCACCGAAGTAACGCATGGCGAAGTCGGTGCAGTAGGCCGGGTGGCCGGAGTTGCAGCCGGCACACGCACCGCAGCTGGCGAAGCCGAGCACGGCACGGTCGCCGGGCGTGATGCCGGTGACCGCAGAGCCGACCTGCTCCACGATGCCCGCGCCCTCGTGGCCGAGTACCGCCGGAAGCGGCGTGGGGTACCACTGGTCGCGCACGATCGCGTCCGTGTGACAGACGCCGGTGGCGACCAGGCGCACCTGCACCTCGTCGGGACGGGGCTCGTCGATCTCGGCGTTCTCGATGACGAGCGGCTGTTCCCTGGCGGTCGCGAGGGCGGCCTTCACCTTCATGGTGGTTCCTTTCTGTGCACGATTCCCATGCGGGATCGGCTCGGTGACGGGCACGGCGAGCCAGGGGTAAGGGGGTTAGGCGGGCGCGGTGTTCGCGCGGGATGGTGCTCGTGTGACGACCGGTCGGCGTCGCCTGCGGGCAGGTCGAGGTCGCGCGGCCGAAGCAGAATTCGGGGCCCTTTACGGTCACCAGCGCGGTGCGCCGGGAAGGGCGATGGACGATGTCCGGCGCCGGCCGAAGGGCGAACAGGGGGCATCGTCCGTGCGATGTGACGGTGGTCCGAAGAGTGTCAGTGGCCAGGCCGGCTCGAGCGCATCTGCCACTGGGTCATGGCGCCGAAGGCCAGAACGGTGCCTCGGCGGGTGGCGAAGCGGGAGACGAGGGTGCTCAGCCAGTTGAACCTGCCGGAGACGACGCTGGGCGGCGGGTTGCGCCGGTCCAGCGCGCGCAGTGCGGTGGTGACCACTTGGCGCGGGGTCTGCATCCGGACCCCGCGGGCCATGTCATCGGAGCCGAGCGCGTCGAAGAACTCGGTGCGGGTCGGGCCCGGGGAGAGAGCGAGCACGCGCAGCCCGGTCCCTCGCGATTCCTGCCACAGCGCCTCGGTGAAACTCAGCACGAAGGCCTTGCTCGCCCCGTAGACCGCGGCGTTCGGCCAGGGCTGGTACCCGAGTGTGCTGGCGACGTTGACCAGGACGCCGGTCAGCTGGTCGATGAACGCCCTGGTGACGTCGACCAGGCCGGCCACGTTCAGGCCGATCTCCTGCTGGACGCGCTCCGGGTCCTCCTGGCGGAAGGGGGCATGCGTACCGAAGCCGGCGTTGTTGACGAGGCTGGTGACGGTGATCCCGCGTCGGGCCACCTCCTTGGCCAGCGCTTCGCCCGCGCCCGGCACGGTGAGGTCGAAAGGCACCGCCGTGGCGGTGACCCGGTACTTCGCGGACAGTTCGTCGGCCAGGGCCTCCAGCCGGTCCGCGCGGCGAGCGACCAGCACGAGGTTCGAGCCGCGCTCGGCGAGCCGGCGGGCGAACTCCGCGCCGAGTCCGGCACTCGCCCCGGTGATCAAGGTGGTCTGGGTGCGGTAGTCAATCCCGGTCATGGCGGTCGGGGACGCGGTGCCCTTGCGGGTACCCCTTCCCCTGCTCCTTTCAATCCTTGTGACGGTCGGAAACCGTCATCTGGTGCCGAGGCGGACCGGGAGGCCCGTCTCGGCGATGGTCGTGACGATGAGGGTCGTCATCCCTGGCTGCGGGGCGGATCACGTCGACCGCGCCCTGAGGCTCGGCTCCGCTCCGGCTCACGTGATGCGTCGCAGGATGCGGTCCTTGCGGCGGGTGTAGGGCGGATAGGTCACGCGCAGCGTGTCGGCCTGGAGCGGCTTGTCGAGGACGGACTTGATGTGACTGAAGGTGTCCAGGGAGTACGAGCCGTGGTAACGGCCCATGCCGCTCTCGCCGACACCGCCGAAGGGCAGACCTGGCACGGCGAGCTGGGCGGTCGGAACACCGAAGGCCAGGCCGCCGGAGGAGGTCTCCGCGGTGAGGCGCCGCTTGGAGCGCTTGGACGCGGTGAAGGCGTAGAGGGCCAGCGGCTTGTCCCGTCCGGTGATGAAGGCGATGGCGGCGTCCAGGTCGGGGACGCGGACGATGGGCAGGACGGGGCCGAAGATCTCGTCGCGCATCACCGGGGCGTCGGGGTCGACGTCGGCCAGCACGGTCGGGGCGATGTAGCGGGCGTCGCGGTCGTGGTCGCCGCCGACGACGGTCCGGCCGTCCTTCAGCAGTCCGGCCAGCCGGTCGAAGTGGCGCTCGTTGATGATGCGGCCGTAGTCATTGCTGCGGGCCGGATCGGTGCCGTACATCTCGCGGATCGCATCGCGCAGGTGCGCCCCTATCTCGGTGCCCGCCTCGCCTATCGCGAGCACGTAGTCGGGTGCGACGCAGGTCTGGCCCGCGTTCATGAACTTGCCCCAGGCGATGCGGCGGGCGGCCGTCGCGAGGTCGGCGCCCGGTTCGACGACGGCGGGGCTCTTGCCGCCCAGCTCCAGGGTGACCGGGGTGAGATGGCGGGCCGCGGCGGCCATGACGATGCGCCCCACCGCGCCGTTGCCGGTGTAGAAGATGTGGTCGAAGCGCTGTTCCAGCAGGGCGGTCGTCTCCGGCACGCCTCCCTCGACGACTACAACGGCCTGCGGGTCCAGGACCCGGGGCAGCCAGTGGGCGAGCACGGCCGAGGTCGCGGGAGCTACCTCGCTGGGCTTGAGGACCACGCTGTTGCCGGCGGCCAGCGCACCGATGACCGGCGCCAGCGCCAGATTGACCGGGTAGTTCCACGGGCTGATGACGAGCACGACGCCCAGCGGGTCACGCACGGTCCAGGCCCGGGACGGCATCAGCGACAGGGGCACGGAGACTCTGCCCGGGCGCAGCCACCGGTCGAGATGGCGCAGGGTGTGGTCGATCTCCCTGACGAGGAAGCCGATCTCCATCATGTGCGACTCGGTCGCGCTCTTGCCGAGGTCGGTGTGCAGCGCCTGCGCGAACACGTCCTCATGCTCCGTCAGCAGACGTCTCAACGCCTGCAGTTGCTGCTTGCGCCAGGCGACGGGCCTGGTGCGGCCGGTGTTGAACGTGGCCCGCAGTCGCGCGACGGTCTCCGCCGCAGAGGCCGCCGTAACGGCGATGTCCGGCTGACCGCCGATGGGTGCGTTGGTGTTCATACCCGGCAGCATATACGAAACGAAAGTCTTTCGTTTCGTTTGCTTGTATACTTGTCGTGTGACCTACCGCACCCTTGCTCAACGTTCCGTACGGCAGCCCGACCATCCAGTCCGCTCCGCCGCCCAGGAGCCCCGCCGGATCTCTTCGGGAGCCGCCTGATGACCGGGACGCAGGCACGCCGGGGGCGCCCCCGTGACGCCTCTCGTGACCGTGCGCTGCTGGACGCGACTCTGGCCGTCCTGACCGAGAGCGGTTACGGCGCGCTCACCACCGCCGCCGTCGCGGCCCGCGCCGGAGTGTCCACCGCGACTCTCTATCGGCGCTGGCCGTCCAAGGAGGTCATGGTCGTCGACGCCGCCGCTGCGTACGCCAAGGAACTGACGGCGCAGCCGGACACCGGCACACTCGAAGGCGACCTGCGTGCCCTGCTCCGGGACAAGGCAGCGTCTCTGACCGGCAGAGAAGGAGGGGTGCTGCGCACTCTGATCGGCGAGGCCGCGCACAGCCCCTCCCTGGCCGAGGCCCTCACGAACGCCTTCATGGTGCCCGTGCGCCAACGTATGGAGGAGATGACGCAACGTGCGGTGGACCGGGGCGAGATCCCGCCGGTGGAGCACGCCGACCTGGTCGGCGACCTGGTGATCGGCCCCATGATGAGCAGGTTCTTCCTCACCCCCCTTCCGCCGAGCGAGGTCGACGCCGCCACCGCGGCGGAGACCGCCGAGCGCATACTGCCCTTCCTCCTGCGCGCCCTCGGACACGAGAGGCACGGCACGTGACGAGCGAGAAGTAGCTGCCCGGACGGCAGGCCTTCGAGGAGGATCACCACGAGGGGGCCGACAGGCGGACGCACGGGGCGAGTGACGCGCGCACCCGCCGGGTCAGCGGCCTACCGAGGCGGCTGGTGCCGGCGGGCGCGGACGTCCGTGAGACGGCGACCCTCATCGCCCACGGGATGCTCATCAACTTCCTGATGGTGGGCCACCGCACACTCTTCGGCCGCCGCCCGAGCAGCGCTGCCGGCTCGTCGCCGACGACGCCGTAACGTCCGTCGGAACCATCCGCGCCAGGGTCTTCAGATGCGCCGCCGCATGCGGGTTCCCGGCCAGGGCCGTGCCCTTCGAGATGCGCGGTGCCAGGTCCGCCAAGAACTTCACGCAGAGTGACAGATCAGTCGTTCAGAAAGCTCAGGATGTGATCGGCAACCTGCTTGGGCTGTTCGAGGTGGAGGAAGTGTCCGGCACGGGGCACGACGACGCGTTCGAAGCCGTTCTTGAACACGGCGTCCATGCCGTCGCTCAGCTCCACGGACATGCAGTTGTCGTCGGCCCCGTGGAGGTAGAGCGACGGGACGGTGATGGCGCCGCTCGCCCGGGCTTCCAGGGCTCGTGTCGCCTCATCAGCGGGGGGCGAGAACAGCTGACGGTAGTAGCCGAGGGTCTCGGCCAGGACTCCTGGAGCACGGAAGGTGTCCTTGAGCGCGGCCCGCTCCGCATCCGGCAGTTCGTAGCCGGGCGACCACTCCTGCCAGAGCCGGTCGATGAAGGCGAAGTCGTTGAGCTCGACGGCCGGCTCCGCCAGGGCCGTCTGGAAGAAGAACATGTACCAGCTGCGTCGCTGCTGGTCGCCGTTGATGAGCCAGGCGGTTCGCAGTTGCGGGCCATGGGGAACCGCCATGCCGACAAGCTTGCGGACGCGGGTGGCGTCGAGGCTCGCCGCCGCGTACGCCGCCCGAGCACCGAGGTCGTGACCGATGAGATCTGCCCGATCACGCCCGAGCGCTTCGATCAGATTCAGAACGTCCTGCCCGGTCGCTGACGCGCGATAGGAGCCGTCAGGCGCCGCGCCGGCAGGCCAGTATCCGCGCTGCGCGGGGGCGACCGCCCAGTAGCCGTCCTCTGCGAGGCGGTCGAGAATCCCCACCCAGGAGCCGGCATGGTCGGGAAAACCGTGGAGGCACAGGACGAGCGGCCCGCTCCCGGCCTCCAGGATCGGAACCTCCAGTCCGCCTGCCTGGACCGTCCTGCGACGGATGCCGTCACCTGCGGAGGACCCACCTGTCGTCGAGTCCTTGCCGGACGGATGCGTCCGCGGTCGTTGTGTCTCTGGTGCCACGCGTTCAACCTCCAGGCCGCTTTCGCGGCGTCGCGAGCCGGCAGGCCCGCACCGAGCAGTGAGCCCTGATGTCTTCGAGCACGGCCACGGCGACGCCTCCCGGGTCGGCCGTGGGCGCGTCGAGACGCAGGGAGTCGGCCTGCGGCCGGAAAGCGGCCCTGGGGCGCTGTAGGGCGTGTCAGCGACCGGCCACGACAGAGCGGAGTGCCGCCTCGCGCAGTACCGCGCCACGTCTCCGCCGGAAACTCCCTTACGACGCAATAATCGTATGACTTTTACTCATTTCAACCCAACCGGATGTGATGTTCGCTACCCCCTCACCCTCTGACACTCCGGGCCCATCGCTGACCCAATCACGAAAGGAGCAAAATCACCATGCTAATTTCAAGGATGAGGACCCGTGTCACGGCCGACAGGCAACACGGCCGCCGACGTCCCCCAGCCGGACCGGACGAAAGCGTTCGACGCACAGTCCCAGGCCGGCTTCGGTGAGGCATTCGCCGCGGACATCGATCGCGCACGTGTCCGGAGTGGACCGCGGTGGCCCTGGGCGGACTGCACATGAAGGGCGTGACCGTTCGCGTGCGCGACGAACAGGACCGCATCGCGAGCGTGGCCGTCCATCACCGCTTCCTCGACGAGAGCCTCATACTCTCCGAGCGCGCCGGACAGCAGTTGCTTGATGCCCTCGACCCGGACGACTTCTACAACCCGGAGGTACGGACACGCTGACGGGCCCGGTGAGCGCGCAGGTTCTCAGGGTTGCCGCAGGTCTTGGTGGAGTGCCATACACCGCTGTTGTTGCGGGAGCGGTCGAAGAACGCCGTTGTGCAGCGCGTATTGCGGCAGATCTTGAGTCGGCGCCAGGTGTCCGCCTGCTGAGCCTGGAACACCTCCAGGAGCACCAGGGCGGCCACATACCGCCAGCCCTGGCCACGAGGCTCCAGGACAGCCCGTCCATTGCGGTCCATCCGCACGGCCGCCGCCGCGACATGAACGGCGGGCACAACGGTCTGCCCGTCGGCGTCCGCGCTGTCGTCGTTGCGTGAGGCGAGAAGCCGCCGCAACTCAGCACGCAGGCCGCGCAGTTCCTCGAGATCGCTCTCGGTGAGATGCACCGGTGCGGCAGTTTGCTCCCTCTCCTGCGCCCAGCAGTCCAGCGCCTGATCGACCCAGGCCTGTGCGTCGGCGAGGCCGTCCAGGAGATCGGCTGCCCGGGGTCGGCCGGCGGGAATGGTGTTGAGCAGGTCGTGCACGAGCGCCAGCCCGAGCGGCGCCGGATCGACCTCGTACCGCGTGGACGCGGACCACGCCATGGCCCTGCCTCCCTTTCGCTGACCGTTCGCCTCTACCGACATGACCGTGACCGTTTGGCCACTGACTCAGGGTACGACACCACTGCCCTCTTGAAGCGAAAGGAGCTAAAGGCGTAAGGTTCTTTCATCTTGATGGGCAACGCAGCCACACGAAGGGTGTCGTTCATGAACGCGTCCGGCCCCCGGAGCCCCCAGGAGGCTCGCCCTGCCGCCGAGGGACTGGGCGCCGCCGTACGGTCGTGCTTCCCGGCGCACGGGCTGCCGTCGTCGGCGGGGCAGACCGCCGGCCGCACCTGGAGCGCCCTGAAGCGGTCGCCACGCAGCTCGCACCCGGCCCTCACCATGACCCACGGCTACGGCGGAGCGGTCCGCGGATCCTGCCTTCTGCCGTTCGCCGAGCTCTTCGCCGAGGCGGGATTCACCGTGCTGCCGCACGAGCACCGCACCTTCGGCGCGCGTGACGGCGAACCGCGCCAGGACATGGACCCTCGGCAGCAGATCACCGGCCGGCGACGAGCCATCACCTGCCTGGAGAGCCGGCCCCAGGTCGACACCGCCGGGATCGAGCTGCGGGGCACCGGTCACGCCGGGCGGCCTCCCACTCGTCCTGGACGGGACCGGTCGCCGACTACGCGCCATCGTCGCCCAGGTGCCCACACACGCGGGCCGCAGTGGACTTCTCTGTCGACTACCAGGGCGGGCGGGCACCCCGGGTCTCCTCCACGCCCCTCCTCGTGATCGTCGGCAAGGACGACCACTCGCCCGCTCCGGCCTCGCGCTGACGGCCTACGAACGAGCCCTGGAACCTAAGCGGCCGACGCTCGCAGACGGCCGCCGCTTCGGCCCGTACAGCACGCGGTCCCCCATCGCCGCGCAGTCCGCACTGGACTGGCTCCGCGAGCACCCCACCTGACCGACGGCGAACCCGCCCGCACTGTCCCGAACCAAGGAAGTCCCATGTCCGTTCTCACCCACTCCCTAGACGGCGACGTCGCCACGATCGTCCTCGACAACCCCCCGCAGAACCGCTTCGCACCCGAGTTCACCCAGGAACTCAGCGACATCGTCGACGCCATCACCCGCAGCCCTGCCCGCGCCGTGGTACTGCGGGCCGAGGGACCCGACTTCAGTTACGGCGGCGACTTCCGCCCCTGGGTCGGCGCCGGCCTCACCAGCCTGCGGGCCGACTTCGACCAGGCCCTGGCCGTGATCAACCGGTTCGAACAGCTCCCGATCCCGGTCGTGGCCGCGGTGCAGGGGCTGTGCTACGGCGGCGGCTTCGAGCTCGCGCTGCGGGCCGACATCATCCTCGCCGGTGAAAGCGCCCGCTTCGGCCATCCCGAGCAGTCGCTCGGCATCGTCACCCTCCTCGGCGGAATTCACCGTGTCGCCGAACGGGCCGGCCGGGCCCGCGCCTACGAATGGGCACTGACCTCCGAGCAGGTACCTGCCACGGTCATGGCCGAGGCCGGCGTCATCAACCGCGTCGTCCCCGACGACGAACTCCACGCCGAGGCCGAGGCCTTCGCCCGCAAGATCGCCCAAGGCCCCACCCGGGCGCACGTGGTGCACAAGGCGCTCCTGCGCTCCTGGGCCACGGGCGGCATCCCGGCCGCCGACCAGCAGCTGTCCGACCTCGCCGTCCCGCTCTTCGAGACCGAGGACGTCAAGGACGGCCTGGTTTCCGCCGCCAAGGCCCTCAAGGAGGGACGCCCCCGCCCCGTACTGCCCTTCAAGGGCCGCTGACCCGCAACTCCCCCCACACTCACCAAGGGACACCACGTGATCATCGACTCCGCCGACCTGGACGCGAAGTCCGCCTACAAGCTGCTCATCGGCAGCGTCATCCCTCGCCCCATCGCCTGGGTGAGCACCCTGTCCACCGAAGGCGTGGGCAACCTGGCCCCCATCTCCTTCTTCACGGTCGTCGGGCGCAAGCCGCCCCGGATCTCGCTGTCGTTTCAGCCGCGCTCGGACGGGGCCACGCTCAAGGACAGCTTCGTCAACATCCGGGACACCGGCGAGTTCGTCACCAACATGGCCACCCTGCCGCAAATCGACGGGTTGAACCGAAGCGCGTTCGAGTTCGAGCCCGATGTCGACGAGTTCGACGCGGTCGGGCTGGAGAAGGTGCCGTCCGAAGCCGTTCGTCCGCCGCGTATCAAAGGGGCGCCCATCGCGTTCGAGTGCACCGTCGAGCACATCTTCTCGTCACCCGACGGACTCAACAACGCCGTCTGGGGCAACGTGGTGCGCTTCTACATCCGGGATGACCTCTACGTGGACGGCCGGATCGACTTCGGCGCCATCGCACCGGTGGGGCGACTCGCCGCCGAATACACCCTGGTGAACAACGCGTTCGAGACGCCGCTCGACCCCGAGGTGCTCAAGGAGCACTCAGGACACCGGATGGAGCGCCTGGACCGGAAGGACACGTACTACTCGCCGATCGACACGCCCCACTGGTCGCCGTCCGGCTCCACCACCACCCTCGACTGACAGTGGGGGTGGGACGCGGTGCCCCTGCCCGCGGGGACCGGCTCGCCGATTGACCGACGTCTCGTGATCACCGTGGGGTCGGGCTTCGGCGGTCCCGTCACCACCCTTCGGCTCGCCGAAAGGGGCTACCGAGTCGGCGTGATGGAGGCGGGCCGCCGTTTCACGCCCGGCTCGCTGCCCAAGAACTTCTGGGACATCAAGAACTACTCCGGCACCCAGCCTCGGCATGTACGGCATCCAGCACATCCATTCGCTGGCAACGTCGTGGTGCTGGCCGGAGCGGGCGTGGGCGGCGCCGTTCGCAGCGCGCGGTGGACGCCGGGATGGTGATGACGCTCCAGCGACAGCAAACGCGGCATCCCGTCACATGAGGACCTCTCACGTGGCCCATGACAACATGCACAGGCTTGTAAAGGGCCGCCCACCCACCTGCGGGTGTGCCTTCTTGGCGGCCCTTCCACCGACCTCCCGCCGACCTCTCGCCGGCGCGCGATCATGCCAGATCCCGCAACGCTGTCCAGGGCGCAAGCCCTGGCAGGCTGGGCGCGCCGGCAGTCTCCGCAGCACGTCGCGCCCAGGGGCGTGCGCATCACGAGGTGCAGCGCTCGACCTGCCCGTACAGGCACCGGCTCCAGCCCAGGCCCGCCCCCAGACGACAGCACGACAACACGGCGACGCGGCACAGCGTCGCCGTGACCCGACACCCGAACTCGTACCGCGATCTCAACAAGACCGCCCCGTGCGTCGTGGAATCGGAACAGACACTGCTCAGCCGATCAGACGGCGACGACGACTTCCTCTGCGCCCGCGATGCCGAACCACGGCACCGCCTGTCTCCGGGACGACCCGATGCCCTCACCCATGCCCTCCCACGCCCATTGGCTCACCGGCGGTTCCTGGATCACGGTGCGCGGCCGCGCGGGCCGACACCGCCTGTTCGTCCGGCAGGACGGCCCCGAAGACGGCCGGCCCGTCACGCTCATACACGGCTTCCCCACCTCCTCACACGACTGGTCGCTCATCCTGCCCCACCTCACCGACCTGGGACTCCGCGTCACGACCTTCGACCTGCTCGGGTTCGGCGCGAGCGACAAGCCGCCCCGCCACACCTACTCGGTGATGGAGCAGGCCGACCTGACCGAAGGCGTATGGACCCACCTCGACATCGGCGACACCGCCATGGTCGCTCACGACTACGGCGTCACCGTGGCCCAAGAGCTCCTGGCCCGAAACTCCCGCCGCGTCACCCGCATGGTGTGGCTCAACGGCGGCCTTTACCCCGATCTGCACCGCCCACTGCGCATTCAGCGTCTCCTGCACGGCCCCTTCGGCCCCCTGCTCAGCCACGGCATCAACCAAAAGACATTCGCCAGATCGATGCGCCGTCTCATGGCACGTCCCGCTTCCGACCAGAACCTGCACGAGATGTGGAATGGCATCGCCCTGCACCAGGGACACCTGCTGGCGCCACGTCTGCTGCGCTACATCGACGAACGCCGCGCCCACGAAACACGATGGGTCACGGCCCTCGAGGACTTCAACGCCCCGACCCTCTTCGTCTGGGGACCCCGTGACCCCATCAGCGGTGCCCACGTCGCCCGGAGAATCCGTCAGCGCTTCCCTCACGCACACCTACAGGAACTCAACGACCCCTTCCCAGTCGGCCACTACCCACAGATCGAGGCCCCTGACGAAGTCGGTTCTCTGACCGGGAAATTCCTCAGCTCGCCTCCCGGGCTCGCGCGTGACTAGCCTGCCGGCTGGACCTGGCCACCCGTGAGGTGTTCGGTCACGCGACGTCCGACCACCAGCGCGTGCGTCTGGTCGTCGGCGCGCTGAAGACGGCCCACGGCCGCGGCCGGTCCGCAACCCGGCCGCCTCGCGCATGGGGAGCGCTGAAGCGAGCACACATCCGCTGAATTCCCGGATGAAATAGTCGAGTTGGATTCGGCACTCCCGCCGCCTTGCACAGCGCGTCGACGCCGATACCGACGCCGTCTCGGTAGGTGAGCCTGGCCGCCGCCTCCAGCAGGCGCTCTCTGGAACTTGGCTTCGCTTCGGTGGTCATATCGCGAGGTCGACTCGAATCGGACGTGCTGAAACCCGATCGGTTTCCAGGGTGTTGGGAGCCGATCGGCGCCGCCCGCTGCGCTGAAGTCCGCTCAGAGGCTCGGCGACGGTCTCGGGGGAGAAAGACCGTCGCCGAGCCCTGCTGGGTGCACGCCCCTCGTCCCCACGGGGGCGGCACACACGGGGCCACTCCGCACAACGGCCCCGTCCTGGGGATGCGGAAAGAGTTCCGCTACACCGGGGTGGCGTTCTTCTCGGGCTCCGTCTCGACCGGGATGCGGTGCAGCCCCTTGCGGTCGTACCACCCCAGCACGCCGAAGCCGAACAGCACGGCCACCACGAGGCCGACGGCCATCATGACCCAGCCCCGGGTCAGACCCGCGTCGCCCTGCGCGTCGTAGTAGAGGATCGAGCGGACACCGCCCGCGATCTGCCGCAGGGGCTCGAACTCCGCAAGGAATCGGTAGAAGCCGGGCAGCGCCTGGATCGGCGTGGTGGCGTTGGCCGTCGGCACCGCCATCCCGATGAAGACCAGCGTGGCCACCAGCATGCCGGGCGTGCCGAACACCGCGAGGAGGGCGAGCGCGCCGATCCCGGACACCGCGACGGCGCACACCGAGAACAGCCACAGCAGCGGCAGGTGAGAGGCGTCCATGCCCATGATGCCGATCGCGCCCACCATGACCAGCGTGCCCATCAGGAGGGACAGTACGGCCATGACGGTGCTGCTGATGGCGAGGGTCTGCACCCGGGTCGCCCGAATCAGGGGACGGTGCAGGCGCAGCGGGCCCATGTCGTTATGGGTGTAGCCGAGGGCGTGGTCGACCTGGCCGCTGATGACGTTGGCGGAGAGCATGCCGCAGACCACGAGGGCGAGTGCGTAGTAGAACGCGGTGAGGCCCAGGCCGCTGTGCGAGTCGAGCGGATGGCCGTCCTCGACCGTGACGGCGGCCGGGTCGGCGAGCAGGACGCGCGCCGCGGCGGGCAGCTTCGCCTGCCGGGCGCCGGTCCGTGCGGTCAGTTCCTTGCCTATGTGGAGCGAGGCGCTCTCGGCCGCCCGCGTCGTCGCGACCCGCGCCAGACTGGAGCCCAAGCTGCCGGCGGACTGGTTCGTCAGCACTGTCAGCGCCGGTCGGACCGGGGTTTCGGCGGTCGCAGTGCCGGTCAGGGCGGCGACCGAGGACGTGAAGTCGGCGGGCACGACGAGCGCACCGTACAGCTTGCCCTTGCCGAGCTCTTCCTTCACCTCCCTCTCGCTCATCACCTTCCAGTCGATCTTGTCCCCTCCCGCGGTGGACTTCCTGATCGAGTCGGTGATCTGGGCTCCCATGTTGACCTGCTTGCCGCCGACGGCGGCTCCCTTGTCTGCGTTGACCAGACCGACGGGCAGCTTCTTCATGTGGCCGGCCGGGTCGATGTTGGCGCCGACGTACAGCACGGCGAACAGCAGCGCGAGAACGCCGGTGATGACGCCGCCTGCGATCCACAGGGGTTTCGCGCGCAGCACGCGGAAGGGGTGCATTCCATTCATGACTTACTCCGGCCTGGACAACACAGCTACATCGGGAGAGGACCGGACGGCACCGTCGCCGGACCGGGAACTTGGTGACTCAAAATCCTTCAGCACGGCTCGCGGCGACCGTTGAGGGTGAGCCCTCCCGACGCCCCGACCGCCGTCGGCGAAGCGGCGACGGCACCCGTGAATCACGGCCCGACCGCCCATCAAAAGGAAACCGGTCGGTTTCACAACCATGGTAAACCGATCGGTTTTTGGATCCAAATCGCTCGGGCTCCGTCGCGGCCGCGTGGAGCACCGCCGCCGTCCCCAGGAAGGCCCCATCGCGGTGGCGGGCTGTCGGCGCCGAGGTGGTCCCGAGGACCGAGGCTGACGGTTCGGCCGTCAGGCGGTTGAGGTGATCGTTCATGCCACGCCGACCCGAACCGGGCTCAGGGTGTTCTGGTGGTCCTGACGGTCGGCTCGCGGTCGCGTCGCACGGTCACTCGCGCCGATCGCCCCCGGCCGGTGCCCTTCGGTGTCGTGGTGGATCGGTGTGACCGAGTCGCTCAGGGGCAGGCCTGTTCCGCCGTGGCGTGCGGCGACGATCTCGGCCGCGATGGACAGGGCCGTCTCCTCGGGCGTGCGGGCACCGAGATCGAGGCCGATCGGTGAGTGCAGGCGGGTCAGTTCGGCTTCGGTGAGGCCGATTTCGCGGAGTCTGCGGTCGCGGTCCTCGTGGGTGCGGCGGGAGCCCATCGCGCCGATGTAGGCGGCCGGCAGCCGCAGGGCCGTCTCCAGGAGGGGTACATCGAACTTGGCGTCGTGGGTGAGGACGCACACCACCGTGCGGTCGTCGGTCCGGGTACGGCGTAGGTAGCGGTGCGGCCAGTCGACCACGATGTCGTCGGCCTCGGGAAAGCGTGATCGGGTGGCGAAGACGGGTCGGGCGTCGCACACAGTGACGTGGTAGCCGAGGAACTTGCCCATGCGCACCAGCGCCGCGGCGAAGTCGATGGCGCCGAAGACGAGCATGCGGGGCGGCGGCACGCTCGACTCGACCAACACGGTCAGGTCCGGCTCGCAGCGGGATCCGTCCTCCGCCACGTCGAAGGTGCCGGTGCGGCCGGCGTTCAGCAGAGAGCGGGTTTCGTTGACGACGGCGCGGTCCAGGTCTGGCTGTCCGCCGAGTCCACCTTCGCAGGATCCGTCGGGACGGACCGCCAGCGCCCGTCCGAGGAGCTCTGCCGGGCCGCGGACCACGCGGGCGAGTGCCACCGGCTCGCCCCGGGCGGCGGCCGACAGCGCCCTCTGGAATGTCTCCCTGCCGGGCGCGTCGGCCGGCAGGGGCGTGACCAGGATGTCGAGGACACCACCGCAGGTCAGCCCGACGGCGAAGGCGTCCTCGTCGCTGTAGCCGAACCGCTCGCGCACCGCCTCGCCGTCGGCGAGCGCCTGAGTGCACAGGTCGTAGACCGCGCCCTCCACACAGCCGCCGGAGACCGAGCCGACGGCCGCTCCGTCGGCGTCCACGGCAAGTGCGGCGCCCGGCCCGCGCGGGGCGCTGCCGCTGACGGCCACGACGGTGGCGACGGCGAAGTCCCGGCCTTCCGCAAGCCACCGCTCCAGCTCGTCCGCGATGTCCAGCATGGGTGTTTCTCTCTTGTCGTGGTGCGCAGATCGGGCCGTCGTCTCAGAGCAGTCTGTCCAGCGTGATCGGCAGGTCCCGGATTCGCTTGCCGGTCGCGTGATGGACGGCGTTCGCGATCGCGGCCGCCACGCCGGTCATGCCGACCTCGCCCAGGCCGATGATGCCCAGGGGCATCGTCTTGTCCGGTTCGTCGAGCCAGGCGACGTCGATCGGGGGGATGTCGGCGTGCACGGGCACGTAGTAGGAGTCGAGCCCGGCGCTCATGGTGCGGCCGTTGCGGGGATCGACCAGACTCTGCTCCGACAGCGCCATGCCGATACCCATGACCACGGCCCCGCGCAGCTGGCTCGCCGCGGTCTTGGGGTTGATGACGCGGCCGACGTCGAACATGCCGAGCCAGCGCGCGATCCGCAGTTCGCCGGTGTCGGCGTTCACCCGCACCTCGCAGAACTGCGCGCCGCGGGCGGCCTTGGACCAGCGCTGGTCCTTCAGGAAGGTGGACAGGAAGCGGCCCTGACTGCCCAGCGCACCCCACCGGGTGGCCGACCCGACCGACGCCTCGACGAACGGGCGCCGCGCCGCGCGCAGGGCGGCCGCCGGTTCCTGGCCGGCCGTGCCCGTACGCCGGGCCAGGGCATTCACCTTCCGGGTCAGCTCGGCGCATGCGGCGAGGACGCTGGTGGCCACCGTCGCCGTCTGGTTCGAGTTGCCGGCCATCGGTCCGGACGGCAGGGCCGAATCGCCGTACTCGACCCGGACCTTCTCGTAGGCGATGCCGAGCGCGTCCGCGGCGATCTGTGCCTGTACGGTCGCGGCGCCCATGCCCATCTCGTGGAAACCGCACTGCACGAGCGCGCTGCCGTCGTCGCTCAGCCGTACCTTGACGTCGGCGACCAGGCGCACGGTCGGGTGGTAGGCGGCGGCCGTGCCCATCCCGACGAGCCACTCGCCGTCCCGCATGGAGCGAGGTTCGGGGTTGCGGTCCGCCCAGCCGAAGCGTTCGGCGCCGGTCTCGAAGGCTTCACGCTGCATCCGCTGGGAGAACTTCTTGCCACCCGTCGGATCCGTTGCGGGCTCGTTGCGCAGCCGCAGGGCGATCGGGTCCATGGACAGCTCATAGGCGAGTTCGTCCATCGCCGATTCCAGCACGAAGCTGCCGATCGCCTCGCCGGGGGCGCGCAGCCAGGTGTTGGGCATCAGATCCATCGCGACGAGGTGCTGACGGGTCAGCATGTTCTGGGCGCCGTAGAGGTGCCGGGCCGGCGAGCTGGTCGCCTCGAGCAGGCCCCCGACCGAGCCGGTGCGGGTGATGCTGTCCTGGATCAGCGAGGTGAGCCAGCCGTCGCGGGTCGCACCGAGCGCGATCCGGTTGGTCGAGGCGGTACGCCCACCGGTGGCGCGGCTGACGGCCCTGCGGCTCAGCGCCAGGCGCACGGGCCGTCCGGCAGCCTTGGCCGCCATCGCCGCGATGACCGTGCCGGGCCAGACGGCGAACTTCGCGCCGAAGGCGCCCCCCACGAACTCGGCGTGGACGCGGACGTGGGACGCCGGCACACCGAACCGCCAGGCCAGGTAGCGGCCGGTCTGGTTGATGGCCTGGGCGGTGTCGTGCACGGTGAGGTGGTCACCGTCCCAGACGGCGACCGTCGCGTGCGGCTCGATCGCGTTGTGCTGCAGGCCGGGCGTGGTGTAGCGCAGGTCGACCGAAACGTCCGCAGCGGCCAGCGCCGCCTCGGCGTCCCCCTTCTTCGTCTGGCCGGCGAAGGTGAGGTCGCCCTTTGCCGGGGTGGCGTTTTTCTGCTCGGCGGCGAAGTCCACCCGTGCGGGCAGCAGGTCGTAGGTCACTTCGACGAGCGGGGCGGCCTCGTTCGCCGCGGCCGAGGTCTCCGCTACCACGACGGCGATCGGCTGACCGTCCCAGAAGACCTGATCGGTGTTGAGGTAGTCGAGGCTGGTCCCCGACACGCTCGGTCCCAGGTCCCGCACGATGTTGGCTTTGCGTACCGGGCGGATCCTCGGTGCGTTGAGGTGGGTGAGGACGGCCACGACGCCGGGCACCGCGGCCGCCGCGGCCGTGTCGATGCCGGTGATCGTGCCACGGGCGACGGTGGCATGTACCAGCGTCGCGTACGTGAGGTTCGGGTAGTGATGCTCGGCGGAGAACCGCACCGCCCCGGTCACCTTCGCGTGGCCGTCCCTGCGGTCGACCGGCCGGCCGACCGCGCCCCCGAGGGGCACGGAAGCGTCCGCGCCGGGCTCGGAGCCTGTTCTGGTGTGTGTGGTCACGATGCGCTCCGCTCAGCGTTGAGTTTCCGCAGCACGGCCACGACCGTCCGCTGGGCCAGGTCGGTCTTGAAGGCGTTGTCGGGCAGGGGCAGGGCGGGGGCGAGTTCGGCGGCGGCGGCCCCGGCGAAGCTCTCGTCGGTGGCTTCGGCGCCGAGCAGCAGCTCTTCCGCGATGTGTGCCCGCCACGGCTTGGTCGCGACGCCGCCGAGTGCGAGGCGGACCTCGGCGATGCGGCCGTCGTCGGCGACCTTGAGTGCCGCGGCGACCGAGACCAGGGCAAAGGCGTACGAGGCACGGTCGCGGACCTTGCGGTAGCGCGAGTGCACCGCCACCGGCACCGGCGGCAACTCGACGGCTGTGATCAGTTCGTCGGCGGCCAGCACCGTCTCGATGTGGGGCGTGTCGCCGGGCAGCCGGTGGAACTCGGCGACCGGGACACGCCGCAGGCCGCGCACGCTCTCCACCTCGACGACCGCATCGAGCATCACCAGCGCCACCGCCATGTCCGAGGGATGCGTCGCGACGCAGTGCTCGCTCGCCCCCAGCACCGCACTGCCGCGGGAGAACCCGCCGATCGCGTCACAGCCGCTGCCGGGTGCGCGTTTGTTGCACGCGGAGGCCTCGTCGTAGAAATACATGCAGCGGGTGCGCTGCAACAGGTTCCCGCCCACGGTCGCCATGTTCCGCAGCTGGGCGGAGGCCCCCAGCAGGATCGCCTGCGCCAGCACCGGATAGCGGGTCCTGATGAGGGGGTCCGCCGCGAGCCGGCTGTTGCTCACCAGTGCGCCGACGCGGATGGTGCCGTCCGGCAGTTCCTCGATCCCGGTCAGCGGCAGGCGGGTGATGTCCACGACCGTCGCCGGGTGCTCGATGCCCTCGCGCATGAGGTCGACGAGGTTCGTCCCGCCCGCGAGGAACTTCACGTCACCACTGTCCGCGATCGTGCGCAGCGCCGTGCCCACGTCCGGTGCGCTGAGGTAGGAGAACGACTTCACTTCGCGACCTCCTTGATCGCCGAGACGATGCCGTTGTAGGCGCCGCAGCGGCACAGGTTGCCGCTCATCCGCTCCCGGATCTCCGTCTCGTCCAGCTCCCCACCGGTGTCGGCGAGATGCTCGGTCGCCGCACTGGGCGCGCCTTCCTTGTGCTCGGCGAGCATCCCGATCGCCGAACAGATCTGCCCCGGCGTGCAGTAGCCGCACTGGAATCCGTCCGTACGGACGAACGCCGCCTGCAACGGGTGGTCGACCCCCTCGATGGTCGTGATCTCACGGCCCTGGTACTGCACCGCCAGCGCGAGGCACGCGTTGATCCGCCGCCCGTCGGCCAGCACCGTGCAGGCGCCGCACGCGCCCTGATCGCATCCCTTCTTGGTGCCGGTCAGGCCCAGGTACTCGCGCAATGCGTCGAGCAGGCTCACCTGTGGCGAGACGGTCAGCCTCTGGGCGGACCCGTTGATCCGCAGCTCGATCTCCACCGTGTCATTCCTCCGGTTCGCCCGTGGGCTCGTTCTCATGGGGGCCATCAGGCACATAGGCCAGGACCAGAGGGACTCCGCTCCGCGGACTTGAGACACCGCCGGCCGGGAACCGAATCATGAGAGTAGGTCCATGATCTAAAACAACAACGTAGCAGTTCGACCAATTACTCGCATCACCATTGTCGCAACTTTACATTCCCACGCAACAGCAATGATGCAAATCGGCACAAACCCGCAGGCCAGGCGTATGGTCTTCGATGCATTACGAATCAACAACGGGAGTGGATAAGTCATGGGTCGACCCCTGCGGGCCGATGTCGCGCGCACTATGCGCGCGATCCTGGACGCGGCCGAGCAGGTGCTGGCCGAAGACCCCGGCGCCTCCATGGAGCAGATCGCCGAGCAGGCGGGCGTGGCCAGGACGACGGTGCACCGGCGGTTCGCCAACCGCCAGGCCCTCATCGAAGCCCTCGCCGCCTCGGCGAAGCGGCAGCTCATGGAGGCCGTAGAGGACGCCCACATGGACACCGCCCCACCGCTCGTGGCACTGCACCGCGTCACGGCGAACATCCTGCGGATCAAGAGCGTCTGGCGGTTCACCCTCGGCCACCCCCTCGCCGACACCCCCCTCACCGCGGTGATCTGGTCCGAGATCAACGCCGGCGCCCTCGAGTTTTTCGCCCGGGCCCAGCACGAAGGGCTGCTCGCCCCGGACACGGACCTCATGTGGGCGCGGCGGGTCTACTACGCCCTCGTCGACGAGGCCCAGCACGGAGGCGGCGCGGATCTCGACCCGGACCAGGTCCGGCAGAACGCGGACGCACTGGCCACGCTCGTCGTCGACACGTTTCTGCGCGGCACGGGACCCCACGGCTGAACCGTCGTGAGCCGGAATACACCGAGCTGTTCGTCGCACTCCCGCGTGAACCCAGGACACATGCCTGGGCCGTGGACGTCTTCCCGCTCAAGGACGCGCACGGCCGGGTGCACGCGGTGGGCCTGGTGGCCAACGACTACTCCGAGCAGCACCACGGCCGCGAACGCATGGCCCTGCTCAGCGAGGCCAGGACTCGCATCGGCGCGAGCCTGGACGTGGCGGGAACCGCCCAGGAACTCGTCGACGTGACCGTGACGGTCGCCCGCTTCGCCTACTTCGTCAGCGTCGATCTGCTGGAGGACGTCTTCCGTGGCGCGCTGCCCGGCCCCGGTGCCCGTACGGGCCCCCTCTCGCTGCGACGGGCGGCGCAGGGCGGCACTCGTCCCCTCCCGCCCGACGCCGCCCCTGGCGTCGGCCAGACAGGGGCCAACTGGAATGAGAATTGGTCACTCACTTTGAGAACCTACGTTCTCTCCGCCGTCAGCCGGTCCGGCGGATCAGTGCCAGATACATCGCGTCGGTGCCGTGCAGATGCGGCCACAACTGCACATCCGGCCCCTCCCCCAGCTCCGGCATCCCGGGCAGCAACGGACGCGCGTCCACGAGCTCCGTCTCCGGCCGCTGCTTCAACACGTCCTGGACCACCGCCCGCGTCTCCGCCAGATGCGGGGAACAGGTCGCGTAACCGACCACCCCGCCCACCCGCACCGAGTCGATGGCGGTACGCAGCAGCGCACGCTGCAACGGACCGAAGTTGTCGAGATCCTCGGGCCGACGCCGCCACCGCGCCTCCGGCCGGCGCCGCAGCGCGCCCAGGCCCGTGCACGGGACGTCCATCAGAACCCGGTCGAAGCTGCCGGGACGCCACGGCGGCCGGGTGCCGTCGGCGGCGATCACCTGGTACGGCCCCGGGTTGCCGTGCAGCGCCTTCGCGACCAGCCCGGCCCGGTGCGGCTGCTTCTCGGAGGCGAGCAGCACCGCCCCCCGCTCGGCGGCGAGCGCGGCGAGCAGCGCGGCCTTGCCGCCGGGTCCGGCACAGCCGTCCAGCCACTTCTGGTCGGGGCCCTCGACCGGCACGCCCGCGAGCGCGAGGGCGACCAGCTGGCTGCCCTCGTCCTGCACACCCGCCCGGCCCTCCTGCACGGCCGTGATGGCGCCGGGCTCCCCGCCCTCGGCGAGCCGCACGGCGTACGGCGACCAGCGCCCGGGTACGGCAGCCTCCTCACGGAGGAGTTCCTCGGTGGTGGACCGCCCCGGCCGGGCGACCAGCGTCACCTCGGGCCGCTCGTTGTCGGCGGCCAGCAGTTCCTCGATCCCCGCACGGCCGCCGCCCAGAGAGTCCCAGAGCGCGGAGACGACCCACCGCGGATGCGAGTGCACCACGGCCAGATGGTCCTCGGGGTCCTCTTCGTAGGGCGGCGCGACCTTGGCGATCCAACCGTCGAGATCGTCCTGCGCGATCTTGCGGAGCACGGCGTTGACGAACTTGGCCCGCCCGTCGCCCAGTACCACCCGGGCCAGTTCGACGGAGGCGGAGACGGCGGCGTGGCTGGGAATGCGGGTCCCGAGCAATTGATGCGCACCCAGGCTCAGCACGTCCAGGACCGGCGGGTCCACCTCGCGCAGCGGCCGGTCGACGCACTCGGCGATGATCGCGTCGTACGTCCCCTGCCGGCGCAGCGTCCCGTACACCAGCTCGGTCGCGAGCGCGGCGTCCCGCCCGTCGAAGTCGCCGTTCTCGCGGGCCTTGCGCAGCAGCGGCGGCAGCACGAGGTTGGCGTACGCGTCCCGCTCGTCCACGGCGCGCAGCGCCTCGAAGGCGAGGATGCGGACGGGGTCCTTCTGGGGACGGCGGTAGGGCTTGGCGGGCCTGCGCGGCCGCCGGGACTGCTCGCTCACGAAAAAGGTGCTCCGGTCATGGGAATGAGGCGACTCCCAGCGTACGCCGGGTACGCCGCGAAGCCGCTGCTGGGGAAGGGGGCTCAGCCGCCGAGCGTCTCCCCGGCTGCGATGCGCACACCGCGCGCCCAGTCGGCGGCCCGCATCGGCTTCTTGCCCTGGGCCTGCACCCAGAGCAGTTCCACGGCGTACGACCCCGTCCCCACGTGCACGCTGTTCTTCCCGACGGCGACCTGCGCCGGGGCGAGATCGGTCCGCTCGGGCACCGGCGTGACCTGGATGAGTTTGAGTCGCTCACCGCGGAAGGTGGTCCAGGCACCGGGGGCCGGAGTGCAGCCGCGCACCACCCGGTCCACCCGCAGCGCCGGCGCCGCCCAGTCGACCCTCGCGTCCTCGACGGTGATCTTCGGCGCGAGGGTGATGCCCTCGCCCGGCTGCGGTACGGCCTTGAGCGTGCCGTCCTCGATACCGTCCATGGTCGCGGCGAGCAGCCCGGCCCCGGCGAAGGCAAGCCGGGTCAGCAGGTCACCGCTGGTGTCGGTGGGCCGGATCTCCTCGGTGACGGTCCCGTAGACGGGCCCGGAGTCGAGGCCCTCCTCGATGAGGAAGGTGGAGGCCCCGGTGATCTCGTCCCCCGCCATGAGGGAGTGCTGCACGGGAGCCGCCCCGCGCCAGGCGGGCAGCAGCGAGAAGTGCAGGTTGACCCACCCGTGGGCCGGCACGTCGAGTGCGACCCGCGGCAGCAGCGCGCCGTACGCCACCACCGGACAGCAGTCCGGCCCGATCTCCGTCAGCCGCTCCAGGAACTCCGGATCGCGGGGCTTGACCGGCCTCAGCACCTCGATCCCGGCCTCCATCGCCCGCTCGGCCACAGGCGAAGCGACCAGCCTGCGCCCCCGCCCGGCCGGCGCATCGGGCCGCGTGACGACGGCGACCACCTCGTGCCGTCCGGAGGAGACAAGAGCGTCCAGAGCAGGAACAGCGACTTCGGGAGTACCGGCGAAGACAAGCTTCATGGGCGACTGCGACCCTCTCCAACGACATCAGCACGGGCAGCAAACAAGTCTATGCCGCACCCATCAACACCCCTTACAGCCCACGACCGCTGACAGGTGACATGCACAGGATCTCCGAGGGGTGCGATGGGCCCTGGCGGTCCTGCGAGTGTGCCCTCGGGAATGGTTTGCTCGCATGGTGAGGTGTCGTGTGTACGTAGCTGGCGTTGACAGCCCTATGACGCTCAGTGAGCCGTCAGCAGCGGTCGATCGCGGTGGGATGATCGCGCGGTGAGTGATGCGAGCGTGTTGGCCGCGGAGGCCGTTGAGTCGCATGTCCGGGCGTTCTTCGAAGGGCACTCAGTGGAGGTCGTCGACTACGACCTCGGGCCGGAACGGCGAGAGGTGGCGCCCGATCTGCGAGTTCTCGTTGTGGGGCCCGGTCCCCGCAGCGACAGCTGGGCCTATGTGACCGCCGGGTGCTGGGCCGCGACGGAGAAGGACGGTCACGGCCTTGAGTTCGTCCTGACCGCCCACGTCCGCGACCAGCGGTTCATCGAGCTCATGGCGATGATCGCCTATTACCACTGCGGAGGACATCAGCTCGACCTGGAGCACAGCATGCCGATCGGTGAACCGTGGGTGCCGGGGTCAGCCTGCGATCACCTGCTGATCAGCCTGCCCTATCTCCACGGACCAGACCTTGAACACTGTCCCGTTCCCGAGGGCCACGCCCGCATCCTGTGGACCCTGCCCGTGACGACAGCCGAGATCGAGTTCCGCAGGCGTCACGGACACGAGGCGTTGGAGCAGCTCTTCGACGAGGTAGAGATCATCCCCACCGATCCTTTCAGGGCGTCGGTTGCCTGAGCTTCCGTCCTCTGGCGGTCAGCGATGGTGGTCGCCAGGGGCGTATCGCGGCCAAGCGCCGTCCGCCTGCGGCCCGGTCGGTGCGCGACGCTGAGCCGAGGTCCGCACCACCGTGCCCGGCAAGGGCGGCCGACGCGCGGGCGACCTGGTCAACCGCGACTTCCATGCGGCGGGTCCGGGCCCGGCCGTGGGTGACGGACTTCACCTGTGTGCTCTGCTGGGCCGGCACCATCCGCGCCGCGTCCTGCGTCGATGGGGCATTCAGTGTCAGGACGCTGCGGGACCAAGGGCGAGGAGGGCCCGCAGCGGCCGGGTGGGCTGCGGGGTGCCCCGCCAGATCAGTGCCTTGCGGTAAGCGAGGGAGGGACTGACCGGGACGGCACTGACTCGGGGGTTACCAACGAGAGCGCGGTCGGTACTCACCGTCAGGGAGACGCCGACACCCCCCTCCACCAGAGCGACGTGGAGGGCCCCGTCGTTGGTCGCGTACCGGGTACTGAAGTCGATGCCGGCGGCATCGAACGCGGACTTCAGCCATGGCCTCAGTCCGCTGTTCTGGCCGTAACTGATCAGGGTCTTTCCGGACAGCAGCTCGATGGGGATTGCCTTCCGACCTGCCAGCGGGGAGTCCGCCGGGACGACGGCCACGATCTCGTCTTCGAGCATGACCACACTGCGCATGCCCTGGGGCAGGGAATGCTCTGGCAGGGCCACCACGGCCGCGTCCAACTCGCCGTTCCCGACGCGCGAGATGAGCTCGGCGCTGCGCCCCTCGACGAGTTGCACGGCGACGCCCGGGTACTGGCGGTGGAAGGCGCCCAGGAGCGCGGGCAGACGGGTGTGTTCGACCCCGTCCACGGCGCCCAGGAGGAGCGTGCCGGTGACCAGAGCGGTGCGGGAGGCGAACTCGGCGATCACCCTGTCCGCGTCGGCGAGAGTCCGGCCGGCCATGGGCAGCAGCACCCGGCCGGCCTCGGTCAGCCGGACACTGCGTGCGTTGCGTTCGAAGAGCGCTTCGCCGAGTTCCTTCTCCAGGGAGCGGATCTGGTGACTGACGGCGGGCTGTGCGACCGACAGCCGCTCGGCGGCGCGGGTGAAGCTCTGTTCCTCAGCCACGGCGACGAAGAACCGCAAGGTTCTCAATTCCACGATCATTCACCTCATTTATTACTGGAATCAAAAATTGGTCTTTGACCTCTGTGCGACTTATCTTCAATGTTGAGGCATGGCAGAAGCGATACAGGCGTCGAAGCGCGACGTGAATGGCGGTCGCGGCCGGAGCGAGCGTCGCCATGGTCTTCACAGCAGACTCGTGACCTGCAACTTCGGATGCGCGGCGCTCAATGCGCTGTGGGTACATCGGCGGTGCACTGACGGGCATGCGCTCCGGCCCACCGGTTTTTAGGGTGATGGCATCCGAAGAAGGCGAGCAGGTGCCGTGTCCGACGCCGTGGCGCCGGTGATCCCGGTGCTGGAACCCGCGGCGGCGGCCGTCCCGTACCACCTCCTCGCCCTGCCCCCCGTCGAAGGCCACAAGGCGGTCGACGGATTAACCGAGGGCGGTCGAACCGGCAGTGTCCGGTGGGCCTTCCCCTGCACAAGCCGGCCCGGCTCCAGCCGTGGCCCTCGCTGAAGGAAGCAAGCAATGAGTGATCCGAAGAAGGTCCTGTCCGATCTGGTCCTGTCCACCTCGACGGAACACGCCCCGCTCGACGCGCCCTGGGACGCGATCGACATCGCCGACTGGCTGCTGAACCTCCCGGACAAGGAATACCAGCGCTGCGCTCCGCCCGACCACAAGGCGGCCGGCTACACCACGACCGACGACGGCCGGCCGATGTCGATCAACGTGGAGATGATCGGCACCGGGCTGGTGATCCAGCACTACGTCGCCGAGATCGCCGAGAAGCACCACTGTCACATGGTGTCCCTCTCCGACGTGTTCACCCCGCACGGCTGGACGACGGTCCAGGTGATCTGGGACCTGTCGGCCAAGGACAACGG
Source organism: Streptomyces sp. NPDC086519 (assembly GCF_040686075.1). Taxonomy (NCBI): domain Bacteria; kingdom Bacillati; phylum Actinomycetota; class Actinomycetes; order Kitasatosporales; family Streptomycetaceae; genus Streptomyces; species Streptomyces sp. NPDC086519. The sequence goes on from NZ_JBFBJL010000001.1 coordinate 129,296, forward strand.
CGACGGCACCGTCACCTACACCAACCAGGTCACCAGCCACCCCACCCAGGAATTCATGGAGTTCAACGAGAAGAACGGCGGCACCTTCGAGGAGGCCGCGGCCGCACGGCAGGCCGCCTCCGGTGATCACAACCGGCGGGAAACGCCACTGTTCGCCGCGAGCATCGCGCGCCACGCCCTGGCACGGAGCTCACGATGACCACGCAGGCCGACCCGCGTTCCACGCCTCCGTCGCCCCGCGAAATGGCCCGTGCCTTCACCCCGGCCCTCACCGAGTTGGTGGAGGACCCCCTGTACAGCCAGGTGTGGGCAGATCCCGCCCTCAGTCCCCGGGACCGCAGCATCGCCACCGTCGCCGCGGTCGTGGCGCTCTACCGCCCCGAAGAACTGCCTGCGCAACTGCGGCGCGCCGTCGACAACGGTGTGACACAGGCCGAACTCGGAGCGATCATCACGCACATCGCGTTCTACGCGGGCTTTCCCGCAGCCATCAGCGCCTCGGCCGTCGCGGCCCGCACGCTCCTGGACTGAGAACGCGTACCCCGCGTCCCACGGGCCGCCGCCCGTTCCCGTCCTTCCACGTACGTCGAGGGCCGCATCCGCGCGTCCCGCGCAGCAGGAGTCCCGATGACGACAGAGGAGGGCCGGGCGGTTGGCCCGTGGTCCCGGCGGCTGGCTCCCTGGCAGGCGTTCTGCCTCCAAGCCTCGGTGGTGGTCTTCTTCCTCGCCGGGGCAAGCGCGCCCACTCCGCTCTACGCCACCTACCAGCGGGAGTGGCACTTCTCGCCGATCACCACCACGGTGATCTTCGGCGTGTACGCGGTGGCCGTCCTGCTCGCCCTGCTCATCGTCGGCTCCCTCTCCGACCATGTCGGACGCCGACCGGTGATCTTCGGCTCCATCGTGGTCCAGGCGGCAGCGGTCGTCGTCTTCGCCGGCGCCGACGGAGTGCCCACGCTGCTCTGCGGCAGGGTTCTCCAGGGCCTCGCGACCGGCACCGTGGTGGGTGCGGTGGGCGCCGGCATGATCGACGTCAACCGCTCGGCGGGAACGCTCGCCAACGCGGTGGCACCGGCCGCGGGTACCGCCGTGGGCGCCTTGGGATCCGGGCTCCTGGTGACCTACGCGCCGCAGCCCACGCACCTCGTCTACTACGTCCTTCTGGTCATCTATGTACTACAGGCCGTCGGCGTGCTCTTGATGGCCGAGACCGCTGCCCGCACCCCAGGTGCGCTGCGCTCACTGCGTGTGAGCTGGACCGTGCCCGCCCAGGCGCACGGTCCGCTGGTGAGGGCCGCCGCGGTGGTGCTGGCCGTCTGGGCGCTGGCCGGATTCTACGGCTCCCTGGGCCCAGCGCTGGTCCGTCGTGTCGTCCCCGGTCAAGGCGCGCTGCTGGGCGGACTCGCCCTGTTCACCCTGACGGCTTGCGGTGCCCTGACGGTCCTCGTGCTACGGAACACCGCTCCCGGCACCACCATGCAGGTGGGAGCCCTGGCTCTCATCGGGGGTGTGGCCGTCACCTTGGTGTCTGTCGCGCTCGGCTCCGCCGGGCTGTTCTTCGTGGGCACGGCGATGGCCGGTGTCGGGTTCGGAGCCGGTTTCCAGGGCGGCGTCCGCACGGTCGTACCGCTCGCCGAACCACATCAGCGGTCGGGGTTGCTGTCAGTCATGTACCTGATTTCCTATCTCGGTTTCGGTCTGCCGACGATCGTCGCCGGAGTGATCGTCGTGTACAGCGGCGTGGCAAGGGCCGCCTGCGAGTACGGCACAGCAGTGATGCTGCTCGCCGCACTGGCTTTCGCCGGCACGCTCAGACGCCCAACCGCCCGGATCCCGGCCACCCCCGCGGCGCCCGCTTCCAGCCTGGGCGGCCCCGCGGTAGACGTGTGCGCCGACGCGTGCCGCACCGGTGCCGCGTCCGGGCACCCTTCCTCCTCGCACGGCAGCGTTCTGGCGCACAAGGGAGACGAACACCGATGAACCAGCCGACACCAGGCACGGCCCCGCGGATCGTCGTGGGTGTCGACGGCTCCCCGTCCTCCAAGCGGGCCCTGGCCTGGGGCAGTTACATGGCCTCGGCGATGGAAGGGGTGCTGGAGGTGGTGACAGCGTGGCAGAGCCCCCCTTCCTGGACCGGCGTGGCGGATGACTGGGACCCCGCCACCGAGGCCGGCACCATGCTGTCCAACTGCTGCGACGAGGTGTTCGGCGCTGCCCCGCCCAAGGACCTGCGGACCATAGTTCGTGCGGGCGCCGCCACGGCCGTCCTGCTCACCGAGAGCGTCGGGGCCCGGATGCTCGTGCTCGGCAGCAGGGGGCACGGCGGTTTCACGGGTCTCCTGCTGGGATCGGTCAGCGCCGCATGCGCCGAGCACGCCCTGTGTCCCACTTTGATCATCCACGGCGATGACCTTCCCCCGGCTGTCGAGCCCGATGCGGGCCGGAACTCCCGTGCACTGTTGACGGAGGGAACACGATGACCGCAGACGGAGAAGCCCGGAGCGGGAGGAAGGCTCCGGAGTCCAGCCCCTACCGGCATCCCGCAGCCGGATGGGGCGCGGCGAAGAGTGTCGGACAGTTCCTCGCGCGGGAGCGCAGCCTGGTGTCCGGCACACGCGCCATCCAGCGCATGAACCATGAGGACGGCGGGTTCGACTGCCCGGGATGTGCCTGGCCCGACGACCGCAAGGGTCTGCACCTCGACATCTGCGAGAACGGCATCAAACACGTCACCTGGGAGATGACGCGCAAGCGGGTCGACCGCGACTTCTTCGCGGCGCACACCGTGACGGAGCTCGAGGAGTGGTCCGACTTCGACCTTGAGAACCAGGGTCGGCTCACCGAGCCGATGGTCTACGACCAGGCGAGCGACAGGTACGTCCCCATCGCGTGGGACGACGCCTTCGCCGTCGTCGGGCAGGCGCTGCGCTCGCTGGACGACCCCGATCAGGCATCCTTCTACACCTCGGGACGACTGAGCAACGAGGGCACGTTCCTCTACCAGTTGCTGGCCCGGGAGCTGGGCACCAACAACCTGCCGGACTGCTCCAACATGTGTCACGAGGCCAGCGGCAGGGCGCTTCAGGCGTCCATCGGGACCGGTAAGGGCACCGTGGACATCAACGACTGGCAGGCGACCGACGCCCTGTTCGTCTTCGGGGTGAACGCAGCCTCCAACGCTCCGCGCATGTTGACCGCCCTGGCCGAGGCGTACCGGCGCGGAACACAGATCGTGCACGTCAATCCGATGGTCGAGGCCGCAGCCCGCGACACCATCGTTCCGCACGAGTTCGTCGAGATGGCCCGCTTCCACGCCACCCCGACCAGCACGTTGAACCTGCAGCCACGTATCGGCGGGGACATGGCTCTGCTGCGCGGCATGGCGAAGGCCCTGCTGGAAGCCTCACGGACGGACCCTGAGGCCCTGGACAGCGACTTCATAGAGCGGTACACGCACGGCGGTGCGGCCTACCGTGCGCTGTGCGAGGAGACCTCCTGGGAGACGATCGAACAGCAGTCAGGCGTGGCGCAGCAGGACATCCTCAAGGCGGCCGGCATCTACCGGGCGGCGGACCGCTGCATCATCAGCTGGTGTCTCGGCCTCACCCAGCACGAACACGGTGTGGACACTGTTCGGGAGATCGTCAACCTGCTCCTGCTCCGCGGGAACATCGGCCGCGAGGGTGCCGGCCCGTCCCCGGTGCGCGGGCACAGCAATGTGCAGGGCAACCGCACCTGCGGCATCGACCACCGCCCCGCTCCCGCCTTCCTCGACCGTCTGGAGGAAGTGTGCAACTTCGCTCCGCCTCGTGCCCACGGGCTGGACACCGTGGGCACGATCGAAGCCATGAACAGCGGGCGGGTGAAGGTCTTCGTCGGGATGGGCGGCAACTTCGCCCTGGCCGCTCCCGATACTCCGTACACCTACGCCGGACTGCGCAACTGCGACCTGACGGTCCAGGTGAGCACCAAACTCAATCGCAGCCACCTTGTCCACGGGCGACAGGCGCTCATCCTGCCCTGTCTCGGACGTACCGAGAAGGATCACCAGCGCGGCGGTCTGCAGTCCGTGTCCGTCGAGGACGCCATGAGCATGGTGCACCTTTCCGTGGGCATGAAGCGGCCCGCCTCACCCGAGTTGAAGTCCGAACCCGCGATCATCGCTGGCATGGCCCAGGCGGCGCTCCCGGACAGTGCCACCCCCTGGGGGGCCTACGTGGACGACTACGACCGTATCCGGGACACCATGGCACAGGTCCTGGACGGCTTTGATGACTTCAATCGCCGGGTGCGCCGACCACTGGGGTTCCGCATCCACCAGCCCGCCCGGGAGCGGATATTCCTCACCCGGTCGGGCCGGGCCGAGTTCTCCCACGCCGGGTTGCCCGACGTCCTCAACGTCAACGGCACACTGACCCTCGCCACGATCCGGTCGCACGACCAGTGGAACACCACCATCTACTCCGACAACGATCGTTACCGAGGCATCAAGAACCTGCGCACTCTCGTCTTCATGAACGCCGAGGACATGCGGGAGCGTGGCATCGGGAAGTTCGATCCGGTCGACATCGTCAGCACCGCGAAGGACGGCAGCAACCGCCGCCTGGACGGCTTCCTGGCGGTTCCCTACGACATTCCACGGGGCTGCGCGGCCGGTTACATGCCGGAGATGAACGTGCTGTGCGCGATCAGCGACTACAGCACGCAGAGTGATCAGCCTCTTATGAAGCACGTGAAGGTGACCGTGGCACCGGCCTCGCCGGCACTGTGATCACCACTCGGCCCGCCGGACGTGTCATGCAGCGGCCCCTCGGGAGGAGGCCGTGAACCGGGTGGGCGGCGGCTTCGGCTTCGCGACTGCCGTCCTCGCCTGCTGCATCTCGTCCGCAGGCCTGATCACCGACAACACCCGGGGCCTGTGCCGGTCACCTCGTCCACCGGCGCATGCGGGACACAGGACGAACGCGCCGTGTGAACGGTCATCGGTCAGCAAGCAAATCAGTGAGGTGAGGGAAATGAACCGGATGATGAAGGCCGTGGTGGTGCGCACCCCGGGGCCTCCGGACGTTCTGGAGTGGGTCACCGTCGAGGCGCCGCAACCCGGACCCGGCGAGGTCGTCGTCGACGTCAGGGCCAGCGGCGTCAACAACGCCGATCTCCTACAGCGCCAAGGGATGTACCCGGTACCGGCGGACGACTCACCGCTCCTGGGACTGGAATGCTCGGGCTCCGTCAGCGCGGTCGGTGAGGGCGTCGGCGACTGGGCCGTGGGGGATGAGGTCTGCGCCCTGCTCAACGGCGGAGGCTACGCACAGGCCGTTGCCGTCCCTGCGGCCCAGGTGCTGCCCAAACCGGCGAACCTCTCCTTCGAGGAGGCCGCGTCCCTTCCCGAAGCGGCCTGTACGGTCTACTCGAACATCGCCATGCTGGCCCGACTGAAGCCGGGTGAGACGTTTCTCGTCCACGGCGGCACCAGCGGCATCGGCAGTCTGGCCATCCAGTGGGCCAAGGCACTGGGTGCCCGGGTTCTGGTCACGGCCGGAACACCACACAAAGTGGCCAGAAGCGTCGAACTCGGAGCCGACGTCGCGATCAATTACCGCGAGGAGGACTTCGCCACCGCGGTCTGGGAGGGCACGCACGGGCACGGCGCGGACGTCATTCTCGACATCGTCGGAGCGCCCTACCTCACCCGCAACGTCCGCGCCCTGGCTCCCGACGGACGCCTCGTGATGATCGGGGGCGATGTCTCCCCCACGCCCCTCGGCATCGGCGAACTGATGGCGAAGCGCGGGTCCGTGGCGGCCACGACCCTTCGGTCACGCAGTCACCGCCAGAAAGCGGAGATCGTCGACGCGGTCCGCGCGAACCTGTGGCCCATGGTGGCCGACGGCCGCGTCCGGCCGGTCGTGGACAGCGTCGTCCCCATGGACAGCGCGGCACGGGCCCATCAACTCCTGGCGGACGGCAAGGTGGTCGGCAAGGTGGTGCTGACCGTATGAGTCTCCTGAGGGGCTTCGCGTTCTTCGCCGCGATGGCGGAGACCGAGCGGGAGAACATCCGCCAGTCGACGCTCGAAGGGCTCGGCACCGCGGCCCCCACGGCCCCCACGGCAAGCCGGCGACGGCGAGCACCCCCGCCGGTCGCTCAACCTCTCTGCCGACTGGGACTGGTGGTGCGCGGGTGGGTGAACTCCCGGGTGGTGCAACCCGCGCCGCACGGCGTACGAATATGCCCACACGCCCCCACACCGTGACCAGCGGAGCGCCCACGCGTTGTCAAGGAAGAGTTGACCACAACGGGCCGCTTACGCGGCCCATTCCTTTCAACGCCGGTTCGAGAGGCTTGTTCATGGCCGACCACGCAACCCACGACGCCCAGGCCCGGGCCAGCCTGCACTTGCTGGTGCGGGACATCGAGCGGGTCCGCCGCCAGGTGGACGCACTACGCACGCTCACCGCCCAGTTGGGCAACGTCTACCGCCCGCGCCGCTCCGGCCCGTCCACGGGCTTCGTCGTCTACGGACGCGCCCCCGCCCCGACGGTCCGTCTCGCCCAGGAACTCCGGGACAGTGTCGAAACCCTGGTCACGGCCGCCGTCGACTTCGACCGTTCACTCGGCTTCTCGTGGGACGCGGTGGGCTCCGCGCTGGGAGTCACCAAGCAGGCGGTGCACCGCCGTTACGGCGCCCGTCGCGCCGCGGCCCAGACGGCGGCCACGGCCGAGCCCGACCGGTCCGCGGAACAGTCGGGCACCCGCACGATCAACGTGGGCGGCGGCCTCCCCACCGTGCCGACGGTCCCGGCCGCCCGCTCCATGCCGACCCAGCCGACCGCCGGCAGCCCCACCCTCCGCGACGAGGCCAGGCCAACCGCCTTCCCCGGCCCCCGCAACGGCTGACGTCCCGAACAGCCGGCGTCCCCGCGTCCCTGAAAGCTGACGTCCTGACGGCTGACGTCCTGGCAGCTGACGCACGCCACGGCTGACCTACGACGGCCGACGCACAGCACGGCTGACCCACGACGGCCGACGCACGCCACGGCCGACTCACGCCACGGCTGACCGCAAGGGCTGCCCCGTCCGCCCCTGCCCTCCCGGCAAGCATCCGGGAGGGCAGCCGCCGGCCAGGTCACCCGATGTCCGGCGGGTCGATCCGCACCCGGACCGCCTCCCCGCCGCCACCCGCGCCGCCGCTCCCACTCCCCCGCGCCATCCGCGCGGCCTGAGCCGACTTCAGCGCGGCGGCGAGCGCCGCCCCACTCCCCGGCGGCACCCGTACCAGCGCCCGCTCCCAGTGCTCCCCCGGCGGCGGCGCCCCCGCCCGCCGAGGCGCCCCGGCCCGCACCACGGGGACCGGCACCGGCCCCAACACCTCCGCGTCCGGAGGAAGTTCGGCCGTACCGAGGAACTCGGCGAGCGCCTCCGCCGTCCCCGAGACCGCCGCCATCCGCGACACCGGCGGAAACCCGAGCTCCGCCCGCTCGGCCAGCTCCCGCACCGCGTGCCCGACGGGGTCCCACCGAACCAGCGCCTGCACGGGCCGCAGGGTGGGCTCCGCGACGACGACCACGGTCCCGCCGTCCGCCTGCGGCCGCACCAGCGCCCCGGCCGCGATCCACCGGCGCAGCGCGTCCTCACCGGCCCGCAGATCCGGCCGCCCGAGCATGGCCCACCCGTCCAGCAGCAGGGCCGCCGCGTACCCCCCCTCGGCAACCGGCTCCGCACCCGGTGTACTCACGACCAGCGCGGGCGTCCCCGGCACGGTGTCCAGCACCTGCTCACGACCCGAGGTCCGAACGGGTACGGCGGGAAACGCCCGCCCCAGCTCCTCGGCGGTCCGCCGGGCCCCGACCACCTGGGCGCGCAGCCGGAAGCCACCGCACTCGGGGCAGCGCCAGTCGCCCTCCTCGCGCCCGCACCACCCGCACCCCAGCGCCCCGGCGCCCCGCGCCTCCAGGGGACCGGCGCAGTGCCGGCAACGCGCCGGCGCCCGGCACTGGGCGCAGGCCATCCGGGGCACATACCCCCGCCGAGGCACCTGCACCAGCACGGGCCCGTGCCGGAGTCCGTCCCGGACCGCCTGCCAGGCGAGCGTCGGCAGCCGCGCGGCCCGCGCCGCCTCGTCCCGCGCCAGGTCTCCGTCTCCCACCGTCCGCACCAGGGGCGCGGCCCGCCGCACCTCTTCCCGACCCGCCGCCAACGGCCGTGCCCAGCCGTTCGCCACGAGCTGCGCGGCCTCCACCGTGCAGCTCCAACTCCCCAGCAGAAAACCGCACTTGTCCAGCGCGGCGCGCAACAGCAGCACGTCCCGCGCATGCGGCTGCGGCGCGTGCTGCTCGCTGTGGCTGTCGTCGCCGTCGTCCCAGATCGCGACGAGCCCGAGATCCCGCACGGGCGCGAACATGGCCGCCCGGGTCCCCACCACCGCCCGCACCGAACCGCGGCTGACGGCGAGCCACTGCGCGTACCGCTTCTCGGGCCCGGCGTCGGCCGTGAGCAGCGCATGCCGTCCTTCGCCCAGCACCTCGGTCAGCGCGGCATCGACCCGCGCGGCGGCCCGCCCGTCCGGTACGACGACGAGCGCGCCGCGTCCCGAGGCGAGCGTGGCGGCGACGGCCCGGGCGATCTCCTCGCTCCACCCGGGGCCGGGCAGGGCGTTCCACACCGCACGCGGCGCGCCGCCGGAGGCCAGCGCCTCGACGAAGGCGGCCCCGTGCTCGTACCGCGACCAGCTTCCGGCGCCCGGGACGGGCGGGGGCGGCAGCGGCTCGGGAGACGGCCGTTTCTCGGCCCGCGCGCTGCGCGGCGGCACGGCCAGCTGCAACACATCCGCGAGGCTCCCCGCGTACCGGTCGGCGACCGCCCGTGCGAGCCGCAGCAGCTCCTCGCTCAGCACCGGCTCGGGCGACACGACCTGGGCCAGCGCGGCCAGCGGCCCCGAGTAGTCGGACTCGGCGAGCCGCTCGATGAGGAACCCGTCGATGAGCCCCCCGCCCTCCCGGCGCCCGTCCCGCACCCGGTGCCGGCCGGCCCCGAACCGCACCCGCACCCGCACCCCCGGCTGCGCGTCGGCGTCCAGCTCGGCGGGGACCGCGTAGTCGAAATAGCGGTCGAGATGGAGCACGCCCTTGTCCACGAGCACCCGCGCGACCGGCAACCGCTCGGCCAGCGCGGCCCCCCGCCAGGTCCGCGGCTTGGCACGGGGCACCTTGGCCCCCCGCACGCTCTCCCGAATGAGCGCGAGCTGCTCCGGCGGCGCCCCTCCGGCGCCCCCGCCCCCCTGCCCGTTCTCGCTGCTCACCCTTGCATTCTTACCAAACGCCTCTGACAACCGGCGCCGCCCGAGTTCACTCCGGCACGGAACACCGCACGGCGTTCTTCTGCCTCGGCCACTCGGCCATACCGGTCCTGCACACCGGACGGCACCGATCATCCGCAGCCACCGCACCGGGAGGCCCCACGGCAGCGATCACCCCCTCCGGCGGCCGACCGATTCCCGCGGGCCCGGGACGCGACCAGGGCCCGGCTCCCCCGCGGGGAGACCGGGCCCTGGTCGAGGTGGCTTCGGGGTTACAGGCCCGCGGCCGTGCGCAGCGCGTCCACGCGGTCCGTGCGCTCCCAGGTGAAGTCGGGCAGCTCGCGGCCGAAGTGGCCGTACGCGGCGGTCTGGGCGTAGATCGGGCGGAGCAGGTCGAGGTCGCGGATGATGGCGGCCGGGCGCAGGTCGAAGACCTCGTCGATGGCCTTCTCGATCTTCTCGTGGTCGATCTTGGCGGTGCCGAAGGTCTCGACGAAGAGGCCGACGGGCTCGGCCTTGCCGATCGCGTAGGCGACCTGGACCTCGCAGCGGGCGGCCAGGCCGGCCGCGACGACGTTCTTGGCGACCCAGCGCATGGCGTAGGCGGCCGAGCGGTCGACCTTGGACGGGTCCTTGCCGGAGAAGGCACCGCCGCCGTGGCGGGCCATGCCGCCGTAGGTGTCGATGATGATCTTGCGGCCGGTCAGGCCGGCGTCGCCCATCGGGCCGCCGATCTCGAAACGGCCGGTCGGGTTGACCAGGAGGCGGTAGTTCTCGGTGTCCAGCTTGATGCCGTCGTCCAGGAGGGCCTTCAGCTCGGGCTCCACGACGAACTCGCGGATGTCGGGGGCGAGCAGCGACTCCAGGTCGATGTCGGAGGCGTGCTGGCTGGAGACCACGACCGTGTCGAGGCGGACGGCCTTGTCGCCGTCGTACTCGATGGTGACCTGCGTCTTGCCGTCGGGGCGCAGGTAGGGGATGGTGCCGTTCTTGCGGACCTCGGAGAGGCGCTTGGAGAGGCGGTGCGCCAGGAAGATCGGGAGCGGCATCAGCGTCGGCGTCTCGTCCGTCGCGTAGCCGAACATCAGGCCCTGGTCGCCGGCGCCCTGCTTGTCGAGCTCGTCGGATTCCCCACCCGCGGCGCCCTCGACCCGCTTCTCGTACGCCGTGTCCACGCCCTGGGCGATGTCCGGGGACTGCGCGCCGATCGACACCGAGACGCCGCAGGAGGCGCCGTCGAAGCCCTTCTTCGAGGAGTCGTAGCCGATCTCAAGGATCTTGTTGCGGACCAGCGTCGCGATGTCCGCGTACGTCTTGGTCGTGACCTCGCCGGCCACGTGCACCAGGCCGGTGGTGATCAGCGTCTCGACAGCGACCCGGGAGGTCGGGTCCTCACGCAGAAGCGCGTCGAGAATGGTGTCGCTGATCTGGTCAGCGATCTTGTCGGGGTGGCCCTCGGTCACGGACTCCGAGGTGAACAGGCGACGGGACACAACGCTCCCTGGGGTTGCAGCGGCTGCTGGCTGATCATTGGCGGACGACACGGTGGCTGCACCCGGGCATCGTCCGAGGACAGTTTATCGGTCGCACTCGGCCGCCGGCCCACGTGTCTCGACACTCGGGAGTGCTGTGACCTGCGGCACGGGCATTCTGCCCAATGGCCGGCGGCCTTGACCAGAGTCACCGCACCGGAATGTCGCACCCGGGAGAGTTGACATATGGCTGAAACGAGTCAACCCAAACGGGCTGTCACAAGATCCCACACGGTGTCGGCGAGAGCCTCCTTCGGCCCGTGCGGCACCGGTGTCTCGCTGCCGTCGGCGCCGAGCACCACGGCCTCGTTCTCCTCGGAGCCGAAGGTCTTGCGCTCTCCCACCTCGTTCACCACGAGCAGGTCGCAGCCCTTGCGGGCCAGCTTGGTCCGGCCGTTGGCGAGGACGTCGTCGGTCTCGGCGGCGAAGCCGACGATCACCTGTCCGGACCGCGCCCGGTCGGCCGAGATCTCCGCGAGGATGTCCGGATTTCGCACCAGGACGATCGGCTCCGGGTCCTGCCCGTCCTTCTTCTTGATCTTCCCGGCCGCGTAGACGGCGGGACGGAAGTCGGCGACGGCGGCGGCCATCACCACGGCGTCGGCGTCGGCGGCCGCCTTCAGCACCGCCTCGCGCAGCTGTACGGCCGTACCGACCGGGACGACGTCCACACCGGCCGGGTCCGGCAGGCCTGCGGTGTTCGCTGCGACCAGCGTCACCCGGGCGCCCCGGGCGGCGGCCGTGCGGGCGAGGGCGTAGCCCTGCTTGCCGGAGGAGCGGTTGCCCAGGAAGCGGACGGGGTCGAGGGGCTCGCGGGTGCCGCCGGCGGAGACGACGACATGGCGGCCGGCCAGGTCGGGCTCCCGCACTCCCCGGGCGAGGACGCGGCGGCAGGCCTCGAAGATCTCCGCGGGGTCGGGCAGCCGGCCCTTGCCGGTGTCGACGCCGGTGAGGCGGCCGACCGCCGGTTCGATCACGACGGCGCCGCGGCGGCGCAGCGTGGCCACGTTCTCCTGGGTGGCCGGGTGCTCCCACATCTCGGTGTGCATCGCGGGGGCGAAGACGACCGGGCAGCGGGCCGTGAGGAGGGTGTTGGTGAGCAGGTCGTCGGCGAGGCCGTGGGCCGCCTTGGCGAGCATGTCGGCAGTGGCGGGGGCGACGACGACCAGGTCGGCGTGCTGTCCGATCCGGACGTGCGGGACCTCTTCGACGTGGTCCCAGACCTCGGTGGAGACGGGGTTGCCGGAGAGGGCGGACCAGGTCGCGGCGCCGACGAAGTGCAGCGCGGAGGCGGTGGGGACCACCCGGACGTCATGGCCCGACTCCGTGAACCTTCTCAGCAGCTCACAGGCCTTGTACGCGGCGATGCCGCCGCTGACCCCCAGTACGACCTTCGGCTTGTCCACCGGGCCTCCACTCGTCGATTCCATGACGCCATCACACACCACAGGCCCGACAGTCGGCTGCCGGGCCTGTGGATAAGTCAACTGCAGTGCGAAAGTACTACTGCGCCGGGCCTTCGACGGCCTCGGAGGTCAGCAGACCCGCGTTGATCTCGCGCAGGGCGATGGAGAGCGGCTTCTCGTGGACATGGGTGTCGACGAGCGGACCGACGTACTCAAGGAGGCCCTCGCCGAGCTGCGAGTAGTACGCGTTGATCTGGCGGGCTCGCTTGGCCGCGTAGATCACCAGGCTGTACTTCGAGTCGGTGGCTTCGAGGAGCTCGTCGATCGGCGGGTTGATGATGCCCTCGGGCGTGGTGATGGAAGAGGACACGCTCTACCTTCCGATGGATGGGAAAGATTCAGTGTGCATGGTCATTGACGATCACACAACGTCCATCAAGGCTAGCAGCTCCCGCGCCACGTCCTCGACAGAGGTGTTGACCAGCGTCTCGTCGAACTCCGGCTCCGCCGCGAGTTCGATCTTGGCCGCGTCCAGTCGGCGCTCGATGACCTCGGGCGCCTCGGTGCCGCGTCCGGTGAGCCTGCGCACCAGTTCCTCCCAGGAGGGCGGGGCCAGGAACACCAGCCGGCCCTCCGGCATGGTCTCGCGGACCTGCCGGGCTCCCTGGAGGTCGATCTCCAGGAGGACCGGCACGCCGCCTTCGAGGTGCTCCAGCACCGCGGCGCGCGGGGTGCCGTAGCGGTTGCCGGCGAATTCGGCCCACTCCAGGAGCTCACCGTTGGCGATCAGCTTGTCCATCTCCTCGTCGGAGACGAAGAAGTAGTGCACTCCGTGCTTCTCGCCCGGGCGGGGCCTGCGGGTGGTCGCCGACACCGAGAGCCAGACCTCGGGGTGCTCCTTGCGCATATGGGCGACGACCGTGCTCTTGCCGACCCCGGAGGGGCCGGAGAGCACGGTCAGCCGCGGACGTGCGTCCGGGGGCTCGGGGGTCGTCCCCCGGAATGTTGCAGCCATGCAGCGATTATTCCAGCAATCGCGGGCTGCCCGGGACGGGTGTCCCGGGCAGCCCGGCGATCAGGAGCCGGTGCTGCCGAACTCGCGCTCCAGGGAGGCGATCTGGTTGGACCCGAGGCCACGCACGCGGCGGCTCTCGGAGATCCCGAGTCGCTCCATGATCTGCTTGGCGCGGACCTTGCCCACGCCCGGCAGGGACTCGAGCAGGGCGGAGACCTTCATCTTGCCGATGACGTCGTTTTCCTGGCCCTGCTTGATGACCTCGTGAAGAGAGGCGCCGGAGTGCTTGAGTCGATTCTTGACCTCGGCCCGCTCCCGGCGAGCCGCGGCGGCCTTTTCGAGCGCGGCTGCGCGCTGTTCAGGGGTAAGGGGCGGAAGAGCCACGCCTACGTCACCTCGGATGTCGAACTGTCGGATACGGACCGGTGAGGAACCTAGTCGCCCCACACCTGGGGAGCTACGAGCAACACGCTTGCCCGTTGACTCTGCTCGGAGACTAGCGGGCAAGTCCGCCGGAGTCAGCGAGAACAGCGGAAAAGTCCTGGTCAGCCTCCGTCAGGCCGGACATTTCAGACATACTGCCCCGGATTTGAGGATGTATTCACACTCGGGCCGCCGCCGAAGTGCTCCTCGCAGCAGCCGTCAAGGTCTCGTCGGAGCCCTCACCGACCTGCGACGACATCCCGGATCTCGCCCGCGAACCGCTCCGCGGCCGCCCGCAGGGCCGTCACATCCGGACCGTGACGCAAAACACCTCGGCTCACGTTTGGAACCACGTTGCGCACCGCGGACCCGAAGACCGTGGGGAGGTCGGCCGCCGTCGCCCCCTGCGCGCCCACGCCCGGCGCGAGGAGCGGGCCGTTGATGGCGAGGTCGTACGACGACAGGTCGCCGACCGTGGCGCCGACGACGGCGCCGAAGGAACCCAGCGGCTCCTCCCCCGCGTTCTCCGCGGCCAGGTGGGCCAGCATGGTGGCGCCGACCGTACGGCCGTCGGCGCGCACCGCGTGCTGCACCTCGGGGCCCTCCGGGTTGGAGGTCAGCGCCAGCACGAACAGGCCGGCCCCGCTCTCCCGGGCCAGCGCGACGGCCGGGCTGAGCGAGCCGTAGCCCAGGTACGGGGAGACGGTCAGGGCGTCCGAGAACAGCGGGGCGTCCTTGTGCAGATAGGCCTCCGCGTACCCGGCCATGGTCGAGCCGATGTCACCGCGCTTGGCGTCCATCACGACCAGCGTCCCGGCCGCCCGCGCCTCCCGCACCACCCGCTCGAGGACGGCGACCCCGCGCGAGCCGAACCGCTCGAAGAACGCGCTCTGCGGCTTCATCACGGCGACCCGGTCGGCCACCGCCTCGACAACGCCACGGCTGAACCGCTCCAGGCCCGCCACGTCGTCGTTCAGACCCCACTCGGAGAGCAGCGAGGCGTGCGGGTCGATACCGACGCACAGCGGGCCGCGCTCGTCCATCGCGCGGCGCAGCCGCGCGCCGAAGGGCTCCAAGGGGCTCATGCGCTGGCTCATACGGGCTTCCTCACATCGGCGCCGACCGCGTCGGCGAGGGTGGAGTACGGGCTGGTGCGCAGGCGCGCCGCGAGGCCCTTGTGGACGGCGCGGCCCCAGAAGGGCCCCTCGTAGACGAAGGCGCTGTAGCCCTGGACCAGCGTGGCACCGGCCAGGATGCGCTGCCAGGCGTCCTCGGCGTTCTCGACGCCCCCGACGCCCACCAGGGTGATCCGGTCGCCCACGCGCGCGTACAGCCGCCGCAGCACCTCGAGGGAGCGCGCCTTGAGCGGCGCCCCGGACAGCCCGCCGGCCTCCTTCACCAGCGCGGGGTCCGACCGCAGCCCGAGCCCGTCGCGCGCGATGGTGGTGTTGGTCGCGATGATCCCGTCGAGACCGAGTTCGACGGCCAGATCCGCGACGGCGTCCACGTCCTCGTCGGCGAGGTCCGGCGCGATCTTCACCAGCAGCGGCACCCGGCGGTTCGCCGCCACGCGGTCGGCGGCCTCGCGCACGGCGGTCAGGAGCGGGCGCAGCTGGTCGACGGCCTGGAGACTGCGCAGCCCCGGGGTGTTCGGGGACGACACGTTGACGACCAGGTAGTCGGCGTACGGGGCGAGCCGCTCCGCGGACTTCACGTAGTCGGCGACGGCCTCGGCCTCCGGTACGGCCTTGGTCTTGCCGATGTTGACGCCCACGACCGTCCGGAACACGGGCTCACGGGTCGCGAGCCGGGCGGCGACGGTGAGCGAGCCGTCGTTGTTGAAACCCATGCGGTTGATCAGCGCACGGTCGGCGACCAGCCGGAACAGCCGCTTCTTGGGGTTGCCGGGCTGTGCCTCCCCGGTCACGGTCCCGATCTCGACGTGATCGAACCCGAGCATCGACATCCCGTCGATCGCCACCGCGTTCTTGTCGAACCCGGCGGCGAGCCCGAAGGGCCCGTGCATCCGCAGCCCGAAGGCCTCGGTGCGCAGTTCCCTGTAGCGGGGGGCGAGCGCGGCGGCGACGAACGTGCGCAGCACGGGAATCCGGGCGGCGAGCCGGATCCAGCGGAAGGCGAGGTGGTGGGCCCGCTCCGGATCCATCCGCTTGAAAACGAGGTTGAAGAAGATCTTGTACATCGTGTCCTCATGAAGAGGGGGACACCGTTTTCCGGTGCCCCCTCATAGACGGCTGGGCAACGCGCCTCGTCAGGGGCGCGGGGCAGTTGTCAAGGTGCGGCTCCGCCGCGTGGGCGCGACCAGCCACGGCCGGCCCGCGGCCGAAGTACGGCCTGTCAGTCCCGCAAGGCCGTCAACCGCTCCGCATGCTCCTGGAGCGACCGCACCCCCACGTCCCCGTGGTTCAGCGCGTCGATCCCCTGCACGGCCGCCGCCAGCGCCTGCACGGTCGTCAGACACGGCACCGACCGCGCCACCGCGGCCGTCCGGATCTCGTACCCGTCCAGACGACCCCCGGTCCCGTACGGCGTGTTGACGATGAGGTCCACCTCGCCGTCGTGGACGAGCTGCACGATCGTCTTCTCGCCGTTGGGGCCGGTCCCCTCCGACTGCTTGCGCACCACGGTCGCGTTGATGCCGTTGCGCTTGAGCACCTCGGCCGTGCCGGAGGTGGCCAGCAGCTCGAAGCCGTGGGCGACCAGCTCGCGCGCCGGGAAGATCATCGAGCGCTTGTCGCGGTTGGCGACGGAGATGAACGCGCGTCCCTTGGTGGGCAGCGGCCCGTACGCCCCGGCCTGCGACTTGGCGTACGCCGTGCCGAAGACGGAGTCGATGCCCATGACCTCGCCGGTGGAGCGCATCTCCGGGCCGAGGACCGTGTCCACGCCGCGGCCCTGGATGTCACGGAACCGCGACCACGGCATGACCGCTTCCTTGACGGAGATCGGCGCGTCGAACGGCAGCTCGCCGCCGTCGCCGTGGGCCGGCAGCAGCCCTTCGGCGCGCAGTTCGGCGACGGTCGCGCCCAACGAGATCCGGGCGGCGGCCTTGGCCAGCGGCACCGCGGTCGCCTTCGAGGTGAAGGGAACCGTGCGGGACGCGCGCGGGTTGGCCTCGAGGACGTACAGGATGTCCCCGGCCATCGCGAACTGGATGTTGATCAGACCGCGTACGCCGACCCCGCGCGCGATGGCCTCGGTGGAGGCGCGCAGCCGCTTGATGTCGAAGCCGCCGAGCGTGATCGGGGGCAGGGCGCACGCCGAGTCGCCGGAGTGGATGCCGGCCTCCTCGATGTGCTCCATGACGCCGCCGAGGTACAGCTCCTCGCCGTCGTAGAGGGCGTCGACGTCGATCTCGATGGCGTCGTCCAGGAACCGGTCGACCAGGACCGGCCGGGAGGGGCTGATCTCGGTGGACTCGGCGATGTAGGTGGCGAGGCGGGTCTCGTCGTAGACGATCTCCATGCCGCGGCCGCCGAGGACGTACGAGGGCCGCACGAGCACCGGGTAGCCGATCTCGTCGGCGATGGCCTTGGCCTCGGCGAAGGTGGTCGCCGTGCCGTGCTTGGGGGCCGGCAGGCCCGCCTCGGCCAGCACGCGCCCGAAGGCGCCCCGGTCCTCGGCCGCGTGGATGGCCTCCGGGGAGGTGCCGACGATCGGCACGCCGTTGTCCTTCAGCGCCTGCGACAGGCCCAGCGGGGTCTGGCCGCCCAGCTGGACCACCACACCGGCGACCGGACCCGCCTGCCGCTCGGCGTGCACGATCTCCAGCACGTCCTCCAGCGTCAGCGGCTCGAAGTAGAGCCGGTCGGAGGTGTCGTAGTCGGTGGAGACGGTCTCCGGGTTGCAGTTGACCATCACCGTCTCGTAGCCCGCGTCGCTCAGCGCGAAGGACGCGTGCACGCACGAGTAGTCGAACTCGATGCCCTGGCCGATGCGGTTGGGACCGGAGCCCAGGATGATGACGGCCGGCTTCTCGCGCGGCGCGACCTCGGTCTCCTCGTCGTAGGAGGAGTAGAAGTACGGCGTCCTGGCGGCGAACTCGGCGGCGCAGGTGTCGACCGTCTTGTAGACCGGGCGCACGCCCAGCGCGTGCCGGACCTCGCGCACCACGTCCTCGCGCAGCCCGCGGATCTCGCCGATCTGCTGGTCGGAGAAACCGTGCCGCTTGGCGTCGGCGAGCAGGCCGGCAGTCAGCTCCGGCGCCTCGGCCAGCTCGTCGGCGATCTCCTTGATCAGGAAGAGCTGGTCCACGAACCACGGGTCGATCTTCGTGAACTCGAAGACCTCCTCGGGGGTGGCGCCCGCGCGGATGGCCTGCATGACGGTGTTGATCCGGCCGTCGGTGGGCCGTACCGCCTCGTGCAGCAGCGCCTGCTTGTCGCCGGGCTCGCCGACGAAGGTGAACTGGCTGCCCTTCTTCTCCAGCGAGCGCAGCGCCTTCTGGAAGGCCTCGGGGAAGTTGCGGCCGATGGCCATCGCCTCGCCGACCGACTTCATGGTGGTGGTCAGCGTGGAGTCGGCCTGCGGGAACTTCTCGAACGCGAAACGCGGAGCCTTGACGACCACGTAGTCGAGCGTGGGCTCGAAGGAGGCCGGGGTCTCCTGCGTGATGTCGTTGGGGATTTCGTCGAGGGTGTAGCCGACGGCCAGCTTCGCCGCGATCTTCGCGATCGGGAAGCCGGTCGCCTTGGAGGCGAGCGCCGAGGACCGCGACACGCGCGGGTTCATCTCGATGACGATGACCCGGCCGTCCTCGGGGTTGACCGCGAACTGGATGTTGCAGCCGCCGGTGTCCACGCCCACCTCGCGGATGACGGCGATGCCGATGTCGCGCAGGATCTGGTACTCGCGGTCGGTCAGCGTCATCGCGGGCGCGACGGTGATCGAGTCGCCGGTGTGCACGCCCATGGGGTCGAAGTTCTCGATGGAGCAGACGACCACGACGTTGTCGTGCTTGTCGCGCATCAGCTCCAGCTCGTACTCCTTCCAGCCGAGGATGGACTCCTCCAGGAGCACCTCGGTGGTCGGGGAGAGGGTCAGGCCCTGGCCGGCGATGCGGCGCAGCTCCGCCTCGTCGTGGGCGAAACCGGAGCCGGCGCCGCCCATGGTGAAGGAGGGGCGGACGACGACCGGGTAGCCGCCGAGCTCCTCCACACCGGCGAGGACCTCGTCCATGGAGTGGCAGATGACCGAGCGGGCGGACTCGCCGTACCCGATCTTCTTGCGGACCTCTTCCACGACCCCCTTGAAGAGGTCGCGGTCCTCGCCCTTGTTGATGGCTTCGACGTTGGCGCCGATCAGCTCGACGCCGTACTTGGCCAGGACACCGTTCTCGTCGAGCGAGATCGCGGTGTTCAGGGCCGTCTGGCCGCCCAGGGTGGGCAGCAGGGCGTCGGGGCGCTCCTTGGCGATGATCTTCTCGACGAACTCCGGGGTGATCGGCTCGACGTAGGTCGCGTCGGCGATCTCCGGGTCGGTCATGATCGTCGCCGGGTTGGAGTTGACCAGGACGACCCTGAGGCCCTCGGCGCGCAGCACGCGGCAGGCCTGGGTGCCGGAGTAGTCGAACTCGGCGGCCTGGCCGATGACGATCGGGCCGGAGCCGATGACCAGGACGGACTGGATATCGGTGCGCTTAGGCACGCTGGCCCTCCATCAGGGAAACGAAGCGGTCGAACAGGTAGGCGGCGTCGTGCGGGCCGGCTGCCGCTTCGGGGTGGTACTGGACGGAGAAGGCCGGCTGGTCGAGCAGGTGCAGCCCCTCCACGACGTCGTCGTTCAGGCAGACGTGCGAGACCTCGGCGCGGCCGAACCTCGTCTCGCTGACCTTGTCGAGCGGCGCGTCCACGGCGAAGCCGTGGTTGTGGGCGGTGACCTCGACCTTGCCGGTCGTACGGTCCTGCACCGGCTGGTTGATGCCCCGGTGGCCGTACTTCAGCTTGTAGGTGCCGAAGCCGAGCGCGCGGCCGAGGATCTGGTTGCCGAAGCAGATGCCGAAGAGCGGGGTCTTCCGCTCCAGGACGGCGCTCATCAGGGCCACCGGGCCGTCGGCCGTGGCCGGGTCGCCGGGGCCGTTGGAGAAGAACACACCGTCCGGGGAGACGGCGTACACGTCGTCCTCGGTGGCGGTCGCGGGCAGCACGTGCACCTCGATGCCGCGCTCGGCCATCCGCTGCGGGGTCATGCCCTTGATGCCGAGGTCGACGGCGGCGACGGTGAACCGCTTCACGCCGACCGCGGGGACGACGTAGGCCTCCTTGGTGGCGACCTCCTCGTACAGCGAGGCGCCCTTCATGTGCGGCTGGGCCTGCACGCGCGCGAGGAGCTCGGGGTCGGAGGCGATCGCCTCGCCCGAGAAGACGCCTGCGCGCATGGAGCCGCGCTCGCGCAGGTGGCGGGTGAGGGCGCGGGTGTCGATCCCGGAGATGCCGACCACGCCCTGCGCGACCAGTTCCTCGTCCAGCGAACGCTTGGCGCGCCAGTTGGAGGGCACGCGCGCGGGGTCGCGCACCACGTAGCCGGAGACCCAGATGCGGCTGGACTCGTCGTCCTCGTCGTTCCACCCCGTGTTGCCGATCTGCGGGGCGGTGGCGACCACGATCTGGCGGTCGTAGGACGGGTCGGTGAGGGTCTCCTGGTAGCCGGTCATGCCGGTGGAGAACACGGCCTCGCCGAAGGTCTCCCCCACGGCCCCGTAGGCGCGGCCGCGGAAGACCCGGCCGTCCTCCAGGACGAGTACCGCGGGAACCTTGCCGGCTCCCCTTGTGGAGGTCGTCATCGTTCGGCGCCTTCCGTGCTGGGTGTCTTGATCATGGAGTTGATGGCGTCGACCCACTCGGTGTGCTCGGCCGCGTGGTCCGAGCGGAAACCGGAGTCGATCAGTTTGCCGCCGTGCGCCCAGGTCACCACGAGGAGTCCGCCCTCGGTGAGGACCTTGCCCGCGATGCCCTTGCCGAGCAGGGCCTCGCGGAGCGCGTCGGCGGGGATGAAGAAGTCGGTCGCGCCGGGGCGTACGACCTGCAGTCCCGCGTCGGTCAGCGTGAGCTCGGCCCGGCTGCGGGAGCCGAGGCCGCGGGCCACGATGCGGTCCAGCCACTGCCCGGCGGTGGTGGAGCCGTGGTAGCGGCCGCTCATCGTCAGTCTCACGGCACCGGGGTCGTCCGGCGCGCTGGGCAGCTCCGGGAGGTCGCCCTGGAGGGTGCCGCGCCACTTCCAGCCCTCGCGCATCAGCCAGTAGACGAGCGCGACGAAGAGGGCGAGGCCCACGAGCCAGCCGATGCGGGCGGACCAGTCGGTGACCGCGGCCGACTTCTTCTCGTCGGCCAGCAGGATCAGAGGTGTCACGTCAGCTTCCCGTCCACGAGCGTCGCCTTGCCCCGCAGCCACGTGTGGGTGACACGGCCCGGCAGCTCGCGTCCCTCGTACGGGGTGTTGCGGCTGCGCGAGGCGAAGCCCGCGGGGTCCACCAGGCCACGGTATTCCGTGTCGACGAGGGTGAGGTTGGCGGGCTCACCAGCCGAGACGGGACGGCCGTGACCGGCGGCCTGTCCGATCCGCGCGGGCTTGAAGGACATGCGGTCGGCGACGCCGGCCCAGGTCAGCAGGCCCGTGTCCACCATGGTCTCCTGGACCACCGACAACGCGGTCTCCAGGCCCACCATCCCCATCGCGGCGGCGGCCCACTCGCAGTCCTTGTCCTCGTGCGGGTGCGGGGCGTGGTCGGTGGCGACGATGTCGATCGTGCCGTCCGCGAGGGCCTCGCGCAGGGCGAGGACGTCCCGCTCGGTGCGCAGCGGCGGGTTGACCTTGTAGACCGGGTTGTACGACCGCACCAGTTCGTCGGTGAGGAGCAGGTGGTGCGGGGTGACCTCGGCGGTGACGTCGATGCCCCGGGACTTGGCCCAGCGGACGATCTCGACGGAGCCGGCGGTGGAGAGGTGGCAGATGTGGACCCGGGAGCCGACGTGCTCGGCGAGCAGGACGTCCCGGGCGATGATCGATTCCTCGGCCACCGCGGGCCAGCCCCCGAGCCCCAGCTCGGCGGAGACCACGCCCTCGTTCATCTGGGCGCCCTCGGTCAGCCGGGGCTCCTGCGCGTGCTGGGCGACGACCCCGCCGAAGGCCTTCACGTACTCCAGGGCACGGCGCATGATCACGGCGTCGTCCACGCACTTGCCGTCGTCGGAGAAGACGGTGACCCCGGCGGCCGACTCGTGCATCGCGCCCAGCTCGGCGAGCTTCTTGCCCTCCAGGCCGACGGTGACGGCGCCGATCGGCTGGACGTCGCAGTAGCCGTGCTCCTGGCCGAGCCGGTAGACCTGCTCGACGACGCCGGCGGTGTCGGCGACCGGGAAGGTGTTGGCCATGGCGAACACGGCCGTGTAGCCGCCGCCGGCCGCCGCGCGGGTGCCGGTGAGGACCGTCTCGGAGTCCTCGCGGCCGGGTTCGCGCAGGTGGGTGTGCAGGTCGACCAGGCCCGGCAGCAGCACCTTGCCGGCGGCCTCGACGACGTCCGCGCCCTCCGCGGACAGCCCGGAGCCGACCGCCTCGATCGTCTCGCCGTCGATCAGGACGTCCTGCGGCTCACCGCCGAGCACCTTCGCACCACGGATAAGGATCTTGCTCATGGGTCTTACTTCTCCTCGGTGGTGCGGGCGTGGCTGACGGCGGGTTCGTTGCCGCCGAGCAGGAGGTACAGAACGGCCATCCGGATGGAGACTCCGTTCGCCACCTGCTCGACTACGGTGCAGCGCTCGGAGTCGGCGACCTCGGCGGTGATCTCCATGCCGCGGACCATCGGGCCGGGGTGCATCACGATGGCGTGCTCGGGCGTCTTCGCCATGCGCTCGCCGTCGAGGCCGTAGCGGCGCGAGTACTCGCGCTCGGTCGGGAAGAACGCGGCGTTCATGCGCTCGCGCTGGACGCGGAGCATCATCACGGCGTCGGACTTGGGGAGGACCGCGTCGAGGTCGTACGACACCTCGCAGGGCCAGTTCTCGACGCCGACCGGCACCAGGGTGGGCGGGGCGACCAGGGTGACCTCGGCGCCGAGGGTGTGCAGCAGGTCGACGTTGGAGCGGGCGACGCGGCTGTGCAGGACGTCGCCGACGATGGTGATGCGCTTGCCGGCCAGGTCCTGCCCTATCCCGGCGTCCCGGCCGACCAGGCGGCGGCGCATGGTGAAGGCGTCCAGGAGGGCCTGGGTGGGGTGCTGGTGGGTGCCGTCGCCGGCGTTGATGACGGCCGCGTCGATCCAGCCGGAGTTGGCGAGCCGGTAGGGCGCTCCGGAGGCGCCGTGCCGGATGACGACGGCGTCGACGCCCATCGCCTCCAGGGTCTGGGCGGTGTCCTTCAGGGACTCGCCCTTGGAGACGCTGGACCCCTTGGCGGTGAAGTTGATGACGTCGGCGGAGAGGCGCTTCTCGGCGGCCTCGAAGGAGATCCGGGTCCGGGTCGAGTCCTCGAAGAAGAGGTTGACGACGGTGCGGCCGCGCAGGGTCGGCAGCTTCTTGATCGGCCGGTCGGCGACCCGGGCCATCTCCTCGGCGGTGTCGAGGATCAGGACGGCGTCGTCGCGGGTGAGGTCGGCGGCCGAGATGAGATGACGCTGCATCTGTCAGGCTCCGTAAGGCAGTTCACATATGGGGAGATTGCGGGCAGGCGTGGGCGCACCGCGGCGGCGCGGCCCCTCGGCCGGCTAGGAGGTCTGCTTCGCGCCGAGCAGCACGGTGTCGCGACCGTCCTCCTCGGCGAGCAGGACCTTGACCGTCTCCCGCAGCGACGTGGGGAGGTTCTTGCCGACGTAGTCGGCGCGGATGGGCAGTTCGCGGTGGCCGCGGTCGACGAGGACCGCGAGCTGGACCGCGCGGGGGCGCCCGATGTCGTTCAGGGCGTCGAGGGCGGCGCGGATGGTGCGGCCGGAGAAGAGCACGTCGTCGACGAGGATCACCAGTCTGCCGTCGATGCCGTCACCGGGGATCTCGGTGCGGGCCAGCGCACGCGGCGGGTGCATGCGCAGGTCGTCGCGGTACATGGTGATGTCGAGCGAACCGACGGGCATCTTGCGGTCGGTGATCTGCTCCAGCTTGGCCGCGAGCCGCTGGGCGAGGAAGACGCCCCGGGTCGGGATCCCGAGGAGGACCACGTCGTCGGCGCCCTTGGCGCGCTCGACGATCTCGTGGGCGATGCGGGTCAGCACCCGCACGATGTCGGGGCCTTCGAGAACGGGCCGCGCATCGGAAGCCTGCGCCGCGGCGTCGGGCTGTTCCCGCTGATCGAACTTTTCCTGCTTGTCCATACGAAACGGACCCCCTTCTCCGCCTCACGGGACGGACTTTAAAGGACGTCGGATTTGCGCCATCCACGGTAGCAGGTGACCGAGAGGCCCTATTCACCCCCCTGGAGTAATCGGTCATCGCCGGTACGGAAGAGTCGGTGCGGACCATTCGGCTTGACGCAGCAGTGTAACGCTGCGTAACCTCACAGTGAGTTACCAGCCGCGCGGCGGGAACCAAGGCCGGCCGCGTCGACACAGTGTCCGGGGAGCCATATGTCCAGCGAATACGCCAAACAGCTCGGGGCCAAGCTCCGGGCCATCCGCACCCAGCAGGGCCTTTCCCTCCACGGTGTCGAGGAGAAGTCACAGGGCCGCTGGAAGGCCGTGGTGGTCGGTTCGTACGAGCGCGGCGACCGTGCCGTGACCGTGCAGCGCCTTGCAGAGTTGGCGGATTTCTACGGGGTCCCGGTGCAGGAGCTGCTGCCTGGCACCACCCCCGGCGGTGCCGCCGAGCCGCCGCCGAAGCTGGTCCTCGACCTGGAGCGGCTGGCCACCGTGCCGGCCGAGAAGGCGGGCCCGCTGCAGCGCTACGCGGCGACGATCCAGTCCCAGCGCGGTGACTACAACGGCAAGGTGCTGTCGATCCGCCAGGACGACCTGCGCACACTGGCCGTCATCTACGACCAGTCCCCCTCGGTCCTCACCGAGCAGCTGATCAGCTGGGGCGTCCTGGACGCCGACGCCCGCCGCGCGGTGGCCACCCACGAAGAGGCCTGACCCGCACACCGACTGAGCAGAAACGTGCCGCCGGGGTGGCTGGAACTTGACGGTTCCGGCCACCCCGGCGGCTTTTCAGCGCTCCGCAGGGGCGCGGGGCTGTATTGATGTGCGGCTCCGCCGCGTGGGCGCGACAAGCCCTGCGCGGCCCGCGACCGCGCCGCCCCGCACCACCTGCCCCCCTTGGGCACACGAACGCCGGAGGGCCCGCAGCAAGGCACGCTGCAAGCCCTCCGGCGTTCGTGTCGTCGTCGCCTCACACCTCGCGGCGCAGCGACGGCTTCAGCTCCTTCAGACGCCCCAGAAGCCCGTTCACGAACGCGGGCGACTCGTCCGTCGAGAACTCCTTGGCGAGTTGCACCATCTCGTCGAGGACGACGGCGTCCGGCGTCTCGTCCACCCAGATCAGCTCGTAGGCGCCGAGGCGCAGAAGGTTCCGGTCGACGACCGGCATCCGGTCCAGCGTCCAGCCGACCGCGTACTGGGCGATCAGCTCGTCGATACGCTTGGTGTGCCCGGCGTACCCCTCGACCAGCTGCATGGTGTACTCGCTCACCGGGGGCTGCCGGGTGTCGTCCCTGGACAGCCGGATCCAGTCCGCGAGGACGGTCAGGACATCGGCCCCGCGCTGGTCGCCCTCGAAGAGGATCTGGAAGGCGCGCTTGCGGGCCGTGTTGCGGGCAGCCACGGTTAGCTGTTCACCCGGCCGAGGTAGTCGCTCGTGCGGGTGTCGACCTTGATCTTCTCACCGGTGGTGATGAAGAGCGGGACCTGGATCTGGTGGCCGGTCTCCAGGGTGGCCGGCTTGGTGCCGCCGGTGGAGCGGTCGCCCTGGACGCCCGGCTCGGTCTCCTGGATGGTCAGCTCGACGGCGGCCGGGAGCTCGACGAAGAGCACCTCGCCCTCATGCTGGGCGACGACGGCCGTGAAGCCCTCGATCAGGAAGTTCGCGGCGTCGCCGACGGTCTTCCGGTCGATGTGCAGCTGGTCGTACGTGTCCATGTCCATGAACACGAAGTACTCGCCGTCCATGTACGAGAACTGCATGTCGCGCTTGTCGACAGTGGCCGTCTCGACCTTGACGCCGGCGTTGAAGGTCTTGTCGACGACCTTGCCGGACAGCACGTTCTTGAGCTTGGTGCGCACGAAAGCGGGGCCCTTGCCGGGCTTGACGTGCTGGAACTCGACGACGGACCAGAGCTGGCCGCCTTCGAGCTTGAGCACCAGGCCGTTCTTGAGGTCGTTCGTGGAAGCCACGGTTGCGGAATCTCCTGGACTGACGTGGACGACCCTGGGGCACGCACCTTGCCTAGAGTGCGAGCAGCTCCTTGGTCGTGATGGTGAGTAGCTCGGGTCCGCCGTCCGCCTCGGGGCGCACGACGAGCGTGTCATCGATCCGGACGCCGCCCCGGCCCGGGAGGTGGACCCCCGGTTCGACGGTGACCGGCACGCAAGCGTCCAGTTTACCCATGGCCGCGGGGGCGAGCTGCGGGTCCTCGTCGATTTCGAGTCCGACGCCGTGTCCGGTGAGGGGCTGCAGGCCCGAGGCGTAGCCCGCGGAGTCCAGGACCTGGCGGGCGGCGCGGTCGACGTCGCGGCAGGCGGCGCCGGGCACGAGGCTCTCCCGGCCGGCTCGCTGGGCGCCGAAGACGAGGTCGTAGAGCTCGATCTGCCAGTCGGCGGGCGTGGTGCCGATGACGAAGGTACGGCCGATCTCGCAGCGGTAGCCGCGGTAGGTGGCGCCGAGACAGACCGTCAGGAAGTCGCCCTCCTCGACCCGCCGGTCGGTGGGGCGGTGGCCGCGGCGGCCGGAGTTCGGACCGGTGGCCACGGAGGTGGGGAAGGCCGCGCCGTCGGCGCCGTGGTCGACCAGGCGGCGCTCCAGTTCCAGGGCGAGGTGCCGTTCGGTACGGCCGACGAGGATCGACTCCAGGAGCTCGCCGAGGGCCTGGTCGGCGATCTCGGCGCCGACGCGGAGGCAGGAGATCTCCTCCTCGTCCTTGACGACCCTGAGCTGCTCGACGGCGCTGCCCAGGTCGGTCAGGCGCAGGCGGGGCGCGACCGAGGCGAGGGCGCGGTGCCGGGCCACGGTGAGGTGGTGCTCCTCGACGGCGAGGGCGTCGGTGTCCTGGGCGGCGGCGAGGTCGGCGGCGGCGACGGCGGGGTCGCCGCCGGGAGCTGCCAGGAGGTGGGGCCGCAGGGACTCGTCGGGGCGGGCCTCGGCGGCGCGGTCGTCCAGCGGGCCGGGGCAGACGAGGACGTCCTCGCGCTCGCCGAGGAGCAGGACGGAGCCGTGGGGTGCGGCGCCGGCGAGGTATCTCACGTTGGCCGGGTGTGAGATGACGGCGGACTGGCTGCCGACCGCGTGGCAGCGTTCCCTCAGCCTGGTTCGGCGGGCCGCGTACACGTCTGACATGAGTCGAGCGTAGGAGGGTTGGGCGTTTTGTGCCGGTTGAGGGGGCCGAGTGGGGTGGTGGGGCGCCGTTGCGGGGTGCGGGTCCGTGGATGTGTGCGCAGTTCCCCGCGCCCCTGACACCGCGAGCCGTCCCCCGGCTGCGGGCCGGTGGGGGTACTCGCGCAGTTCCCCGCGCCCCCGATACCGCGAGCCGTCCCCCGGCTGCGGGCCGGTGGGGGTACTCGCGCAGTTTCCCCCCGCCCCTGACAACGCAGGCGGGTGCGGTCTCCCCCGTCTACCAGCTCGGCGGGCTCGCTATCGCCCGTGCCAGGACCTCGTCCAGGACCCTCGCCGTTCCCGGCACATCCAGCTGCGAATTGTCGATGATGGGGAGACCGGAGCCGTACCAGCCCGCCATGCGGCCGTGGATGCGGGCCACCTCCTCGTCGGTGAGGCGACGGTTGCCGGTGCGTTCCGCGTTGCGCTCCAGGACTATGTCGAGGCCGGGCAGGAGAACGACCGGCAGCAGGCCGGGGCCGACGTGCCGCTTCCAGCCGCCGAGGCCGACGACCGGGCGGTCCGGGAAGACCGCGTCGTCGAGGATGCACGAGATGCCGTTGGCCAGGAAGTTGCGCGCGGCGAAGCCGCAGGTGCGGCGGGCGAGGCGGTACTGGGCCTCGGAGTGGTCGTTCCACCCGGACTGGGGGTCGGCGAAGCCGGAGCGGACCCATTCGCGGACGTCGTCGAGGCTGATGTGGGCGGTGGGGACCCGGCGGTGGTCGGCCCAGTACTTGGCCACGCTGGTCTTGCCCGCACCGGCCGGCCCGATCAGGAGGACGGCCAGCGTGGTGGTCGTCGGATCGGGGACCGTCACGGCGGGAGGCGGACTCGGCATGCCCACCGGTGCGCCCGCCGGCAGCGGGACGTGGCCCGTGGTGTCGGGCGGCGGTGGAACCGAGGGAAGCGGGGGGAGCGGAGGCTGCGGAGGCGCGGGCGGCGGGGGCGGCACGGGCGCGGGGCCCTGCGGCGGTCCCGGGTGGTGTGCGGCCGGCTGCCAGCCGGTCGGTCCCTGCCCCGGCTGATGGGGCGGCGGCAGCGGAGATCCCACTGCGTGCTGCATCCGGTGCCACTCCGTCTCGTCATGTTCGGCCACGCTCGTTACCGAACGGTACCGCCCCCGGTCGTCGTTTGGTGAAACGGCCGGGGGCGGTCCGAAGTGCCCGTCCCGCAGGGTGAATCGGGCGGAAGGAACAGCGTCGGACTTACTGCCCGACCTCGCCGTAAGCGGCGAGGAGGACGGCCGGGTCGGGGCCCTCCAGAACGGTCGGCTTGGCGAGACCGTCGAGGACGATGAAGCGGAGCAGGTTGCCGCGGGACTTCTTGTCGACCTTCATCGTCTCGACCAGCTTGGGCCACTGGTCGTAGCGGTAGTGCAGCGGGAGGCCGACGGACTCCAGGACCGTGCGGTGGCGGTCGGCCGTCGCGTCGTCCAGGCGTCCGGCCAGCCGGCCCAGCTCGGCGGCGAAGTGCATGCCGACGGCGACCGCGGCGCCGTGCCGCCACTTGTAGCGCTCGTTCTTCTCGATGGCGTGGCCGAGGGTGTGGCCGTAGTTCAGGATCTCACGCAGGCCCGATTCCTTGAGATCGGAGGAGACGACCTCGGCCTTGACCCGGATGGAGCGCTCGATCAGCTCGGCGGTGTGCGGGCCTGCCGGGGTGCGCGCGGCCTCGGGGTCGGACTCGATGAGCTCCAGGATCACCGGGTCGGCGATGAAGCCCGCCTTGACGATCTCGGCGAGCCCGGAGACGTAGTCGTTGACGGGCAGCGAGTCCAGGGCGGCGAGGTCGCAGAGGACACCCGCCGGGGGGTGGAAGGCGCCCACCAGGTTCTTGCCCTCGGCCGTGTTGATGCCGGTCTTTCCGCCCACCGCCGCGTCGACCATGGCCAGCACCGTCGTGGGAACGGCGATCCAGCGCACCCCGCGCAGCCAGGTGGCGGCCACGAAACCGGCCAGGTCCGTGGTGGAGCCGCCGCCCACGCCGACGACGGCGTCGGAGCGGGTGAAGCCGGACTGGCCGAGCGCCTTCCAGCAGTAGGCGGCGACCTCGGCGGTCTTGGCCTCCTCCGCGTTCGGCACCTGGATGGCGACGGCCTCGTAGCCCTGTCCGGCCAGGTCGGCGCGGAGCGCGTCCCCGGTCTCGGCGAGCGCCTCGGGGTGGATCACGGCGACCCGCTGGGCCTTGTCCCCGATCAGTCCGCCCAGCTCACCGAGGAGCTGACGGCCCACCAGGACCTCGTACGGCTCGGTGCCCGCCGTGCCGCCGACCTGGATCCGGGTGACTGCCTCGCTCATGCTTCCTTCAACTCCAGTGCGTCCAGGGCTGCTTGGGTGACCTCTTCGGGCGTACGGCCGTCGGTCGCGACGACGGCGGTGGCGACCTCCTCGTACAGGTGCCGCCGGGCTTCCATCAGCTCGCGCCACTGCTTGCGCGGGTTGATGGCGAGCAGCGGCCGGGCCGCGTTCAGGCCGGTGCGCCTGACGGCCTCCTCGACGTCCATCGAGAGGTAGACCACCCGGCGCCCGGCGAGCAGGCCGCGGGTCTCCGCGTCGAGGATCGCGCCGCCGCCGAGCGCGAGGACACCCTCGTGCTCGGCCAGCGCCGCCCGCACGGCCCGCTTCTCGATCTCCCGGAACACCGGCTCGCCCTCGGCCACGAAGATGTCGGCGACGGTGCGGCCCTCGGCGGCCACGATGTCCTCGTCGGTGTCCCGGTAGCCGACGCCGAGCCGCTCGGCGAGCAGCTGCCCGACCGTGGACTTGCCGACACCCATCGGCCCGACCAGCACCACTCTCGGCGTGCCGGTCACCGGATGGCCAGGTGGTCGAGGTAGGACCGCACGTTGCGCCGGGTCTCGGTCACCGAGTCGCCGCCGAACTTCTCGGCGACGGCGTCCGCGAGGACGAGCGCGACCATGGCCTCGGCGACGATGCCGGCGGCCGGCACGGCGGAGACGTCGGAGCGCTGGTGGTGGGCCTGGGTGGCCTCGCCGGTCGTCACGTCGACGGTCCGCAGGGCGCGCGGCACGGTCGCGATGGGCTTCATCGCGGCCCGGACCCGGAGCAGCTCACCGGTGGACAGGCCGCCCTCGGTACCGCCGGCCCGGCCGGAGACGCGGCGGATGCCCTCCGGGGTGCCGACGATCTCGTCGTGGGCCTTGGAGCCGGGCACCCGGGCCAGCTCGAAGCCGTCACCGATCTCGACGCCCTTGATCGCCTGGATGCCCATGAGGGCACCGGCGAGGCGGGCGTCCAGTTTGCGGTCCCAGTGGACGTGCGAGCCGAGGCCGACGGGGACGCCGTAGGCCAGCACCTCGACCACACCGCCGAGGGTGTCGCCGTCCTTGTGGGCCTGGTCGACCTCCGCGACCATCGCCTTCGACGTGTCGGCGTCCAGGCAGCGCAGCGGGTCGGCGTCCAGCTTCTCGACGTCGGCCGGGGTGGGGTAGACGCCGCCCGGGGCCTTCACCGAGCACAGTTCGACGACGTGCGAGACGATCTCGATGCCGGCCGTCTCCTTCAGGTACGACCGGGCGACGGCGCCGAGCGCCACGCGGGCCGCGGTCTCCCGGGCGGAAGCGCGCTCCAGGACCGGACGGGCCTCGTCGAAGCCGTACTTCTGCATGCCGGCGAGGTCGGCGTGGCCGGGACGGGGCCGGGTCAGCGGGGCGTTGCGGGCGAGTCCGGCGAGGATCTCCGGGTCGACCGGGTCGGCCGCCATGACCTGCTCCCACTTGGGCCACTCGCTGTTGCCCACCATGATCGCGACCGGTGAGCCGAGGGTCAGGCCGTGCCGGACACCGCCGAGGAAGGTGACGTCGTCACGCTCGAACTTCATCCGCGCACCGCGGCCATAGCCGAGCCGCCGTCGCGCCAGGTGGTCGGCGACCATCTCGGTCGTGATCGGCACGCCGGCGGGAAGGCCCTCCAGCGTCGCGACAAGGGCGGGACCGTGGGACTCCCCCGCGGTCAGCCAACGCAGCCTGCTCAACGATGCTCCTCAGTGCTCGCGCCCTGGTACTGCCCTGCGTACGCGTGTCCTCGCGTACGGCGACGGCCGACCGGGTGCGCGGGCCCTGGTCCGCCACCTCCGATCCTCCCACGTCCGGGCGCCCGACCCGGCTGCCGGTCCAGCAGTCGGACGCGGATCTGCCGAGTCCGCGCCCGGGCGGGCGCGACCAGCCATGAGGGCGCCGCGGGCGAACGGGGCCCGCGCCGCACCCTCAGCGGAATCCTCAGCTCTCGGCGAGCGCCTTCTCCCCGGCCAGGCGCATGGCGTCCAATGGCGCGGGGGTGCGGCCGGTCATCTGCTCGACCTGGAGCACGGCCTGGTGCACCAGCAGGTCGAGGCCGCTGACCACGGCGCCCCCGAACATGGACCAGCGGGCGGCCAGGGCGGTGGGCCAGGGGTGGTAGAGGACGTCGAAGAGGGTGGTGGGGCGTTCGGGTACGGCGGCGGCGAGGGCGTCGGTGGCGCCGACGGGGGTGGTGGCGATCACCAGGGGGGCGCGCAGGGCCTGTTCGGCGTCGGCCCAGTCGGCGATGCGGACCTCGACGTCGAGCCGTTCACCCCAGTGCCTCATCTCGGCGGCGCGCTCCGCGCTGCGGACGTGGACGACGACCTCGCCGGTGCAGATCCGGGCCAGCGCGGCCAGTGCCGAGGAGGCGGTGGCCCCGGCGCCGAGGATCGCGGCGGAGTCGACCTGTTCGATGCCGTGCTCGCGGAGCGCGGCAACCATGCCCGGGATGTCGGTGTTGTCCCCGAGCCGACGGCCGTCCTCGGTGAAGACGACGGTGTTGACCGCGTCGACGGAGGCGGCCGTCTCGCTGATCTCGTCGACCAGCGGGATGACCGCCCGCTTCAGCGGCATGGTCAGCGACAGCCCCGCCCACTCCGGCCCCAGCTCCTCGAAGAAGCCGGGCAGTGCGGCCTCGTCGATCTCGAAGCGCTCGTACGACCAGTCGGTGAGTCCGAGTGCGTCGTACGCGGCCCGGTGCAGCACCGGAGAGAGGGAGTGGGCGATGGGCTTACCGAGCACAGCGGCCCGGCGGGCATCAGTTGCCCGAGTTGGCATTGAACTTTTCCTTGAGCTTCTCGAATTCGGCGTTGGTCTTGGCGAATTCGGTGTTGTTCACGCCGTCGGTCGCCACGAAATACATCCAGCCGTCGTCGGTCGGATTCAGTGCCGCCTTCAGCGCGTCCTCGCCGGGGTTGCCGATCGGACCGGGCGGAAGCCCCTTTTGGGTGTAGGTGTTGTACGGGTCCCTGTTGCTGTTGATCTCCGACTCGCTGATGTGGATGTTGCTGGTGCCCTTCAAGTAGTTGAAGGTCGAGTCGAATTGCAGCAACTGGTTGGTCTCGGTGTTCGTGGACTTGAGACGGTTGTAGACCACCTCCGCCATCTTGCGGAAGTCGTCGTGCGTCTTGCCTTCGGCCTGGACGAGGCTCGCGACCGTGATGACCTGCAGCGGGTTGTCCAGGTTGTACTTCTTGGCCTCCGCCGCGAGGTCGTAGGTGGCGTACTCCTCCTTGGCCGCGGCGACCATCTGTTTCAGGATCGCGTCGGGCTTCATGCCCTTGGCCGCGGGATAGGTGCCCGGGTAGAGGAAGCCCTCCAGCGGGTCCATGATCTTGCTGTTGGTGTTCGCGTAACTCGGCAGACCGAGGTTCTTGTATTCGGCCCTGGCGACCTTCTTGGAGGTACCGGCGGAAAGGCCGAGTTTCTTGTCGAGGGCCACATAGACTCGCGCGGCACGCTCACCCGGGGTGACCACCACATTGGCCTGGCTCTTCGGGTCGAGCATCAGCAGCACGCAACTGGCGGCGGACATCTCCTTCTTGAGGGTGTAGGCACCCGCCTGGATCGTGTTGCCCTTCGGATTCTGCGTCTGCGCGTGGACGAACGCGTCGACGCTCTTGACGACGCCGGCCTCCTTCAGCCGACGGCCGATCTCGTATCCGCCCGCGCCCTTGGGAATCTGGACGGTCACGGTCTCGGAGCTGCCGCTGCCCGCGTAGTCCGGGGCCGCGCCGAAACGATTTTGGTAGAAGTGCCAGCCGAAGTAGGCGACGGTGGCCGCGCCGCCGCCGAAGACCAGGCAGACCACCAGGCAGGCGCAGCCGCTGCGGCGCTTCTTGGCGCCCTTGCCGCCTTTGGCGTCCTTGCCGCGGCCACCACCGCGGCGTCCTTTCGAGTCGTCGTCGCCGTCGTCGTCATCGCCGTCGTCGTCGTCGGCGCCCGTGAAGAAGGGGTGCTGCCCTTCCTCCTCCTCGACGGCGGGCTCCGGTTCCGGCTCGGGGCGCCGGCGGCCGGGCGGCTCGGGGGGCGGGTAGGCGTCCTCGGTGCCGTAGAAGTCGGGCTGCTCGCTGCCGTAGGCCACGGGCTGCTGGCCGTAGGGGTCGCCGGGGTCGGCGGCGTAAGGAACGTGGCCATGGGTGCCGGTCGCGTCCCAGGTGCCCTGGTGGTACTGCTGCGGAGCATGTCCGACGTACTGCTGGTCGTACTGCTGGTCGTACTGCTGCTGCCCGTTCCCGTCGGTGTACTGGAGCTGGCCCTGTTCGTCGTAGTACGCGTACTGCTGCTGGTCGTACCCGCCCTGCGGGTGCTGGCTCCAGTCGCCGTACTGCTGCTGCGGCTGCTGCGGGTAGTACTGCGGCTGGCCGCCGTAGGGGGACTGCTGGCCCACGTGGGCCTGCTGTCCCCATCCGTCGTCCCCGTACAACGGGTCCTCCGGATGCCACGGTTCGGAGCCTGGGCCCCGGCCATACTCAGTCATCGATCCCCTAGAGCCGCGAGGCGGCGCGTCACGCGGCTGGTGGGCCGCCTGACCGTTCCGCCTCTTGCTGTGCGGTGGCTGTTCGAAAACCATCGCATCGCGCGGAACGTTACCGTATCGCGATCAGATGACCACTTCGACGCCCTCGCCGGGTGGTTTACCTGACACCCGTTCGGATTCCAGCGCCTGCTGGAGGATGATCACTGCGGCGGCCTGGTCGATGACCGAGCGGCCCTTCTTGGACTTCACCCCTGAGGCGCGCAGGCCCTGACTGGCCGTCACGGTCGTCATCCGCTCGTCGACCAGCCGGACCGGCACCGGCTTGATGCCCTTGGCCAGCTCCTGGGCGAAGGCCCGCACCTTGACGGCGGCCGGGCCCTCGCCCCCCTTGAGGGAGCGCGGGAGTCCGACGACGACCTCGATCGGCTCGTACTCCTCGACCAGTTGCCGCAGCCTGCGGTGGGCCGCCGGGACGTCCCGGCCGGGAACCGTCTCGACCGGGGTGGCGAGGATCCCGTCGGGGTCGCACGAGGCGACCCCGATCCGGGCGTCCCCGACGTCGATCGCGAGTCGACGTCCTCTGCGCATTTCCGACCGTTTCCTTACTTGGCGGTCTCGTCGACGAGGCGCTCGACGGCGTCGATGGCCTCGCCGACCGCGGCCGGGTTCTGACCGCCGCCCTGGGCGACGTCCGGCTTGCCGCCACCGCCGCCGCCGAGGGTCTTGGCGGCGGCGCGGACCAGGTCACCGGCCTTGAGGCCGCGGTCACGGGCGGCGTCGTTGGTGGCGATGACCGTGAGCGGCTTGCCGTTGTTGACCGTGAAGAGGGCGACCACGGCGGCGCGCCCGCCCTGGATGCGGCCGCGCACGTCGAGGACCAGCTTGCGCAGGTCGTCCGGGGTGGTGCCGTCCGGTACCTGCCCGGTGACGACGGCGATCCCGCGCACGTCCCTGGCGGACTCGACGAGACCGGCGGCGGCCTGCAGCACCTTCTCCGCGCGGAACTTCTCGATCTCCTTCTCGGCGTCCTTCAGCTTGCCGAGCATGACGGAGACCTTCTCCGGCAGTTCCTCCGGGCGCCCCTTGATCAGCTCCTGGAGCTGGGCGACGACCGTGTGCTCACGGGCCAGGAAGTTGTAGGCGTCGACACCGACGAGGGCCTCGATACGGCGCACGCCCGAGCCGATCGACGACTCGCCGAGCAGCTTGACCAGGCCCAGCTGGGAGGTGTTGTGGACGTGGGTGCCGCCGCACAGCTCCTTGGAGAAGTCGCCGATGGTCACCACGCGGACCCGCTCGCCGTACTTCTCGCCGAACTCGGCGATGGCGCCCTGCTTCTTGGCCTCGTCGATGCCCATGATGTCGGCGCGCACGTCGAGGTCGCGGGCGAGCACCTCGTTGATCTTCTGCTCGACGTCGGTCATCACGGCCGTCGGCACGGCGGACGGCGAGCCGAAGTCGAAGCGGAAGCGGCCGGGCTGGTTCTCGGAACCGGCCTGGGCGGCCGTCGGGCCGAGGGCGTCGCGCAGCGCCTGGTGGGTGAGGTGGGTGGCCGAGTGGGCGCGGGCGATGGCGGTCCGGCGGCGGGAGTCGATCGAGGCATGGGCCTTGGCGCCGACCGTGACCTCGCCGACCTGGACGACGCCCTTGTGGACGTAGACGCCCGGGACCGGCTTCTGGGTGTCGCGGACCTCGATCACGGCACCGGTGTCGACCTTGATCCGGCCGGTGTCGCCGATCTGGCCGCCGCCCTCGGCGTAGAAGGGGGTGCGGTCCAGGACGATCTCGACCTCGTCGCCCTCGGTGGCGGCCGGCGAGGAGACGCCGTCGACGAGGATGCCGACGATCGTGGTCTCGCCCTCGGTGTCGGAGTAGCCGATGAAGTCGGTCGCACCGGTCTTGTCGGCGATCTCGCGGTAGGCGCCGGCGCCGGCGTGCCCGGTCTTCTTGGCCTGGGCGTCGGCCTTGGCGCGCTCCCGCTGCTCCTTCATCAGGCGGCGGAAGCCCTCCTCGTCCACGGAAAGGCCCTGTTCGGCGGCCATTTCGAGGGTGAGGTCGATCGGGAAGCCCCAGGTGTCGTGGAGCAGGAACGCCTTGTCACCGGCGAGGACCTTGCCGCCGGCCTCCTTGGTCTCGGTGACGGCGGTGTCGAGGATGTTGGTGCCGGCCTTCAGAGTCTTGAGGAAGGCGTTCTCCTCGGCGACGGCGACCTTCTCGATGCGCTCGCGGTCGGTGACCAGCTCCGGGTACTGCTGGCCCATCATCGCGATCACGGTGTCGATGAGGTCGAGGACGACCGGGCCGGTGGCACCGAGCAGGCGCATGTTGCGGATGGCGCGGCGCATGATGCGGCGCAGGACGTAACCGCGGCCCTCGTTGCCGGGGGTGACACCGTCGCCGATGAGCATCACCGACGTGCGCATGTGGTCGGTGACCACGCGCAGCGAGACGTCCGAGGCGTGGGCGTCGCCGTAGTGGACGCCGGTCAGCTCGGTGGCCTTCTTGATGACGGCCATGGAGGTGTCGATCTCGTACATGTTCTGCACGCCCTGCAGAATCATGGCGAGACGCTCCAGGCCGAGGCCCGTGTCGATGTTCTTGCTGGGCAGCTCGCCGAGGATCTCGAAGTTGTCCTTGCCGATGCCCTCGCCGCGCTCGTACTGCATGAAGACCAGGTTCCAGATCTCCACGTACCGCTCGTCGTTGACGGCGGGGCCGCCCTCGACGCCGAACTCGGGGCCGCGGTCGTAGTTGATCTCGGAGCACGGGCCGCAGGGGCCGGGGACGCCCATGGACCAGTAGTTGTCCTTCATGCCGAGGCGCTGGATGCGCTCCTTCGGCACGCCGACGACGTCGTGCCAGATGCGCTCGGCCTCGTCGTCGTCCTTGTAGACGGTGATCCACAGCCGGTCGGGCTCCAGGCCGTAACCGCCCTTGTCCTGGGGGCTGGTGAGCAGCTCCCAGGCGTACTTGATGGCGCCTTCCTTGAAGTAGTCGCCGAAGGAGAAGTTGCCGCACATCTGGAAGAAGGTGCCGTGCCGGGTGGTCTTGCCGACCTCTTCGATGTCCGGGGTGCGCACGCACTTCTGCACGCTGGTGGCGCGGTCGAAGGGCGGCTTGACCTCACCCAGGAAGTAGGGCTTGAAGGGCACCATGCCGGCCGGGACGAGGAGCAGAGTCGGGTCGTCCGCGATGAGCGACGCCGAAGGGACGACGGTGTGCCCGCGCTCCTCGAAGAAGCTCAGCCAGCGGCGGCGAATCTCAGCCGACTCCATCAGTGGTCCTCATTCCGGTTGTACGAGTACGTCGTCCTGTCATCGGCGTACTTCGGGTTGCTGCGGTTCTCGATGGCGGCGAGCCGCCGGGGCGCCGGGAGTTCGGGGTTCGCGTTGATGCCCAGCGCCTCGCCCAGCTCGTCCTCCCGCTGGGCCATGTTCTCGCGGACGTCGAGTGCGAAGCCGACGGCCCGCTCCTTGATCCGGTGGCCCGTCTCCAGCGCCTTGTTCGCGGCGGTCGCGGCGAGACTCTCGGGAGTCAGCTGCTTCAGCTTGCGGTTGACCTTGGTGGTGGCCCACACTCCGGCGGCGACACCGGTGGTGAACCAGAACGTACGGCGGAACATATGGCCTGGCTCCTACTTTCCCCGGTTCTTCCGCCGTGCGGCGGGGACGGTCCGGCCCACGATCACCGTACGCCTGGGCTCCTTCACGGGCACGTCCGCCTTGCGGCCGGCCAGCGCCCGGCGCACGCCGTATCCGAAGGCCGCGACCTTGACCAGCGGGCCGCCGAAGGTGGAGGCGACGGTGGTGGAGAGCGCCGAGGCGTTGGACGTGACCTCCTGGACGTCGGAGGCGATCGCGTCGACCCGGTCGATCTGCGTCTGCGCGGAGCGTACGGCCGCGGAGGCGTCGGCGAGCAGCGGGACGGCCTGGTCGGTCACGTCCGCCACGAGCTTGGTGGTCGCCTTGAGCGTCTGGGCCAGCCTCACGAGTGCCACCGCGAGGAAGGAGACCAGGATCGCCCAGAAGACGGCCACCAGCATCCCGGCCACCTCTCCACCGGACACCGCGTGCACCCGCTCCCTGTCTCGTGCCTGGACCACGTGGATCAACTACAACGTGGATCACTACAACGTGGATCAACATCGAAAAGTCTGCACCCGAGCCTATCGCGCCGGGGATGCGACTCCGTACCGGATTACCGCGCGCGGAAGCCGGAGTTACGGGAGGCGGTCGCACGGACCGGAGGCGCTCGCGTACGTTCCGTGTCCAGCGGGGGCCATGCAAAAGCCCGCCGCCTCGTCCGCCCGGAAGGGCGGGGAGACGACGGGCTGACGCTGAGGTGCTACACCCGGCTGATGATCAGCGGGCGTAGTACTCGACGACGAGCTGCTCGTCGCAGATGACCGGAACTTCCTTGCGGTTCGGCTCGCGGTCCAGGCGGAAGGCCAGGGCGCGGAGGTTCACCTGCAGGTAGCGGGGGGTCTCGCCGTCGGGGGCGAAGCCGCCCTCACGGGCGATCTGGAAGAGCGTCTTGTCCTTCGAGCGGTCGCGGACCTGGATGACGTCGTCCGGACGCACGCGGTAGGACGGCTTGTCGACCTTCTGGCCGTTGACCTGGATGTGGCCGTGGACGACCATCTGGCGGGCCTGGTAGATCGTGCGGGCGATGCCCGAACGCAGGACCAGCGCGTCGAGGCGGCGCTCCAGCTCGACGATCAGGGCCTCACCGGTCTTGCCCTGCACCTTGGAGGCACGCTCGTAGGCGCGGACCAGCTGACGCTCGGAGATGTCGTACTGCGCGCGCAGACGCTGCTTCTCCAGCAGACGGACCTTGTAGTCCGAGTTCTGCTTGCGGCCGCGGCCGTGCTCACCCGGCGGGTAGGGGCGGGCCTCGAAGTACTTGACGGCCTTCGGGGTCAGCGCGATGCCGAGGGCACGCGACTTCTTGACCTTGGGGCGGGACTGGTTCGCCACTGTCTCTTTCTTCCTTCTGGGTTTTCGGCTTGTCAGGGTTGAGGGAGGTCGCAATCCGCAGCCGGGGAAACCCGCCGGGCCCCGTTGCCGGGTCTGGTGGGCAGCCGCTCCCCTGGTCTGGGCACATACGTGCAGCACGCGAGTGGCCCACCGACCGGTCCCGCCGTGCGGCGGATGGTGGTGGGCTGCCCGCGACACCGTTCGACGGTGCGCGACGCTCCTGGATCCCCCTTGCGGGGGTTCCGGCTGACTGTCCCGCTCTGACAGCGCGGGACTCAGCGCTTCGAGGCAGTCTACAGGCTGCTCAGGACCGCCTGCGACCGAGGTGCTTCCTGGTCCACTCGACCGCGTCGGCGTACCGCGCCTCCGCGCCGTGCCGGGTCGGGGTGTAGTACTCGCGGTCCTTGACGGTGTCCGGGGCGTACTGCTGCTCGGCGATGCCCTCGGGCAGGTCGTGCGGGTAGACGTAGCCCTGCGCGTGGCCGAGCTTGGCGGCGCCCTTGTAGTGCCCGTCGCGCAGGTGCGGGGGCACCTGGCCGGCCAGGCCCTTGCGGACGTCCTCCAGGGCGGCGCCGATCGCGGTGGTCGCGGAGTTGGACTTGGGGGCGAGGGCGAGGGCGATGGTGGCGTGGCTGAGGGTGAGGGCGGCCTCGGGGAAGCCGATCATGGCGACGGCCTGGGCGGCGGCCACGGCTATGGGCAGGGCGCTCGGATCCGCGAGTCCGATGTCCTCGCTCGCCGAGATCATCAGGCGGCGGGCGATGAAACGGGGGTCCTCGCCGGCCTCGATCATGCGGGCCAGGTAGTGCAGGGCCGCGTCGACGTCCGAGCCCCTGATGGACTTGATGAGGGCGCTGGCGACGTCGTAGTGCTGGTCGCCGTCGCGGTCGTACTTGACCGCGGCGCGGTCGACGACCTCTTCCAGGGTGCCGAGGCCGATCTCCGTCTCGTCCTTGTCGAGGGCGGCGCCGGCGGCTGCCTCCAGGGCGGTCAGGGCGCGGCGGGCGTCGCCGCCGGCGATGCGCAGCAGGTGCTGCTCGGTGTCCTCGGGAAGGGCGACGGCGTTCTTGAGGCCGCGCTCGTCGCTGAGGGCCCGGCGCAGCAGCCCGCGGACGTCGTCGTCGGTGAGCGGTTCGAGGGTGAGCAGGAGGGAGCGGGAGAGGAGCGGGGAGATCACCGAGAAGTACGGGTTCTCGGTGGTCGCGGCGATCAGGGTGACCCAGCGGTTCTCGACGGCCGGGAGCAGCGAGTCCTGCTGGGCCTTGCTGAAGCGGTGGATCTCGTCGAGGAAGAGGACGGTCTCCTTGCCGTAGCCCCCGGTGGCGCGGCGGGCGCCGTCGATGACCGCGCGGACCTCCTTGACGCCGGCGGTGATGGCGGAGAGTTCCACGAACCGCTTGTCGGTCGCTTTGGAGACGACGTACGCGAGGGTCGTCTTGCCGGTGCCGGGCGGCCCCCAGAGGATCACGGACGACGGTCCGGCCGGGCCGCCGGAACCCTCGCCGACCAGTCTGCGCAGCGGGGACCCCGGCTTCAGCAGGTGCTGCTGGCCCACCACCTCGTCGAGGGTGCGCGGGCGCATCCGTACCGCCAGGGGGCTGCCGGTCGGGTCCTTCTCCTGGCGTTCTTCTGCGGCGGCGGTGAACAGGTCGGGTTCCACGTTGAAACCCTAAGTCACACCACTGACAATCCCCGCCGGACGGGTCGCCGGGCCGTCAGCTGGTCCAGAAGTCCCACCACCGGGTCAGGATCAGCATGCCGATGATGCCGACGTGCAGGACCGGCAGCACCCAGGTGAACTCGCCGAAGAACGACTTCAGCCAGTTCGGGGCCGGCAGGAAACCCTTGCGGATGTTGAACGAGGTCACGTACCAGAACATGGTGATCGTGGCGACCCAGGCCAGCGAGCACCACAGGCACAGCGCGTTGATCCGGTACAGGGACTGGAACTGCAGCCAGGTGCAGAAGCCCACGCCGAACAGCGTGCCGAAGTTGAAGGTCAGCCAGTACCAGCGCGGGAAGCGGACGCGGGTCAGCAGGCTCACGCCGACGCAGATGACGATGCCGTAGCAGACCAGGCCGAGCATCGGGTTCGGGAAGCCGAAGGCGGCGGCCTGCTTGGACTCCATGACGCTGCCGCAGGAGACGACCGGGTTGAGGCTGCACCCGGGGGTGAACGTCTTGCCCTCGACCTTGGCCTCGAGCAGCTTGAACTTGTCGATCGTGATGACCCACGCGGCCAGCAGGCCGGCGGCGCCCGTGATGATCAGCAGCAGCGCGAAGGCCCGGCTGCCGCCCTCCGTACGGGATGCCGCGGAGGTGTGCTCGGGCTCGGGCTCGGTGGAGACGTCCTTGACTGTCGTCTTGCTCATCACGCCGATTCCGTCTGTTGGAGAGTGGGAACTTCTTCGGGCAGGGGCCATCAGGGGCCATTGTGCCGCACGAGGCGCCCCGTCCACCGTTCGGCGGACATAAGGAAGTACGCACGGTCGTCTCGGAGCGCTCGGTTCCGGCCGATACCCGGGGCCATGACAGCACAGGGGTACGAACTCGCGGCGGACGTCCGCGGGCCGCGCAAGCGATACGGCGGCGTGACCGCGGTGGACGGCGTCGGTCTGGGCATCCGGCGGGCGAG
Source organism: Streptomyces sp. NPDC086519 (assembly GCF_040686075.1). Classification (NCBI taxonomy): domain Bacteria; kingdom Bacillati; phylum Actinomycetota; class Actinomycetes; order Kitasatosporales; family Streptomycetaceae; genus Streptomyces; species Streptomyces sp. NPDC086519. Next base: position 170,886 of record NZ_JBFBJL010000001.1, read on the forward strand.
GTGTTCGGCCTGCTCGGACCCGACGGGGCGGGCAGGACCACGACGGTGGAGATCCTCCAGGGCCACCGCGCCCGGGACGCGGGCGCGGTCTCGGTCCTGGGCGCGGACCCGGCGGCGGGTACGCGCGCGTGGAGATCCCGTGCGGGCATCGTCCGGCAGGATGAATCGGCGCCCGCCGAGTTGACGGTCCGGGGGACGGTACGGGCAGGAGCGGCGGGGGCGTGGAACACCCCGGCGCCGCCCCCGACCGTCAGCCCAGCCTCGACTCCAGTTCGGCCACGATCTCGTTGACCCCGATCGCCGACTGCTCGCCGGACTCCATGTCCTTGAGCTGGACGACGCCCTCGGCGAGGTCCCGCTCGCCGGCGACGATCGTGTAGCGGGCGCCGCTGCGGTTGGCGTTCTTCATGGCGCCCTTGAGCCCCTTGGCGCCGTAGGAGAAGTCCGCCGCGATGCCGACCCGGCGCAGCTCCGTGACCTTCGCGAAGAGCACGCGGCGCGCCTCCTCGCCGAGCGGCACCGCGAAGACGCTGGTCGCGGACGGGATGTCGAGCTCGACGCCCTCCGCCTCCAGCGCCAGCACCGTGCGGTCGACGCCCAGCGCCCAGCCGACGGACGGGAGCGCGGGGCCGCCGATCATCTCGGACAGCCCGTCGTAGCGGCCGCCGCCGCCCACCGCGGACTGGGAGCCCAGGCCGTCGTGGACGAACTCGAAGGTGGTGCGGGTGTAGTAGTCGAGGCCGCGGACCAGCTTCGGGTCGTCCTCGAAGGAGACGCCCGCGGCCGTGATCAGATCACGGACCTCCTCGTGGTACGCCTTGCAGGCGTCACAGAGGTAGTCGCGCAGGAGAGGCGCGTCGCCCAGTTGCTTCTGGACCGACTCGCGCTTGTCGTCCAGGACGCGGAGGGGGTTGATCTCGGCCCGGCGCAGGGTGTCCTCGTCCAGGTCCAGGCCGCGCAGGAAGTCCTGGAGCGCCGCGCGGTACACCGGGCGGCACTCCTTGTCGCCCAGGCTGTTGAGCAGGATGCGGAAGTCGCTAAGGCCCAGCGAGCGGTACGCCTGGTCGGCCAGGATGATCAGCTCGGCGTCCAGGGCCGGGTCCTCGGCGCCGATCGCCTCCGCACCGACCTGCGAGAAGTGGCGGTAACGGCCCTTCTGCGGGCGCTCGTAGCGGTAGTACGAGCCGGAGTACCAGAGCTTGACGGGGAGGTTCCCGGCCTTGTGGAGGTTGGCTTCCAGGGCCGCGCGCAGGACGGAGGCGGTGCCCTCGGGGCGCAGCGCCAGCCGGTCGCCGCCCTTGGTCTCGAAGGCGTACATCTCCTTGGTGACGATGTCGGTGGACTCGCCGACACCACGCGCGAAGAGCTCGACGTTCTCGAAGCCCGGGGTCTCGATGTAGCCGTACCCGGAGTTGCGCAGCGGCGCGGCGATCGCCTCGCGGACGGCAAGGTACTTGGCGCTGTCCGGCGGGATCAGGTCGTACGTGCCCTTGGGGGCCTTGAAGGTGCTCACGGAAGTTCTCGTCACATTCCTCGTCGGGGAGCGTCGGCGTGCGCTCCCGGGCCGGCGGCCACCTGCCGCAGATAGGGGTTGGTGGCGCGCTCCTGGCCGATGGTCGTCTGGGGGCCGTGGCCGGACAGCACCACGGTGGAGTCGTCGAGCGGCAGGCAGACACGGGCCAGCGAGGCCAGCATGTCGTCCATGGAGCCGCCCGGCAGGTCCGTGCGTCCGATGGAGCCGGCGAAGAGCAGATCACCCGAGAAGAAGACCGAGGGGATCTCGGTCGTCTCCGGCATCCGGAACGTCACCGACCCCCTGGTATGGCCCGGCGCGTGCGCGACGGAGAATTCGAGTCCGGCCAGCTCCAGCCGCACGCCTTCGGCCAGTTCGAAGACGTCGTCCGGCTCCCCCACGGTCAGCTCGCCGAGCAGCGGCATGCCGATGGACCGGCCGATGCCCTTTGCGGGGTCGCTCAGCATGTACCGGTCCTCGGGGTGGATCCAGGCCGGTACGTCGTGCGCTCCGCAGACGGGAACGACCGAGGCCACATGGTCGATGTGGCCATGGGTGAGGACGACGGCGACGGGCTTGAGCCGATGCTTCTTCAGTGCTTCCTCGACGCCTTCGGCGGCCTGATGGCCGGGGTCGATGATCACGCACTCCTCACCGGCGGCGGGGGCGACGAGATAACAGTTCGTCCCCCAGGCCCCGGCGGGGAACCCGGCAATGAGCACGATCGTCCTTCGTTGTGTCGGTTCGGGTGGCTACAAGCTGTGGTCCAGAGCCTACCGGCGCTGCCTTTTCCTCAGCGAACCCATATACGGTACGGGGCTACACGCAGCAGTCGGCTCACACAGCGCACAGGACGCACGCGTACCGGTCGACACACGACACGCATGAGGAGAGAACCCGGTGGTCAGCCAGGAGCAGCGGCGGCGTCAGCTCGCCCGGGAGAAGTTCTTGCGGCAGCAGCAGCGGCGTACCAGCGCGCGGCGCAAGGCACGCATGCGCAACTCCGTGATCGCGTCCGTGCTCGGCGTGATCGTGATCGGCAGTGTCGCGCTGTACACGACCGGCGTGCTGAAGAACAACGACGACAAGGCGAACGCCAGCTCGGAGACGACCCCCAGCGCCTCCGCCACCAGCAAGGCGCCCGATCCGTGCGAGAAGGCCGCCGCCGGCTCGGTGAAGAAGATGAGCTGGAAGAAGGAGCCGGCGATGACGATCGACACGTCGGCGAAGTACACGATGACGCTGTCGACGACCTGCGGCGACATCGGCGTCGCGCTCAAGACGTCGGCGGCCCCGCACACCGTGAACTCGTTCAACTTCCTCGCGTCGAAGGGCTACTTCGACCACAGCAAGTGCCACCGGCTCACCACCAACGGCATCTACGTGCTGCAGTGCGGCGACCCGACGGGTACCGGAAGCGGCGGTCCGGGGTACACGATCCCTGACGAGAACCTGAAGGACAAAAGCCTGAAGGGCGGTGTGTACCCGGCGGGTACGGTCGCGATGGCCAACACGGGCCAGAAGCACACCGGCGGCAGCCAGTTCTTCCTGGTCTACCAGGGCAGTCAGTTGCCGGCCAGCTACACCCCGTTCGGCACGGTCGACGCGGCCGGACTGAAGATCCTGAAGAAGATCGCCGCCGCGGGTGAGAGCACCGGCCAGGGTGACGGAGCCCCCAACGCGACGGTTGTGATCAACAAGGCCACGGTCACGAAATCCTGACCACCAACTGCGTAACTTCGGTCGCGCGGGATGCGGACAGGCAACCCGCCGGTCGCCTATGTTGGCCGTGACGAAACTGTGGACGATGCCCGGGGGCGCTGAGGCCCCTCGCAGGCATCATGTGGAGGAGGCGCTGTGAGCAGCGACCCGTGGGGCCGCGTCGACGAGACGGGGACCGTGTACGTGCGTACGGCCGACGGCGAGCAGGTCGTCGGTTCCTGGCAGGCCGGCTCCCCTGAGGAGGCGCTGGCCTACTTCGAGCGCAAGTACGAGGGCCTGGTTGTCGAGATCGGCCTCCTCGAAAAGCGAGTAAAGACCACCGACCTCTCCGCGAAGGACGCTCAGGCCGCCATCGACCACCTGCGCGAACAGGTGGAGGCGCACCACGCGGTCGGTGATCTGGAGGCCCTGCGCACCCGGCTCGGCGATCTGGTGAAGACCGTGGAGTCGCGCCGCGAGGAGCGCCGGGCGCAGCGTGCCAAGCAGTCCGACGAGGCCCGTCAGGCCAAGGAGGACCTGGTCGTCGAGGCGGAGCAGCTGGCCCAGTCCGACCAGTGGCGGGCGGCCGGTGAGCGGCTGCGGTCCCTGGTGGACACCTGGAAGGGCCTGCCGCGCCTCGACCGCAAGTCGGACGACGAGCTGTGGCACCGCTTCTCGCACGCCCGGTCGGCGTTCTCCAAGCGCCGCAAGGCGCACTTCGCGCAGCTCGACGCCCAGCGCGAGGACGCCCGCAAGGCCAAGGAGAAGCTGGTCGCCGAGGCCGAGTCGCTGTCGGACTCGACGGACTGGGGTCCGACGGCCGCGCGCTACCGCGAGCTGATGGCCGAGTGGAAGGCCGCCGGCCGTGCCCAGCGCGAGCACGAGGACGACCTGTGGAACCGCTTCCGCGGCGCCCAGGACGTGTTCTTCGCGGCGCGTGGTTCGGCCTTCGCCGAGCGGGACGCGGAGCAGACGGAGAACCTGAAGCTGAAGGAGGAGCTGGCCGCCGAGGCCGAGAAGCTCCTGCCGATCACGGACCTGAAGGCCGCGCGGTCCGCCTTCCGCTCGATCAACGAGCGGTGGGAGGCCATCGGCCATGTGCCGCGCGACGCACGTCCGAAGGTCGAGGGCCGGATGCACACGGTCGACCGGGCCATCCAGGAGGCCGAGGAGGCCGAGTGGCGCCGGACCAACCCGGAGGCACGCGCGCGTGCCGCGGGTCTGACCGGCCAGCTGCAGGCCGCCGTGGACAAGCTGAAGACGCAGATCGAGCAGGCCCGCGCCCAGGGCAACACGTCGAAGGCGGAGAAGCTGGAGCGTGAGCTGGAGGGCCGCCAGGCGCTGCTGGACCAGGCTCTGAAGGGCCTGCAGGAGTTCGGCGGCTGAGGTTCGCGCGCAGTTCCGCCAGGAACACCGGGAGGGGCCCCGTAAACGGCGTACGGGGCCCCTCTCGTCGTGTCTCGCCGCCTCTGCGGTCTCGCGCCGCCTCCGCGGTCTCGCTTGCCCCGCTGCCTCGCTACGAGCGGCTGCGCGCCGAGGTGACCCGGTAGACGTCGTACACGCCCTCCACGCCGCGTACGGCCTTCAGGACGTGGCCCAGGTGCTTGGGGTCGCCCATCTCGAAGGTGAAGCGGGAGGTGGCCACCCGGTCGCGGGAGGTCTGGACGGCCGCGGAGAGGATGTTGACGTGCTGGTCGGACAGGACGCGGGTGACGTCCGAGAGCAGCCGGGACCGGTCCAGGGCCTCGACCTGGATGGCGACCAGGAAGACCGAGGACTGGGTGGGCGCCCACTCGACGTCGAGGATGCGCTCGGGTTCCCGGGACAGTGACTCGACGTTGACGCAGTCGCTGCGGTGCACCGATACACCGCTGCCACGCGTGACGAAGCCGATGATCGGGTCGCCGGGGACGGGTGTGCAGCAGCGGGCCAGCTTGACCCAGACGTCGTCGACGCCCTTCACGACCACGCCGGGGTCCTGGCTGCTGCGCCGCTTGCTGCGGCGGCCGCGGCTCGGCGGGACCGCCTCGTCGATCTCCTCGGTGGCCGCCTCCTCGCCGCCGAGCGCCTGCACCAGCTTCTGCACGACGTTCTGCGCGGCCACATGGCCCTCGCCGATCGCCGCGTACAGCGAGGAGATGTCCGGGTAGCGCATCTCGTGGGCGAGGGTGACCAGCGAGTCGCCGGTGAGGATGCGCTGGATGGGCAGGTTCTGCTTGCGCATCGCGCGGACGATGGCGTCCTTGCCCTGCTCGATCGCCTCTTCCCGGCGCTCCTTGGAGAACCAGCCCCGGATCTTGTTGCGGGCGCGCGGGGACTTGACGAAGCCGAGCCAGTCGCGGGACGGTCCGGCGCCGGTCGCCTTGGAGGTGAAGACCTCGACGAGGTCGCCGTTGTCCAGGGTCGATTCGAGCGGGACGAGACGGCCGTTGACCCGGGCTCCTATCGTCCGGTGACCGACCTCGGTGTGGACCGCGTACGCGAAGTCGACAGGGGTGGCTCCGGCCGGGAGCGCTATGACGTCGCCCTTGGGTGTGAAGACGAAGACCTCGTTGCGGGAGAGATCGAAGCGCAGGGACTCCAGGAACTCGCTGGGGTCCTCGGTCTCCTTCTGCCAGTCCAGCAACTGCCGCAGCCACGCCATGTCGTTGAGGTGGTCGTCCTTGCCCTTGCCGGACGACTTCGGCACGTCGGTGCGGACCTTGGAGGCGCCGGCGACGGCCTCCTGCTTGTACTTCCAGTGCGCGGCGATGCCGTACTCGGCGCGGCGGTGCATGTCGAACGTGCGGATCTGGAGTTCGACCGGCTTGCCGTTGGGGCCGATGACCGTCGTGTGCAGCGACTGGTACATGTTGAACTTGGGCATCGCGATGTAGTCCTTGAACCGCCCCGGAACCGGGTTCCAGCGGGCGTGCACGGTGCCCAGGGCCGCGTAGCAGTCCCGGACGGTGTCCACCAGGACGCGGATGCCCACCAGGTCGTAGATCTCCGCAAAGTCCCGGCCGCGGACGATCATCTTCTGGTAGACGCTGTAGTAGTGCTTCGGGCGGCCGGTGACGGTCGCCTTGATGCGGGCGGCGCGCAGGTCGGACTGGACCTCGTCGGTCACTATGGCCAGGTACTCGTCGCGTTTGGGGGCGCGCTCGGCGACGAGCCGGACGATTTCGTCGTACATCTTGGGGTAGAGGATCGCGAAGGCGAGGTCCTCCAGCTCCCACTTGATGGTGTTCATGCCCAGCCGGTGGGCGAGCGGCGCGTAGATCTCGAGCGTCTCGCGCGCCTTCTTCTCCTGCTTCTCGCGCTTGAGGTAGCGCATGGTGCGCATGTTGTGCAGGCGGTCGGCGAGCTTGATGACCAGGACGCGTGGGTCCTTGGCCATGGCGACGACCATCTTGCGCACGGTCTCGGCCTGGGCGGCCTCGCCGAACTTGACCTTGTCCAGCTTGGTCACGCCGTCGACGAGCAGCGCGACGACGTCACCGAAGTCGCGGCGCAGGTCCTCCAGGCCGTACTCGGTGTCCTCGACCGTGTCGTGCAGCAGGCCGGCCATCAGGGTCGCCGGGTCCATGCCCAGCTCGGCGAGGATCGTGGTCACCGCGAGCGGGTGCGTGATGTACGGGTCGCCGCTCTTGCGCTTCTGGCCGCGGTGCCAGCGCTCGGCGACCTGGTAGGCGCGCTCGATCTGGCGCAGGGTGGCGTTCTCGATCTTGGGGTCGTTGCTGCGGACTATGCGCAGCAGCGGCTCCAGGACCGGGTTGTACGGGTTGGCGCGCTGCACGCCGAGGCGGGCGAGGCGGGCACGGACGCGGTTGGAGGAGCCCGAGCGGGCGGGCTGGCCGGCGTTGGGGCGGACCCCGGGGGCCGTCTTGGCTCGCTCGGGCGGGGCCGGCTTGGGACGCGACTGCTCGGCCGACTTGTCGACAGGCGCGGACTGGGCGTGCTCGACCGGCCCGCGGGCGTCGTTCTTCGCGTGCGGCGCGCTGGGCGCGGGCTTGGCCGCGGCCGCCGAGGCGGGCTCGGGCTTGGCGGCGGTCAGGTGCTGGGCCTCGTCTGGCAAGAGGACTCCTCGTGCGCGATCCGGGTCCCCCAGTCAGGCCCCGGACAACCATGGTAGCGATCCAGCCGCCGCCGAACGTGCGGAGCCCGTCCGAACGGCCGCCCGGACGGAAATCCACGGAACCCGACCCACCGCATGTGAAATTCTCTCCCCCGAGTGCGCGATACCGCGCACTCGGGGCTTCGCTGTTCTCGAAACTCTGGTCAGACTACGAGCAGAGCCTCCAAGGGCGCGCCCTTGAGGGCCGGTTCCAGGCGAGCGCGGCCGCCCAGGAAGCCCAGTTCCATGAGGACGGCGAGACCCGCGGCCTCGGCGCCCGCCCGGCGGATGAGCTGGAGGGAGGCCTCCGCGGTGCCGCCGGTGGCGAGGACGTCGTCGACGACCAGGACGCGGTCGCCCGCGGACAGGTCCTCGGCGTGCACCTCGATCTCGGCGGAGCCGTACTCCAGCTCGTAGGCCTGGCGGAGGGTGGCTCCGGGGAGCTTGCCCGCCTTGCGGACCGGGATGAAGCCGAGGCCGGCGCGGACGGCGACCGGGGCGCCCAGGATGAAGCCCCGGGCCTCCAGGCCGACCACCTTGGTCGCGCCGGTGCCGACGGCGATCTCCGCGAGAGCGTCGGTGAGCGCGGCGAACGCGACCGGGTCCGCCAGGAGCGGCGTGATGTCCTTGAACATCACGCCCTGCTCCGGATAGTCCTCGACGTCCCGTATACGGCTGAGCAGCAGTTCCTTGATGTCGGTCACCGGCGCTTCCCCGACGGCCGGCCGCGGCCGCCCCGGTTACGGGGCGCGGGCTGGTTGCGCGGGCCGACGACGGCCGGAGCGGCGTCCTCGGATCCCTCGGGCCCGCCGACCCGGGCCTCGGCCATCCCCTCCTCGGCGGCGGCCTGGGCGCGCTTGGCGAGGACGCGCTTGCGCAGCGCCTTCATCTGCGGCTCGGCTTCCTTGAGGTCGGCGACGAGCGGCGTGGCGATGAAGATCGAGGAGTAGGCGCCGGCGGCGAGACCGACGAACAGCGACAGCGAGATGTCGTTGAGCGTGCCCGCGCCGAGGAAGCCGCCACCGATGAACAGCAGGCCCGCGACCGGCAGCAGCGCGACGATCGTGGTGTTGATCGAACGGACCAGAGTGCCGTTGATCGAGTGGTTGGCGATGTCGCTGTAGGTGAAGCGGGTCTGCTTGGTGATGTCCTTCGTCTGCTCCTTGAGGCTGTCGAAGACGACGACCGTGTCATAGAGCGAGTAACCGAGGATCGTCAGCAGACCGATGACCGTGCCGGGCGTGACCTCGAAGCCGACCAGGGCGTAGATACCGGTCGTGATGGTGATGTCGTGGATCAGCGCGACCAGGGCCGCGAGCGCCATCCGCCACTCGAAGGCGATCGCCAGGTAGATCACCACGAGGACCATGAAGATGCCGAGGCCCTCCCAGGCCTTGTTGGCGATCTCGTCACCCCAGCTCGGGCCGACCAGGTCGGAGTTGATGGACTCGGGGTCCACCTTCATGTCCGTGGCCAGCTTGGCCTTGGTCGCGTCCGACTTCGCGGTGTCCATGCCGGCGATCTGGATGCGCAGACCGCCCGTGCCGAGCTTCTGCACGACCGCTTCGTGGCCGGAGGCCTCCTTCGCGTAGGTCTCCGCCTGGGCCACCGAGACACTGGTCTTCGAGGTGGTGAAGACGGCGCCGCCCTGGAAGTCGATGCCCATGTTCAGGCCGCGCACCGCCAGGCCGACGATGGCCGTGATGGTGATCAGGATGGAGACGCCGTACCAGATCTTGCGCTTGCCGACGAAGTCGTAGCTGATCTCGCCGCGGTGGAGTCGGGCGCCGAGGTTGCCGAGTTTCGACATCGCTCACGCTTCCTTCGGGTCGACAGGGCCGGCGGCAGGGCCGGCGGGACGGCGGGTGCGGCGCAGCGGGGCCTTGGCGCCCAGGCCCTTCGGGTCGAGCCCGGACCACTTGTGGCCGCTCGCGAAGAACTTACGCCGGGCGAGGACCGTCATCAGCGGCTTGGTGAAGAAGAAGACGACGACCACGTCGAGCACGGTGGTCAGACCGAGGGTGAACGCGAAGCCCTGGACCTTGCCGACGGTCACGATGAACAGCACGGCGGCGGCCAGGAACGACACGAAGTCGGAGACCAGGATGGTGCGCCGGGCGCGCGGCCAGGCCCGCTCGACGGCGGGGCGCAGCGTGCGGCCCTCGCGGATCTCGTCCCTGATGCGTTCGAAGAACACGATGAACGAGTCCGCCGTGATGCCGATCGCGACGATCGCACCGCAGACGGCCGGCAGGTTCAGCGCGAAGTGGATCGTGGGGCCGAGCAGCGACATGATCGCGTAGGTGAGGACCGCGGACACCAGCAGCGAGGGGATCGCGACGAGCGACAGACCGCGGTAGAAGGCGACCAGGTAGATGATGACGAGCGCGAGGCCGATGGCACCGGCCAGCAGGCCGGCGTGCAGCTGCTCGCCGCCGAGGGCTGCGGTGACGGTGGTGACGCTCTCCGTCCTGAAGGAGAGCGGGAGCGCGCCGTAGGACAGCACGTTGGCGAGGCTCTGGGCCTCCTCCTGGGTGAAGCTGCCGGAGATCTCCGCCTGGCCGCCGGTGATCGACTGGCTCACGGTCGGGCTGGAGACGACCTCGCCGTCGAGGACGATGCCGAACTCGTTCGTCGGCTGGGAGGTGTTCTTGGCGAGCTCGGCGGTGACGTCCGCGAACTTCTTGGCCCCGCTGCCGGTGAAGGTCATCTGGACCTGCCAGCCCGCGGCGCTCTGCGTGTCGTAGACGGCCTGGGCCTTCTTGACATCGGTGCCGTCGACCCGGGCCGGGCCGAGCACGTACTTGTACCAGGCGCCGCCGATCTTGCCGCAGGCCACGGTGGTGTCGCTCGGCTTGGCGGTCTTGCCGGCCTTGGCGCGCTGCGTGGCCTTGGAGCAGTCCAGCGCGGTGTACTCGGCCTCCAGCTTCGAGGCCGCGGCGGAGGCGCTCGCGTCGGCCGAGGAGGTGGCGGAGGGGCTCGCCGACGAGGAGGCGGACGCCGAGGACGACGGCGTGGAACCGGCCTTCAGGGCGTCGGTGACGGCGCGGCCCTGCGAGGTGGCCGAGGACGACGGCGAGGCGGAGGACGAGCCGGTCGCCTTCTGGGACGCCGACGCGCTGCTCGACGGGGAGGTGCTCGGTGAAGCGCTGGAGCTGCCGCCTGCGGACGCGCTCGGGGAGGCGCTCGGGGTGGCGCCGACGCTGGCCTGCTGGGCCAGGACCGGGCGGAAGTACAGCTTCGCGGTGGTGCCGACCTGCTGGCGGGCCTCTGCGGAGTTGGTGCCCTTGGGGATGTTGACGATGATGTTGCTGGTGCCCTGGGTCTGAACCTCCGCTTCGGAAACGCCCAGACCGTTGACACGGCGGTTCATGATCTCGACCGCGGTGTTCATGTTGGTCTTGTTGATCGCGTTGGGCTGGCCCGGCTCGTTGTGCGCCTGCAGCGTGATGCTCGTACCACCGGCCAGGTCGATACCGAGACGCGGAGTGGTGTTTCCGGAGGCGAACATTCCGCCGGTGAGCGCCACGATGGCGATCAGGATGAGGGCCAGCGAGCGCCCTGGCTTGCTCTGGGCGCTCGCGCTCCGGCCCCTCTTAGGTGCTGCCACCTTCTTGTACTCCCTCTCGGGCCGCCGTGCCCCTGGTCGGCGCGGTCGGCCATGACATGGTGTCGGGATCCCGTGCGGGAAACAGACGCGCCCGGGGTGCGAGGTGCGCGTGTCATGCGCGCACCGCCTCCCGGGGCACGGCTACTTCGTGTCGGAGTCGCCGTCGGTCTTCTTCGGCTCTTCGTCAGCCTTCGCCTCGGCGGTCGCGGACTCGGCCGGCCCGTCGGTCGTGTTCTCCGCTTCCTCGGCATCCTCCTCGGCTGCGTCCTTCTTCCCGAGGTCGACGGCCTTGTCGTCGGAGGCGGCGGCAGCGTCGGCGGACTCGTCGTCGGTCTCGGTGAGAGAGGAGGCGTCGTCCGGGACGACGTCGGCGTCGGACTTCAGGTCGTGCTCGATGCCGTGCACGATGCGGTTGTACTCGTCGTCCGTGAGGATGGCGCCGATCGAGTTCTTCGCGAAGAGGAGCTCGACGCCCGGGCCGGCGTCGAGGAGGACCGTGTCCTCGTTGACTTCCTTGACCGTCGCGTACATGCCCCCGATGGTGCGGACACCGTTGCCGGGCTGGATCTCGTTCCGCATCTGCGTGGCCTGCTGCTGGCGCTTTTTGGTGGAGCGCGTCATCAGGACCATGGCCGCGATGAGGACGATGAACACGAGAAGAGGCAAGCTATTCACGGGACGGAATTTCCTTCGCGCAGCCGCGGCGGTGAGCGGCCTGGATGATGGGGGTGTGGTCGGCGCCGCCCGCAAAGGCGGCATCGGCGGAGTCTAAGCGAGTCCGCGCGCATGGAACAACGTTCAGCATGGCACCTGGGTTCCTGGGGCCGCCAATGCCCCGCCGTCACGAAGCGATCACGTCTACGGCCGAAGCCTGGCTCAGCGGGCGCCGGCCGTCCGTGCCGGGGGCGAGGACGCGTCCACGCCCGCTCCCGGCGCACGGCGGCCCGTCGCGTTCTCACCGGCAACGGCTCGGACACCGGACGCGCAGGGATTCCAGGGGGCCGCCGCTGCGAGGCGGGAGGGAACGGCCCGTTCGCCCACCGGACCGGGGCCGCTCGGCACGGGACGGGCGCGGCGGTGCACCCGTCGGCCTGGACCCCGTGGCCGGTCGGGCGCGGTGCCACCGGGGCGTCGGCGGCCCGGGGTCAGGTGCCGAAGAGGTCCTGCTGGCCGGCTCCGCCCGCCGTGCCGCGCGGAGCGCTCAGGCCCAGGTGGGCCCAGGCGGCGGGGGTGGCGACGCGGCCGCGCGGGGTGCGGGCCAGCAGACCCTCGCGGACCAGGAAGGGCTCGGCGACCTCCTCGACCGTCTCGCGCTCCTCCCCCACCGCGACGGCGAGGGTGGACAGGCCGACCGGCCCGCCGCCGAAGAGTTTGAGCAGCGCCTCCAGGACGGCGCGGTCCAGCCGGTCCAGGCCGCGTTCGTCCACCTCGTAGACGGCGAGCGCCGCGTGCGCGATCTCGCGCGTGATCAGCCCGTCCGCCTTGACCTGCGCGTAGTCACGGACCCGGCGCAGCAGCCGGTTGGCGATACGGGGCGTGCCGCGCGACCGGCCGGCGATCTCGGCCGCGCCGGCCGGCTCGATCGCGACGTCCAGCAGATGCGCCGAGCGGTGCACGACCCGCTCCAGCTCGCGCGGCTCGTAGAACTCCATGTGCGCGGTGAAGCCGAAGCGGTCGCGCAGCGGGGGCGGCAGCAGGCCCGCGCGGGTGGTGGCGCCGACCAGCGTGAACGGCGGCAGTTCGAGGGGGATGGCGGTGGCACCCGGACCCTTGCCGACGATGACGTCGACCCGGAAGTCCTCCATCGCCATGTACAGCATCTCCTCGGCGGGCCGCGACATGCGGTGGATCTCGTCGAGGAAGAGGACCTCGCCCTCCTGGAGAGAGGAGAGGATCGCGGCCAGGTCGCCGGCGTGCTGGATGGCGGGGCCCGAGGTGATGCGGATCGGGGCCTCCATCTCGGCCGCGATGATCATCGAGAGGGTCGTCTTGCCCAGGCCGGGGGCACCGGAGAGCAGCACGTGGTCGGCGGTCGCGCCCCGCGCGCGTGCGGCGCGCAGCACCAGGTCGAGCTGCTCGCGGACCTTCTCCTGGCCGATGAACTCGCCCAGGTCCTTGGGGCGCAGCGCGGCCTCGACGGCCTGGTCCTCACGGTCGGCGACGGCGCCCACCAGCCGCTCCGCGTCGGCCCCGGTGTCGGTCGTGTCGTCCCAGTTCATAAGTGATGTGCCTCAGCGGTGGTGGGGTCAGCGGGCGCGGTTGAGGGTTTGCAGGGCCGCCTTGAGCAGCTGGCCGACCTGGGGCGTGCCCCCGGCGGCCTCGGCCTGCGGGGCGACGGCGGTGACGGCCTCGTCGGCCTCCCGGGTCGCGTACCCGAGGCCGATCAGGGCGGCGTGCAGCTGGTCGCGCCAGCCCTGGCTGACCGGGGCGCCGATCACGGGAGCGCCGACGGGGGCGCCGAGGCGGTCCTTCAGCTCCAGCAGCAGTTTCTGCGCGCCCTTCTTGCCGATGCCGGGGACGGCGATCAGCGCCTTCTCGTCACCGGTGGCGACCGCGCGGCGCAGCGCGTCGGGGCTGTGCACGGCGAGCATCGCCTGGGCGAGCCGCGGGCCGACACCGCTCGCCGTCTGCAGCAGCTCGAAGACCTGGCGCTCGTCGTCGTCCACGAAACCGTACAAGGTGAGCGAGTCCTCCCTCACGACCAGCGACGTGGCGAGCCTGGCCGGCTGGCCCATGCGCAGTCCGGAGAGGGTGTTGGGGGTGCACTGGACGGCGATGCCGATCCCGCCCACCTCGACGACCGCGGAGTCCGGGGCGAGGGCGGCGACCGGGCCGCTGACGAAGGCGATCATGCCGTACGGCCTTTCGTTGCGTTGGCTGCGTGCAGGGCGACGGCCTGCTGGAGTCGGTTCTGCGCGGGGGCGCGCCAGATGTGGCAGATGGCGAGCGCGAGGGCGTCGGCGGCGTCGGCGGGCTTGGGCGGGGCGTTGAGTCTGAGCAGCCGGGTGATCATGGCGCCGACCTGGGCCTTGTCGGCGCGTCCGGAGCCGGTGACGGCGGCCTTGACCTCGCTCGGGGTGTGCAGGGCGACGGGGATGCCCCGGCGGGCGGCGCACAGCATGGCGACGGCGCTGGCCTGGGCGGTGCCCATCACGGTCCGTACGTTGTGCTGGCTGAACACCCGCTCCACGGCGACGAATTCGGGCCGGTGCTCGTCCAGCCACTGCTCGATGCCCTGCTCGATGGCGACCAGGCGACGGCCGAGTTCAGCGTCCGCGGGCGTGCGGACGACTCCCACGCCGACCATGGTGAGCGGCCGCCCGGCGACGCCCTCGACGACACCGACACCGCACCGGGTCAGCCCGGGGTCCACCCCCAGTACGCGCACCGCGCCCCCTCCCCTCTTCGCGGCTGAACCGCCGCCGCTCTCGCGGACCTGGCTGAGCACCGCCGTGGTTCCTCGATTGATGGTTGCGGCCCGTGGACGGCCATCTGCGGATGGCGCCAGGCTAGCCGCTACCACTGACAACGGCGGCGGGCTGGTGGGACGTGTCCCACCAGCCCGCCGAATCCGCTCAGCTCGCGGCGTGCCTTACGCGTCGACCTTCTCCATGACCTCGTCGCTGACGTCGAAGTTGGCGAAGACGTTCTGCACGTCGTCGCTGTCCTCAAGGGCGTCGATCAGCTTGAAGATCTTCTTGGCGCCCTCCTCGTCCAGCTCGACCTGCATGGTCGGGACGAAGTTGGCCTCGGCGGAGTCGTAGTCGATCCCGGCGTCCTGGAGGGCGGTGCGGACGGCGACCAGGTCGGTGGCCTCGCTGAGCACCTCGAAGGACTCGCCGAGGTCGTTGACCTCCTCGGCGCCCGCGTCCAGGACCGCGCCGAGCACGTCGTCCTCGGTCAGCTCGCCCTTGGGGACGATCACGACGCCCTTGCGGTTGAAGAGGTACGACACCGAGCCGGGGTCGGCCATCGAACCGCCGTTGCGGGTCATGGCGACGCGGACGTCGGAGGCCGCGCGGTTGCGGTTGTCGGTGAGGCACTCGATGAGCACCGCGACGCCGTTCGGGCCGTAGCCCTCGTACATGATCGTCTCGTAGTCGGCGCCACCGGCCTCAAGGCCACCGCCGCGCTTGACCGCGGAGTCGATGTTCTTGTTCGGGACCGACTGCTTCTTCGCCTTCTGGATGGCGTCGTAGAGAGTCGGGTTGCCCTCGATGTCGACCCCGCCCATGCGGGCCGCGACCTCGATGTTCTTGATCAGCTTCGCGAAGAGCTTGCCGCGTTTGGCGTCGATCACGGCCTTCTTGTGCTTCGTCGTAGCCCATTTAGAGTGGCCGGACATCTGCCTGTCTCCTTCGCGTAACCCATCCACACAACGAACGCCAGAGATCCTACTAGGACTGGGCCGCCCGGTTCGCGTGCACCATGTCGACGAACAGGGCGTGCACGCGGTGGTCGCCGGTCAGTTCCGGGTGGAACGACGTGGCGAGCGCGTTGCCCTGGCGGACCGCGACGATGTGGCCGCCGTGCTCGGCGAGCACCTCGGCCCCGGCGCCGACCGACTCGACCCAGGGGGCGCGGATGAACACGCCCTCCACAGGATCGCCGTCGATCCCGCGTACGTCGACCGCCGCCTCGAACGACTCGTTCTGCCGCCCGAAGGCGTTGCGGCGCACGATCATGTCGATGCCGCCGACGGTCTCCTGGCCCGAGCGCGGGTCGAGGATCTTGTCGGCGAGCATGATCATGCCCGCGCAGGTGCCGTAGACGGGCATTCCGTCGCGCACGCGCGCACGCAGCGGCTCCATCACGCCGAACAGGACGGCCAGCTTGGAGATGGTGGTGGACTCGCCGCCCGGGATGACGAGGCCGTCCACCTCGGCGAGTTCCTCGGGGCGCCTGACCGGCCTGGCCACGGCGTCGGCCGCGGCCAGGGCGATGAGGTGCTCCCGTACGTCGCCCTGGAGAGCCAGGACGCCTATGACAGGTGCGTCGGTCATGTGTGCGAAACCCTCTGGCCTTACCAGCCGCGGTTGGCGTAGCGCTCGGTCTCGGGGAGGGTGTCGCAGTTGATGCCGACCATGGCCTCGCCGAGGTTGCGGGACGCGTCCGCGATGATCTTCGGGTCGTCGTAGAAGGTGGTCGCCTTGACGATGGCGGCGGCGCGCTTGGCCGGGTCGCCGGACTTGAAGATGCCGGAGCCGACGAAGACGCCCTCGGCGCCGAGCTGGCGCATCAGCGCCGCGTCGGCCGGGGTGGCGACGCCACCGGCGGAGAACAGCACCACCGGGAGCTTGCCGAGCTCGGCGACCTCCTTGACCAGCTCGTAGGGGGCGCGCAGCTCCTTGGCGGCGGCGTACAGCTCGTTGTTGTCGCAGCCGCGCAGCTTGGCGATCTCACCCTTGATCTGGCGCAGGTGGCGCACGGCCTCGACGACGTTGCCGGTGCCGGCCTCGCCCTTGGAGCGGATCATGGCCGCGCCCTCGGCGATCCGGCGCAGGGCCTCACCGAGGTTGGTGGCACCGCAGACGAAGGGGGTGGTGAAGGCCCACTTGTCGGAGTGGTTGACCTCGTCGGCCGGGGTGAGGACCTCGGACTCGTCGATGTAGTCGACGCCGAGTGACTGCAGGACCTGGGCCTCGACGAAGTGGCCGATACGGGACTTGGCCATCACCGGGATCGAGACCGCCTCGATGATGCCCTCGATCATGTCCGGGTCGGACATCCGGGCCACCCCGCCGTCCTTGCGGATGTCGGCCGGGACGCGCTCCAGGGCCATGACGGCGACGGCGCCCGCGTCTTCGGCGATCTTCGCCTGCTCCGGCGTGACGACGTCCATGATCACGCCGCCCTTGAGCTGCTCGGCCATGCCGCGCTTCACACGGGCGGTGCCGGTCTCGGGGGTCTGGTTCTCACTGGTGGACACGGGTGACCTCACTCGCTGAAAAAGGGTTTCTGCGAACACCGAGCAAACGCGAGTGGACCAGTCCACAGCAAGGGCCAATGGGAAGCCGGTGGATCCTTTTGCGGTCAGGCCGGGCGCTCGACCAGCGCGGGGGGCGGCTCGTCGTCCATCTCGAAGGCCAGCGGGAAGGGGGCGTGTCCGGCCAGCCGGAACCAGCGGACCTTGCGGTGTTCGCGCAGCCGGCGGGCCGCGCCGACGGCGTCGTTGTGGAAGCGGCGGGCCATCGGGACCCTGCGCACCGCCTCGGCCAGCTCCCGCGCGGCCGCCTCGCCGCCGGGGGCCTCCCGGACCTCCTCGACCTGCTGCGGGTGCTCGAAGACGGCACGCAGGGCCTGGCTCAGCTCGCTCTCCGCGACCTCCCGCTGCTCCTCCTCGGCCTGCCGGGCGGCGTGCGCGGCCTCGTACAGCACGATCGACGAGGCGGGGTCCAGCACGCCCGAGGTCGCCAGTTCCTGGGCCACGGAGGCGCGCCGCAGCAACTGGGCGTCGAGGGCGGCACGGGCGGCGTCGATGCGCGAGTGCAGCCGGTCGAGACGGCCTGCGGTCCAGCTCAGGTACAGGCCGATCACCGCGAGGGCGGCGAGAATCGAGAGCGTCCAGACGAGCGTTGCGGTCACGGGCGGAACGCTATCGGACGCACCGCATGCCCGGTCACCGTCACCGTAGGACGCCTCGCATCAGCGCCCGGTGGGGGCGCGGGGCCGTATCCGACACGCGGCCACCGCCGCGTGGGCACGACCAGCCACAACAGCGCCGCACACGCCAGACGGCACACGGCACACGGCACACGGCACACGGCAGATCGCGGCGCCCCCGGCGGAGCGCCTAGTCCCGCGCCAGCCCGAACCGCGCCCGCAGTCCCGAGCGCTCGTCGGTCGCCACCGCTGCCGCGCCCGCCGTCACCGTCTCGTAGACGGACATGATGTCCGCGCCCACGGTGGACCAGTCGAAGCGCCGAACGTGCACGCTGCCGCGGGCGCTCAGCTCGGCCCGGCGCTCCGGGTCCTTCAGGAGCCGCACCGCCGCTTCCGCCAGCGCGTCCGCGTCCTCGTTGGCGAAGAGCTCGCCCGCCGTGCCCTGGTCCAGGACCTGGGTGAAGGCGTCGAGATCGGAGGCGAGGACCGGGGCACCCGCGGACAGGGCTTCCACCAGGATTATCCCGAAGCTCTCGCCGCCCGTGTTGGGTGCGATGTACAGGTCGAGGCTGCGCAGGAAACGGGCCTTGTCCTCGTCGCTGATCATGCCCAGGAACTCCACCCGGGAGCGCAGCTCGGCGGGGAGGGACTCGACCGCGGCCTCCTCGTCGCCCCGGCCGGCCACCAGGAGCCGGGTCTGCGGGCACTCGGCGATGATCCTGGGCAGGGCCTTCATCAGCACCGGGAGACCCTTGCGGGGTTCGTCGATGCGGCCGATGAACCCGATCGTCCCGCCCGCCCTTGCGTCGCCGCCCTCGACCGGGCTTCGCACCCCTCCCGACTGCCACTCGGGGCGCGGCTCCGCCTTGGCGAAGAAGTCGACGTCGACGCCGTTGGGGATCACGACCGCGTCCCCGCCGAGGTGCTCGACCAGCGTGCGGCGGGCGTACTCGCTCACCGCGATCCGGGCGCTGATCTTCTCCAGGGCGGCCTGGAGGATCGAGTACGCAGCGATCATCGCTCGGGAGCGGGGGTTGGAGGTGTGGAAGGTCGCCACCATCGGGCCCTGCGCCGCCCAGCAGGTCAGCAGGCCGAGGGAGGGCGAGGCCGGCTCGTGGACGTGGACCACGTCGAACGCGCCGTCGTGCAGCCAGCGGCGCACCCGCGCGGCGGACAGGAAGCCGAAGTTGAGCCGGGCCACCGAGCCGTTGTACGGCACCGGGACCGCGCGGCCCGCCGAGACGACGTAGGGCGGCAGCGGGGTGTCGTCGTCGGCGGGGGCGAGGACGGAGACGTCGTGGCCGAGACCGATGAAGTACTGGGCGAGGTCGCGGATGTGGAACTGGACGCCGCCTGGGACGTCCCAGGAGTAGGGGCAGACGATGCCGATCCTCACGACGGTCCCTTCGCGGGGTCGAGGTCGGCGAGCCACAAGCGCTGGAGCATGTGCCAGTCCTCCGGATGGTCGGCGATCCCGGTGGCGAAGGCGTCGGCCAGCGCCTGTGTCATGACAGACGTCTTCGCGGCCTTGTCACCTGTCTCGGGTACCTCGATCGGGGCGTGCACCCGGCCCTTCATGACGGGGGTGTCGTCGTACCAGAGCGTCACGGGGAGCAGATGGGCGCCGGTCTGCTGGGCCAGCAGGGCCGGACCGGCGGGCATCCGCGCGGTGTCGCCGAAGAAGCCGACCTCGATGCCGGAGGCGGACAGGTCGCGGTCGGCGACCAGGCAGACCAGGCCGCCGTCGCGCAGCCTGCGGGCCAGGGTGCCGAAGGCGGTGCCGCCGCTGTGCGGCAGGACCTCCATGCCGAGGCCCTCGCGGTAGGCGACGAAACGGTCGTAGAGGGTCTCGGGCTTGAGCCGCTCGGCGACCGTGGTGAACGGGGTCCGCAGCTCGGTGGTGACCCAGGCGCCGGCCAGGTCCCAGTTGGCCAGGTGCGGCAGCGCGAGGATCACCCCGCGCCCGGAGGCGAGGCCGTCGGTCAGGTGGTGGACGTCCTTGACCTCGAAACCGGTCCGGATCCGCTCCTCGCTCCAGGACGGCAGCCGGAAGGACTCCATCCAGTAGCGCAGGTACGAGCGCATGCCCGCGCGGGAGAGCTCGCGCAGCCGCTCCGGACTCGCGTCGGGCAGCACGCGCGCGTAGTTGGATTCGAGCCGCTGGACACCCTTGCCGCGCTGCCTCCAGGCGAGGTCCGCGATGGAGGTGCCGAGGCGCGCGGCGACCGGCTCGGGGAGCTTCTTGACGGTGCTCCAGCCGAGACCGTACAGAGCGTCGGTGAGTCGGTCGGCGGCGGTCACTGCGCGGCCTCGCTCCCGTGGGAGGCCTTCTCGCGCTCGGCCGCGGCCTCCGCCTCGGCGGACTCCCGGCGGACCGTGACGACCCGCTGGACGAGGGTGACCAGGCTGCCCACGGCGACGACCCACAGGGCGATCGGCAGCAGGATCTGGATGCCCGGGACACCGAACTTGTGGAAGCCGGCCAGACCCGCGGCCACCAGCGAGATCACCAGGCGCTCGGCGCGCTCCACCAGACCGTTGACGGCCACCGGCAGCCCGATCGACTCGCCGCGCGCCTTGGTGTACGACACCACCTGGCCGCTGGCCAGGCAGAAGATGGAGACCGCGCACAGGACATCGTTGTTCCCGTTGCCCGCGTACCAGAGGGCGAAGCCGCCGAAGACGGCGCCGTCGGCGACCCGGTCCAGGGTGGAGTCCAGGAAGGCACCCCAGCGGCTGGTGCGGCCCAGCTGGCGGGCCATGTTGCCGTCCACCAGGTCCGAGAACACGAACAGCGTGATCACGATCGTGCCCCAGAAGAACTCGCCCCGGGGGAAGAAGACCAGCGCGCCCGCGACCACTCCGGCCGTGCCGAGGAGCGTGACCGTGTCCGGGCTCACGCCCCGGCGGATGAGAAACGCGGCGAACGGTGTGAGGACACGCGTGAAGAATGCACGCGCGTACTTGTTCAGCATGGCCTTCCCGACGGTCGTTGCGCCGTGCGGCCCCTGCTGGCCACCCCGGCTGGCCCATCGTAGCCACGCGCGTGTGTGTGCGACGGGCGGGCGCTCACAGTCGGGACCGGCGGCCGGGCCGGAAGCGTCCCGCGGGCGCGATCGCGTCCTTCGTATGGACGCGCCGTGACGGGAGTGGAAAGCTCGAATAACCGCGGGCGTCATCGGAGCCGCCACCGCACGCGGCCCGCCATGCTCGCCCGCGCCCACAGAGACCTCACCGTGCACGGGAGGCAGGACCATGGGCGACAAGGTCAAGGAACACCCCGGAGCCGCCGGCAGGGCAAGGGCGGCCGACCACCCCGCGTCCGTACGGAATGTGGTGCTGGTCGGCCACTCCGGATCGGGCAAGACCACCTTGGTGGAAGCTCTCGCGCTGACCGCGGGAGCGGTGAACCGGGCGGGCCGGGTGGAGGACGGCGGAACCGTCTCGGACTACGACGACATCGAGCACCGGCAGCAGCGCTCCGTACAGCTGTCGCTGGTACCGGTCGACTGGAACGGAATCAAGATCAACATCCTGGACACCCCGGGATACGCCGACTTCGTCGGAGAGCTCAGGGCCGGTCTGCGCGCCGCGGACGCGGCCCTCTTCGTCGTCTCGGCCTCGGACGGGGTGGACGGCTCGACCCGTATGGTCTGGGAGGAGTGCGCGGCGGTCGGGATGCCGCGGGCGATCGTCGTCACGCACCTGGAGGCCGCCCGCGCGGACTTCCAGGAGATGACCCGGGTGTGCGCCGAGGCGTTCGGCGCCGACGACCCCGACGCCGTACTCCCCCTCTACCTGCCGCTGCACGGCCCGCAGGGTCCGGACGGGCACGCGCCCGTGACCGGGCTGGTCGGCCTGCTGACGCGGAAACTGTTCGACTACTCGACGGGGGAGCGCAAGGAGTCCGAGCCGGGACCCGACCAGCTGCCGGACATCGAGGAGGCCCGCAACCGGCTCATCGAGGGGATCATCTCGGAGAGCGAGGACGAGACGCTCATGGACCGCTATCTGGGCGGCGAGCAGATCGACCTCAAGACGCTGATCGAGGACCTGGAGCGGGCCGTGGCACGCGGAGCCTTCTTCCCGGTCCTGGCGGCCGCCCCGGCCGCCGACGGCGCCCGCCAGGGCCTTGGCACGGTCGAGCTCCTGGAGCTGGTCACCGGCGGCTTCCCGACTCCCTTCGAGCACCCCACGCCCGGGGTCACCACCATCGACGGCACACCGCGCGACATCAAGCCGTGCGACACCGGCGGCCCGCTGGTGGCCGAGGTGGTCAAGACCGCCTCCGACCCGTACGTCGGCCGGGTCTCGCTGGTCCGGGTCTTCTCCGGCACCCTGCGCCCCGACGAGACGGTCCATGTCTCCGGGCACGGCCTCGCCGACCGCGGCCACGAGGACCACGACGTCGACGAGAAGATCGGCGCCCTGTCCACACCGTTCGGCAAACAGCAGCGCCCGGTCACCCATGTCATCGCCGGCGACCTGGCCTGCGTGGCCAAGCTCGGCCGGGCGGAGACCGGCGACACCCTCTCCGGCAAGGACGACCCGCTGCTCATGGAGCCGTGGGAGATGCCCGACCCGCTGCTGCCGCTCGCCATCGAGGCGCACAGCAAGGCCGACGAGGACAAGCTCTCGCAGGGCCTCGCCCGGCTGGTCGCCGAAGACCCCACCATGCGGCTCGAACAGAACCAGGACACCCACCAGGTGGTGCTGTGGTGCCTCGGCGAGGCGCACGCGGACGTCGCCCTGGAGCGGCTGCGCAGCCGCTACGGCGTCCAGGTCGACGTCGTACCGCACAAGGTGTCCCTCCGGGAGACGTTCGCCGAGAAGTCCGCCGGACGCGGCCGGCACGTCAAACAGTCCGGCGGGCACGGGCAGTTCGCGATCTGCGAGATCGAGGTGGAACCCCTGCCGGGCGGCTCCGGCATCGAGTTCGTCGACAAGGTGGTCGGCGGCGCGGTGCCCCGGCAGTTCATCCCGTCGGTCGAGAAGGGCATCCGGGCCCAGGCCGTCAGGGGGGTCGCCGCCGGCTACCAGCTGGTCGACGTGCGGGTCACGCTGCTCGACGGCAAGGCGCACTCGGTGGACTCCTCCGACGCCGCCTTCCAGACGGCCGGCGCGCTGGCGCTGCGGGAGGCCGCGGCGGACGCGAAGATCCATCTCCTCGAACCGGTGGCCGAGGTGTCCGTGCTGGTCGGCGACGACTACGTGGGCGCCGTGATGAGCGACCTGTCCGGGCGGCGCGGCCGGGTGCTGGGCACCGAACAGACCAGCGGCGGACGCACCCTCGTCAGGGCCGAGGTACCGGAGTTCGAGATCGGCCGGTACGCGGTCGACCTGCGCTCCCTCTCGCACGGCACCGCGCGGTTCAGCCGCTCGTACGCGCGGCACGAACCGATGCCGCCGCAGATCGCCGAGAAGATTCGCGAACAGGCCAAAGAGGCCTCCTAGTTGGTCCGGCAGTGGACAGCGGTGCGGATCAGGGGGGCGCCGACAGCCGGCAACGGGGGCGTTCGGCGGGCGGCTTCGGCCGTCCGTCGAACGCCTGTCGGTGGCTGGGGATACTCTGACTACTTGATCAACAGGTGTGCGGAGTACGGAAGTCGGGAAGGCCGCAGAAGCGGGACGGCGGCAAGTGGGGGCGGAAATGAGCTTCGAGGACTTCTTCGGGCCACAGGTGCCCAGGCCGGGCGGCGAGGCGCAGGCACCGACCTACGCCCTGGCGTCGGCGGCCTACCGGGACACGCCGATGGAGGAGATCAAGAAAGCCGACAACGAGTGGCACCAGTCCACGGTCACCGAGGGCCGCAAGTGGGCGAAGATATTCCGGCCCAACTTCGGTGAGGCGTACTCCCAGGCGGTCATCGACCGCATGCTGGGGGTCGGCCGCAAACCCCTGATCCAGTCCTTCGGCAGCGAACCCCAGGTGGTCGTCGAGCACTGCCTCGCGGCCAACCGCATCCGCCGGGAACGCGATCTGCGGCTCACCGCCGTCATGCTCCTGTGCGGCGTGCTGTTCCTGCCCGGTCTGCTGGTCTGGCTGGGGGTCTTCCAGCTCCGGGCCACCATGCTGAAGGCCGACAACAAGCGGGTCTCCGGGCTCGGCAGCGCCCTGCTGGCCGCCGTCGGCGTCCTCGCGGTCATCTTCCTGATCCGGATGCCGCTCACCGGCTTCTGGGGGTGGTACGCGCGCGGCTGCATCGTGCTCCCGGTCGTCGGCTGGTACCTGGCCAAGCGGCTGTGCGAGCGCACCGCGAGGGACCTGCGCGCGGCCTGGGACGGCCTGCTCTCCGGCGGCAGCGTCGGCGCCAAGGTCCCGGAGGCGGTGCCGACCAGCCCCGACCAGGCCGCGGCCGAGCAACTGCGCCAGTCCCTGGCCCGGCTCAGCGCCGAGCAGCAGTCCAACTCGGTCTTCTACGCCGGTCCCAAGGGCATACTCGGCATGGGCACCCGGTGGGGCTCCTGGCACCTCGCCGAGGAACTGGTCCCGCTCGATCCGGTCAAGGGCGTCCACGAGTTCCGTGCCTGGACCGTCGTCCGGGAGATCGAGAAGGAGCTGAGCGTGCTGCACCGGCAGCACCTGAAGACCGGCGGCTTCCCGCCACCGCAGGTCAAGCACTGGATCGTCACCCATGTCGGAGAGGGCGCCAAGGCGGTGCCCAGGCCCGAGGGGGCCGACTACCAGGTGGGGCCCTCCGACGTGGAGCGGATCTGCAACAACAACCACTTCGACAAGGGCGAACGGCACTACCTGGGCGTGCAGTGGCCGCACCTGTGGAACGGCGACCTGATCATCACGATGATGACCACCGTCACCGTGCTGAAGGAGACCTTGCGGATCGAGGTCACCGGACACGCCCTCGGTCCGGTCAACGGCCTGTTCAGCGGCAAGCCCGAGGCCCCCACCAAGACAGTCGCCAAGACCGTGAGGTTCTGGGAGACCCGGACCGTCAAGCTGCCCCTGGTCACCCCGGACGAGGTGGTCCGGCTGGGCGCGCGGGCGGTGATCAGCTGGTATCCGCCGCTGCTGAAGTGGCTGGGCGGTTCCATAGGCCTGCCCGAGCCGTTCGGCCTCCGGCACGCCTGGGCGGACCAGCCCTGGAAGCACCGTTTCATGGCCGACGACGCGCTGCGCGCGGCCACGCCGGTGCTCCGGGCGGTGCACCGGGCCGCGTTCACCGTGCTCAAGGAGCACGACGTCAACATGGACAAGTTCAACGCGCGGGCGGGAGCGCTCAGCGGGTCGGTCCAGGACGTGGCACCGAAGAAGGCCGACACCTACGACGCGTGAGAGCGGCGGTTCCCCTCCCCGTGTTCCGGGGAGGGGAACCGGGGGACCTACACCGCCGGCCAGGCCTCGGCCAGCATCTTGCGGGTGTCCGCCAGCAGCTGCGGCAGCACCCGCGTGTGGCCCACCACCGGCATGAAGTTGGTGTCGCCGCCCCAGCGCGGGACGATGTGCTGGTGCAGGTGGGCCGCGATACCGGCACCCGCCACCGAGCCCTGGTTCATGCCGATGTTGAAGCCGTGGGCACCCGAGGCCGTGCGCAGCGCGGTCATCGCCTGCTTGGTCAGCTCGGCCAGTTCGACCGTCTCCGGGCCGGTCAGGTCCGTGTAGTCGGCGACATGGCGGTAGGGGACGGTCATCAGGTGGCCGCCGTTGTAGGGGTAGAGGTTGAGCACGGCGTAGACGTGCTCGCCGCGCCTGACGACGAGCCCGTCCTCGTCGGACTTGGCCGGGATCGAGCAGAAGGGGCAGCCGTCGTCGGCCCCCGGACCGGTCGGCTTGTTCTCACCCTGGATGTAGGCCATCCGGTGGGGTGTCCACAGGCGCTGGAACGCGTCCTGCGTCCCCACTCCGATCTGCTGCTCCGGCTCACTCGTCATGCTGAGCAGCATATGGCTTCGCCCGTTCGCGGCGTGTCGCCGGGGCCGGGGCAAAGCGGTCGGCGGCGAAGCTGGGCGGATGGACGACGACAGCCGGCTGACTCGCTGGGAGCGAGCGGCCGACATCCCGCTCGGCACCGCGTCACTCGTCTTCCTGGGCGCGTACGCGGTGCACGTACTGGTGCCCGGCCTGTCGCAGGCTGTTCACGCCCTCCTCCTGTCACTGACCTACACCGCGTGGGCGCTGTTCGCCCTCGACTTCGCGGTGCGCTGGCGGCTGAGCCATGAAGGACCGGGGTTCGTACGACGGCACTGGCTGGACGCCGTCGTCCTGCTGCTGCCCCTGCTGCGGCCGTTGCAGATCGTGCGGACCTACGAGGCGCTGCAGCGCCGGAAGAGCACCGAGCCCCGGCTCGCGCTGCACGCGCGCGTGGCGCTCTACTCGGGGTTGTCGATCGCACTGCTGGGATTCGCGGGCGCGCTCGTCGTCTACCAGGCCGAACACGCGGCCCCCCACGCCACGATCCGCACCTTCGGCGAATCCGTCTGGTGGACCTGCGAAACCCTCGCCACCGTCGGTTACGGCGACTTCGTCCCGGTGACCACCGAGGGCCGTATCGTCGCCGTGGGGCTGATGGCCTGCAGTCTGGCACTGCTGGGGACGGTCACAGGGTCGTTCTCGAGCCTGCTGCTACAGCGGTTCGCACTGGGCGAGGACGAGAGGAAGCCCCCGGAGAAGTGACAGTGATCTCCGAGGGCTCCTTCGAAGCCGGCGGGGTCAGACCTGGGCCCGCTCCTCGACCACCTTCACGATCTTGGCGATGGCCTCGTCGAACGGGATGCCGTTCTCCTGCGAGCCGTCGCGGTAGCGGAAGGAGACCGAGCCGGCCGTCATGTCCTCGTCGCCCGCGATGACCATGAAGGGCACCTTCTGCTTCTGGGCGTTGCGGATCTTCTTCTGCATGCGGTCGGAGGACGCGTCCACCTCGACCCGCAGGCCCTTCTTCTTCGCCTCGGCGGCGAACTTCCGCAGGTACTCGACGTGCCCGTCACCGATCGGGATGCCCACCGCCTGGACCGGGGCCAGCCAGGCCGGGAAGGCACCCGCGTAGTGCTCCAGGAGCACCGCGAAGAACCGCTCGATGGAGCCGAACAGGGCGCGGTGGATCATCACCGGGCGCTGCTTGGAGCCGTCGGCGGCGGTGTACTCCAGGTCGAAGCGCTCGGGCAGGTTGAAGTCGAGCTGGACGGTCGACATCTGCCAGGTGCGGCCGATGGCGTCCTTGGTCTGCACGGAGATCTTCGGGCCGTAGAAGGCGGCGCCGCCCGGGTCGGGGACCAGCGGGAGGCCCTGCTTCTCGGCGACCGCGCGAAGGGTGTCGGTCGCCTCCTCCCAGACCTCGTCGGAGCCGACGAATTTCTCCGGGTCCTTGGTGGACAGCTCCAGGTAGAAGTCGGTGAGGCCGTAGTCGCGCAGCAGGTTCAGGACGAAGGTGAGCGTCTTGTCGAGCTCGTCCGCCATCTGCTCCTTGGTGCAGTAGATGTGCGCGTCGTCCTGGGTGAAGCCGCGGGCCCGGGTGAGGCCGTGCACGACGCCCGACTTCTCGTACCGGTACACGGTCCCGAACTCGAAGAGCCGCAGCGGCAGTTCACGGTAGGAGCGGCCGCGCGCGTCGAAGATCAGGTTGTGCATCGGGCAGTTCATGGGCTTGAGGTAGTAGTCCACGCCCTCGTCGAGCTGCATGGGCGGGTACATGCCGTCGGCGTACCAGTCCAGGTGGCCGGACGTCTCGAAGAGCTTCCCCTTCGTGGCGTGCGGGGTGTAGACGAACTCGTAGCCCTCCTCCTCGTGCCGGCGGCGCGAGTAGTCCTCCATCACGCGGCGGACGATGCCGCCCTTGGGGTGGAAGACGGCGAGGCCGGAGCCGATCTGCTCCGGGATGGAGAACAGGTCCAGCTCGCTGCCCAGCTTGCGGTGGTCGCGCTTCTCGGCCTCGGCGAGGAAGTCCAGGTACTCCTTCAGCTCGTCCTTGGACGGCCAGGCGGTGCCGTAGATGCGCTGGAGCATCGGGTTCTTCTCGCTGCCGCGCCAGTAGGCGGCCGCGTTGCGCATCAGCTTGAACGCCGGGATGAGACGGGTCGACGGCAGGTGGGGACCGCGGCAGAGGTCCTTCCAGCACAGCTCGCCGGTCTTGGCGTCCAGGTTGTCGTAGATCGTCAGCTCACCGGCGCCGACCTCGACGTCCGCGCCGTCGTCGCTCGACGCCGAGCCCTTGAGGCCGATCAGCTCCAGCTTGTACGGCTCGGAGGCCAGCTCCTCGCGGGCCGCGTCGTCGGTCACCACGCGGCGCGAGAACCGCTGGCCGCGCTTCTGGATCTCCTGCATCTTCTTCTCGATGGCCCTGAGATCCTCGGGCGTGAACGGCTTCGCCACGTCGAAGTCGTAGTAGAAGCCGTCCTTGACCGGCGGGCCGATGCCCAGCTTGGCCTCGGGGAAGATCTCCTGGACGGCCTGGGCCATGACGTGCGCGGTGGAGTGGCGCAGGATGTTGAGGCCGTCCTGCGAGGAGATCTCGACGCCCTCGACGGTCTCGCCGTCCTTCACCTCGTACGCGAGGTCCTTGAGCTCACCGGCCACCCGGGCGGCGATGATCGAGCGCTCGCCGGCGAAGAGCTCGGCGGCCGTAGTGCCCGTCGTCACCACGCGCTCTTCCCGCTCGGAATCGCGTTGGATGATCACACGGACGTCTGACACCGGTCTCTCCTGACTGAAGGTGGATGCGGCGCCATACCAGGAGCGCGCGCAATACCGGATCGTACCGACCCGGCCCCACCGACCGCGAAACGGTTACCGACAGTGGCCCGTCAGTCGCAGTCGTCCCCTCCGCACGCCTCCTCGAAGAAGTCGAGGTTCTCCTGGAGGGACTTCAGCAGCCGGTCCCGGTCGGACTCGTCCACCTGCACCGGTACGACCCCGGAGGCGCCGGACAGCCGCCGGAAGCCGCCCCGGCTCTCCAGCCGCCCGTGCACCCGCACCGGGAGCCCCACGAGGTGGGCCTGCCCGGCGATCCGGTAGTCCTCCTCGTCGAGCGTGACCCGGAGGTACGGCACCTCGGCGCCGGCGATCACCCGCAGCCGTACCGCGCCCTCGCCGCGCGGCTCCGAGCGGCGCATCCGCACCACGGCGCCGGTGACCCGGACCGCGACCGAGGGTTCGTCGCGCAGATAACGGGCGCCTGCCTCGCGCAGCACGGGCAGGTCCCCGGGTGAGAACTCGACGGGCTCGCTGGTGGCCGCGCAGTCGTCGGGGGCGCCGGCGCCCGGCGCCCACTCGACGGAGATCCGGGCGCCTTCGGTGCCGCGCACGAGCATGACGAGGGCGTCGGTCAGTTCCCGGCTGACGCCCGCCTCGACGGCTCCGTCGAAGGCGTCCATGCCGCCGGTGGCCCGCTGGTAGTCGATGGCCTCGCGGGCGGCGTACAGGGCCTGGTGGAGGCGTATGGCCAGGGGCCGGCCGGTGCCGACGGGCACGAAGGCGGTCAGACCGCGCCCGCCCTCCGCGGAGCCGACGAGGACGGACTCCAGCAGGGCGGCGGCCGCGCGCTTGTGCCGGGCGCCGTAGTAACCCGCACGCGCGCGGGTGGCGAGCGCGCCCGCCAGCAGGGTCCCGCGGGCGGCGGCGCGCAGCTGCTCCTCGGCCGTCCAGGACGCGGCGTCCGCCGGCCCGCTGGGCACGTCCCGCCACCAGCGGATCTCGTCACTGGGCACGGCGAGCCCCACCAGCACCGCGCGCGCGGCGGGCGTACCGCTGCGTACGAGAGCCGTCAGCGCCTCCCCGAGCAGATCGTCACTGTCCGGGAAGGCGCGGCTCTCGGGTACCAGCAGGCTGGTGCCGGTGCTGCCCGGCCCGGGTGGGGTCCAGCGGCCGTAGCGTCCCGGGGCTCCCCCGCGCCGCTGCCAGCCGTGCCGGCGCAGCAGTGCGCCGAGCACGACGGGGTCCACGTCGGCGGGCTCGGGCGGACGGCTCCAGTGCGGGTCGTCGGGATGCGGCCGGACCTCCCGCAGCTGCTCCTCGTACGGACGGTGCCTCATGGTCTGCCTCCCGTCCCGACCCGCGTCATGATCTCGCACAGCGCCCGGTCGTCGAAGATGCGCGAGGTCGGCACCCGCACGGTGGTCCGGTGCCGGCCGGTGACCGGATGCCCTGCCAGGTTGACCCAGTAGCAGCAGTGGCGCAGATCGAGCCGGTCGTGGCTGGCGCGCAGCCAGTCGTCCTGGGAGCGCGGTACCAGCATCACCACCAGGATCTTGTGCACCGACACCGGCGAGCGGGCGAGCTTGCGCAGGTGGTCGTTGTCCAGCGTGAAGGAGAAGAAACGTCCCGGCGGGTTCGGTGCGATCTGGTAGGTGCACTTGAGCTGCACCTTTATCGTCACCTCGTCGTCGACGGTGTGACCGGGCGAGCCGTGGCTGACGTGCCAGTCGATGCCGTTGTCCGGGAACGGCTGCGACAGCGAGCAGCCGGCCGCCGCCGCGACGGCGTGCAGATAGCCCACCTGCAGTGTCTCCATGCAGGCGGTGGTGGCGAGTGTGCCGCGATGGGGGCCCGTGCGTTCGGGCAGCAGCCCGCCCCGCTCGGGCTGCGCTATCGCCATGACCAACAGCCTTCCCAGCCAGGAGTTTCCCCGTGGCGGGCCGCTGAACTGCAAAGACCCGCACTCCTGTTGTGTCCTTCCGGCGTACGCCGCAAACGGCCCGGGTATCACCAAACAGGCAGAAGACGGAACGTCACCTGCCGTGGGTGAACAAGGAGTTGTATTGGCATGACGTGCTGGTACGAGGGGCCCTTGGCGGCCTTCGACACGGAGACCACGGGCGTGGACGTGGAGACCGACCGCATCGTGTCCGCCGCGGTCGTCGTCCAGGACGCCCCGGGCACCCGGCCCCGGGTGACCCGCTGGCTGGTCAACCCGGGCGTGCCGGTGCCGGAAGCGGCGACGGCGGTGCACGGGCTGACGGAAGAACACCTGCAGCGCAACGGCCGCTGGCCGGCGCCGGTGATGTACGAGATAGCCGAGGAACTGGCCGAGCACGCGGCGCTGTACCGCCCGCTGGTGGTGATGAACGCGCCGTTCGATCTGACCCTGCTGGACCGCGAGTTGCGCCGACATCGGGCGTCCTCGCTGGACCGCTGGTTCGAGGCGAGCCCCCTGCTCGTCCTCGATCCCCGGGTCCTGGACAAGCATCTGGACCGCTACCGCAAGGGCCGCCGCACCCTGACCGACCTGTGCGCGCACTACGAGGTCACTCTCGACGGCGCGCACGACGCGGGCGCGGACGCGCTCGCCTCCCTGGAGGTGGTACGGGCGCTGGGCCGCCGTTTCGCGCCCCGCCTGGAGCGCCTGACCCCGGCCGAGCTGCACAGCCTGCAGACGACCTGGCACGCGGCACAGGCGCGTGGCCTCCAGGCGTGGTTCACCCGCAGCGGCACAGCGGAGACGGTGAACACGTACTGGCCGCTGCGGCCGGAACTGCCGACGGCGGCGTGAGGGGCGGGGCGCCGACACCGGTGCCCCGCCTGTCACTTCACCAGGAACCGCCGCCTCCGCCACCGGCGCCGCCCCCGACACCGCCGAAGGAGGAACCGCCGCCGGAACCGCCCGACCTTCCGGAACCGCCTGAGCTGGAGGGCGGACTGGAGCTGGAGACGATCATGGCGGCGAGCAGCAGGTCGGCGCGGTCGAGGGGGCGCGGCGCGGTGCGCCGGCCCGGTGCCGCCGCCGAGGCGCCGACGGCCTCCTCCCAGGCGGACTCGACGCCGAGGGCCACGGCCCAGGCCGTGTACAGGTCCGCCTGCCGTCCGGTGGGCAGTTCGCCGGGGACGGTGCCGGGATCGGCCAGATAGCGCCGGAAGGCCTCCACTCGAAGCCACAGAGCGGTGCCGCGCGCGGTGCGCCGGTCCAGTTCCCATCCGCAGGCGGCGAGCGTGAGGCCGATGCCCGAGACGACGGCCGCCGCCACCACGACGGGCCACCCGGCGGCGATGCGGCGGCCGGTGAGGACGCCACCGGTGATCACGAGCACGAAGCCGGCCAGCGCCGAGAACGCACCGGCTTTCCCCGCCGTCTCCGCACGGCACGCGGCGTCGAAGTCCCACAGGTCGCTGCCCGTACACCAGTTGTGCAGCCGGGTCGCCAGGCTCTGCCAGCCCGACCTGAACAGGGCGTCCCGCATGCCGAGGGTGAGGCTGTCGCGGCCGCCGAACATCGTGCCGAGGATGTCCTTGACCTCCCGGTCGACCGGCTCTCCCGCGCGCTCGCGCCGTCTCAGGACCGGGCGCCTGTGGTCGCCCCCGATGCTCAGATGGCCGTCCGCCGCGGCGGTGAGCAGCCACGCCACCCGGTGCCGGTCCTCGACGGTCTCGGTGAGCAGGATGCCGCCCTGCGCCGGGGTCAGCTCGTCGGGCGGGGCGGCGGACGGGGCGACCGTGCGGCGGAGCCGCTCGACCGCGACGCCGCGCTCCCGGCCGCCGTCCTCCGCCAGCCGGTCCCGCCCGAGGAACCGCAGGACGAGGACGGTCAGCGCGACGGCGGCGAGCGCGGCGGCGAGGAAGAGTCCGCCGGTGCGCATCGGGTGCGGGAGGGTCGTGCCGACGGCCGGGCCGGAGGGCGCCGCGGGCAGGACCGGCTTGCCGGCCGCCTTGGTCTTCCCCGCGGTGGCGTACAGGGTGACGCCCTCGTGGCCGGTCAGCCTGTCGAGCCTGATGACGAGGTGCCCCGGTTCGCTCTGGCCGGCCGTGCAGGGCTTCCCGGCGTCCCAGCTGCCGTGCTCGCAGCGCACGCCGGTGAACCCGTACGCGTCCACGACGTGGATCTCCACGTCGGCCCGGTCGACTTTCCACCCGGTGCCGACGGCGTCCCAGGCGAGCTTGTGGCCCTTCACCACGTCGGGGAGCGTGTACTGGATCAGGTACCGGTGGATGCCGCCGACCGTGTGGCCGGGGTCGCCCACCTTGAGGCGCTCGGCGTAGGAGGACCTGCCGCTCTCGTCGCGGTAGGCGTCGCCGATGCCGCTCTCGTAGGGGACCTTGTGGCCGTCCATGGTGGCGCGGACGTTGTCGTAGAAGTCCGCGTCCGGCACGTCGCGGTAGATGCCGTGGGTGTCTCCCGAGTGCCCGAAGTCGTAGTCGACGACCTCGGTGATCCGGGCGCTCCCGTCCGCCCGGATCACGGCGCCCACCCACATCGAGGTGACGCGCTCCTTGTTCGCCAGAGCCTGGGTACCGGCGGCGATCCCGCCGAGCACCACCAGCACACCGACGACGACGCCGAGCGCCCACACCCTGCGCCGGCTCACGGAAGCCCTTCTCCGCCGCCGTGGCCTGTCCTTCTCCTTGCTCACTGAGCCCCCCTCAGACGCAAAGAAGCCGGTCTGCACAGGCAGACCGGCCTTCCCGGTGGTGGGCGATACTGGGTTCGAACCAGTGACCTCTTCGGTGTGAACGAAGCGCTCTCCCACTGAGCTAATCGCCCGGGAACGCAGAGAACGATACAGGTACCGGCGGGTCTCGTTCAAACCGCTCGGAGGTGCCTGAGCAGTCCGCGCCGCCCCGCCCGCATCATCAGCCGGTGATTGACACGGAAGAACGGCCGTCCGGGGACGGCGAGTCGGCGCAGCAGCGGTTTGTGCACGTCGACGACCTGGTCGTAGCGGGCGAGGGTGCCGGTGCCGGTGGTGGTGACCGTCCAGCGGGACCAGCCCTCGATGTCACCGGTCATCGCGACCTCCAGGACCCCCGCGTCCGGGTCGCGTCGTGTCTCACGCGCGGTGAACGTGAGGTCGTACGGCAGGGCCGAGCGGATGGTGAGGACGCCGGTGGTGTCGCTCAGCCGGCTCACCGAGCGCACCTGCGGCCACCAGCGCGGATAGTCCTCGACCCGCTCCAGCGCGGCGTAGACGACGGTGCGGGGCACCGGCAGGGGCCACAGGCTGCGGAAACGGTAGTGGGTCCAGTCCATGGGCGGAGTCTTCCCGGGCGGGCGGTCTGAGTACGCGTACTCATGGCCGCCGCACGTGACCTGGACCACACTCGACGGTACGAGCGCCGCCGCCCGTGTGACGGCGCTCCCCCGGTTTTCCGTCAGGGCATCTTGTCGCCGAGCAGCGCCAGGTTCTCGATGGCCGCGAGCCCGTACAGCGCGGTGTCGTTGGAGGACACCCAGCTCGCCTCGCTGCCCGCGACCAGCGTGACCGGGCCGGAGAGCGGCTCGGTCTTCCACGGTGAGGACTCCGTGTAGCCGTCGGAGCCGTAGAACTTCGTCCACGCGCGCTGGGCGAGCGTCGCGTCGCCGGTCTGCACGGCGGCGTACGCGTCGAGGCGCGAGTGGCCCTGGAAGAGCAGCAGGGTGCCGAAGTTCGAGCCGTAGCGGGC
The DNA here is from genome assembly GCF_040686075.1 of Streptomyces sp. NPDC086519. NCBI lineage: Bacteria > Bacillati > Actinomycetota > Actinomycetes > Kitasatosporales > Streptomycetaceae > Streptomyces > Streptomyces sp. NPDC086519. The sequence continues at coordinate 204,730 of NZ_JBFBJL010000001.1, forward strand.
CGCCTGCTCCGCCTTGGTGGCGTTGAAGTAGCGGCAGTAGTCGAAGTACGCCTCGTTGAACTTCGGCATGTCGATCAGGTAGATGAGTTCGGCGCAGAGTTCGTTGAGGCCGAAGACCGCCGAGAGGTGGGAGACGGAGACCACCGCGGTGGTGGCGGTCGCGAACCTGCCGGTGTCGAGGTCGTAGAGGCCGCTGCCCTGGACGAAGCCGTTGGGCTGGGCGGCGATGCCCTCCATGGTCGACAGGACGCGGGCCTTGGCCTTCTCCCACTTCGGGCCCTTGCGCTCCCACTCGGTCAGCCAGGCCGAGACCAGGCCGCTCCAGTCGGTGCCGAAGCCGATGGAGAGGGCGTGCCGGTCAGGGGTGTAGGGATCGGTGCGGACCTTGCGCTGCGGGTCCAGGACGAGGAAGGTCTCGTCGGAGTCGACGTTGGCGGCCATGAGGTCGCCGACGCGTTCGTCGGCGGTGAGGAAGTAGTAGAAGCGCCGGTAGGTGGTGTTGGAGATGCGCTGTTGTTTGGCGCTGTCCGCGTAGTGCTGGACGCCGTGCCGGGTGCCTAGGCCGGCCCACTGGCCGAGGTGGTAGACGTCGACCTCGCCGGTGTGCCGGGTGAGCGCCTCGGCGAACCGGAAGATGTCCGCGCGGCCGCTTCTCAGGTACGCGTACCAGAGCCACAGGTCGGGCGAGAGCTCGGAGTTGTCCCAGGCGTAGCCGCCGATGTCGTACCGCCACTGGTGGCGCACGGCGTCATAGGTGTGCATGAAGTCGCCGTAGTCCCAGAAGCCGTACCAACGGCGTTGCTCCACCTGGTCCTTGTAGTAGGTGAAGAGGAAGTCGAGGTGGTCCTCGATCTTCGCCTTGGCGGCGGTGGAGCGGTCGGGCTCGGAGTAGAGGCCGGGGCCGAAGACCTTGGCCTTGATGAGCTGTCCGGGCGGGGCGGTGAGCTGCGGCAGCGTCCGTACGGCCGCGACCTGTTCGGCCAGCGCCTGAGCCGAAGGGGTCGACTCGTTGGCCCAGAAGAGGAGTTCGGAGGTACGGGCGATGCCGTACGGCGTGCCGAACTCGGGCTCGTAGTCCTCGTAGGTGATGTTGAGGCCTTCGAGCTGCTCGGCGTAGGTGTCCTGGCCCATGCCGTCGTGGTAGAAGCGCAGGTCCATCGGCTGGGCCTCGGGCGACCAGAGCCAGAGGGTGACCTCGGCCGCGTCGGTGTGGGCGTCGCGGATGTCGAGCTGTGCCGGGAACTTCTCCCAGAAGTCGCGCAGGCCGAAGGAGAATCCGCCGCTCGCCCCGCCGACGTAACCGAACCCGGAGGCCCGCTTGCCGCCGCCGGCCGCGATCCAGCCGTACCCCTTCTTGGTGCGCTTGCGCAGGGTGAAGCCGTCGGCGGAGAGCTGGGCGAGGGTGTAGTCGCCCCAGTGCGGGATGTACTGGAGGCGGGTGGTGACGCGCTGGTCCCAGGTGGCGGGGTCGGGGAGCTTCTGCCCCGCGTACTGGGCCGCCTGGACGGCCGCGCCCGGGTCGCGGCGCAGGCCCGTGATGCCCTGAACGGCCTCTCGCAGCAGGCCCGTTCCCTCGCCGCCGATCCGCACATGCCGGTCGTACGCCTCGTCGCGCATCGGCACGGTGAAGCGCACGCCCAGCCCGCGGACGAAGTCGCCGCTCGCCTTGCCCGGTTCCTGGGTGCCGTCGTAGGTGATGGTGTGGACCATCCGGAAGGAGTCGGCGCCCGCGTAGAAGTAGAGGCGGATCGAGAACGGCAGCCAACTTCGGCTGCCCCTGCGGTGCTTGCCGTCGACGCGGACGACGGCCCGGACGGGGCCGTCCTGCTCCACGGTGACGGAGTCGATCGCGCCGTCGAAGCACTCGGTCCTGACCGTGCCCTGGTCCTCGTCCTCGATCTCGGGCTGGCGGACGAGGACCAGCCGCCCGTTCCTGGCGATCTCGGTGGAGCCCCGGGTGACGGACCTGACGATCGTCGAGCCGTTCTTGCCGATCCTCACGGTGATCACACCGGTGGACACGTCGATCGTGCCGCCGCTCCTGTCGACGGTGACCTGCTGAGCGGGGGCGGCCGGTTCGCCTGCCGCGAGGGTGAGCTTGCCGTTGCCGGAACTGACCGCGTGGGCGGTCCACTTGAGGGAGCCGTCGGGCCAGTAGGCGATCGGCCAGGACTGGACGGCCACGGCCTTGCCGTCCGCGTCGGTCAGCGCGAAGGGCTGGTCCTCCTGGAACGCGCCCATCGGCCAGGGCACGCCGACGGTCGAGCCGGGCGCGGCGCCCAGGCCGCCGTCCTCCAGCCAGTCCAGGGTCACCGGGTCCGCGTCGGCGGCCTCGGCCCCGGGCGCGGCCTGCGCGTCCTTGGCGCCCAGCGCCCAGCTGAACTGGGCGGCGGCGCCGGCGGCGGCGGCCGCCTTGAGGAGGGACCTGCGGGGAATGGGAGACATGTCCGCCTTTCCTTTCCGTGCGAGTGCGGGGACGGTCATGGACGGGATAGTCAGGGGCATGACAGAGAGAGGCGCGGCGCCGGGGCGCCGACCCTGATGCCGGGCCGGTCAGCCGTGGCGGCGCCGGTGACGCTCCTCCACGGCGACGGCCGCCGCCGCGAGGGCGCCCAGCACGGGCACCGCCAGCGGCGCGATGAGCAGAGCGGAACAGACGACGAGAACCGCTCCCCCGACCAGCAGGAAGGATCCACCGGGGTCGAGGACGGTACGCCGGCCGGCCGCCGCGAGCAGGGTGCGCCAGCGGTCGCCGGGCGCCCAGACGGCCGCCGCCCGCAGTCCCGCGACCGCGAGACCGATCACCGCGAACAGCCCCACGGCCCCGACGAACGGTCCCCCGGGCAGCCCGGCCCGCACGGCCTGGACGTCCACCCAGGCGGCGGCGACCGCGCCCCAGCCGGCGAGCCCGACGGCCCACCCGCCGGGCAGAGCGGCCCAGAAGTCGCTCACGAACTCCCGCCAGCCGCCGCCCACCTGACCGGTACGGCGGCGCAGGTGCCGGGCGCCGGCGGCGAAGGCGGCCGGACAGGTGACGACTCCCAGGGAGGCGACGGCGATCCACACGCCGGTGAGCAGACACTCGGCGAAGACGCCGAACCTCTCGGAGAAGACGGAAGGCTTTGCGCGCAGGTCGGCCACGACGTCATCAGCCCTTCAGTCCGGAGGTCGCCATTCCGTCGATCAGATAGCGCTGGAAGGCGAGGAAGAACAGCAGCACGGGCAGCAGCGCGACCAGCGACATGGCGATCATCCCGCCGTAGTTGGCCGCCACGCCGTCGGAGTCACGGAACATCATCAGGCCCAGCGAGACCGTGTACTTGCCGGGCTCGTTGAGGTAGATCAGCGGGCCCATGAAGTCGTTCCAGGCGTTGATGAAGGTGAAGATCGCGCTGGTGATCAGGGCCGGCCGGCACAGCGGCAGCACGATCGACCAGTAGATGCGGAAGTGCCCGCAGCCGTCGAGCCGGGCCGCCTCGTCGAGCTCCCGGGGCAGGTTCCGCATGAACTGCACCATCAGGAAGACGAAGAACGCCTCGGTGGCGAGGTACTTCCCGATCAGCAGCGGGGTGTAGGTGTTGATCCAGCCCAGCTTCTGGAACATCACGTACTGCGGGATCAGCAGCACGTGGTAGGGCAGCAGCAGGGTGCCGATCATCAGGGAGAAGAGCAGGTTGCGGCCGGCGAACCGGATGCGGGCGAAGGCGTAGGCGGTGAGCGAACAGGAGATCAGCACGCCGACGACGGCGCCGACGGCGTAGAAGAGGGAGTTCTGGAAGAACGTCCAGATGCTGATGTCCGCTATGCCGTCGGCGAGGCCCTTGAAGTTGGAAAGGATCGGGTGGGACGGCAACAGCTGGAGGCTGTTGATGATGTCCTTGCTGGGCTTGAACGAGGCGCCGATCACCCAGACCACCGGGTAGAGGATGACCGCGAGGATCAGCAGGGCGCCCAGATGCCAGCCGAGGGATCCGGTCCGGCGGCGGCTCAGCAAGGGCTGCTCGGCCCTGGTCGCGGGCGTCGGCTCGGTGGTGGTCGCGCTCATCGGGCGTCCTCCTCGTAGTGCACCCACTTCTTCTGGGACCAGAAGAGGACGGCCGTCACCAGGGCCACGGCCAGCAGCAGCATCCAGGCCATCGCGGCGGCGAAGCCCATCTGGGCGTTCTTGAAGCCCTGCTCGTACAGGTAGCAGGTGTAGACGAGGGTGGCGTCGGCCGGTCCGCAGGTGCTGTTGGAGACGACGTAGGCCGAGCCGAAGATCTGGAAGGAGTGGATGGTCTCCAGCAGCACGTTGAAGAACAGCACCGGGGAGATCATCGGCAGGGTGATGTTCCAGAACCTGCGCAGCGGCCCGGCGCCGTCCATCTCGGCCGCCTCGTAGAGCTCCCTCGGCACCTGCTTCAATCCCGCCAGGAAGATGACCATGGGCGCGCCGAACTGCCAGACGGTCAGTGCGACCAGGCAGTACAGCACCCAGTCGGCGTTGCCGACCCAGCCGCCGACGTGCCAGCCGAAGAGGGTCTGGGTGCGGTCCACGATCGCGCCGTCGGAGAACAGCGACCGCCAGACGAAGCCGACCGAGACGCTCGCACCGATGAGCGAGGGGGCGTAGAAGGCGGCCCGGTAGAAGGCCTGGCCACGCCGGCTCTGGGCGAGGAGCATCGCCACCCCGAGGGCGAGCAGCAGCTTCAGCGGAGTGCCGATGACCACGTACTTCGCGGTCACCTCCACCGACTTCTGCCAGCGGGGGTCGTCGAACATCTTGGTGAAGTTGTCGAACCCGACCCACCTCGGGGTGTTGAAGAGGTTGTAGTCGGTGAACGCGAAGTAGAGCGAGGCGGCCATCGGGCCCGCGGTCAGCAGCAGGAAGCCCGCGATCCACGGGGACATGAAGAGGTAGCCGGCGAGGTTCTCGCGCCGGCGGCCCGGCCGCCGCCCCGTGGTGGCGGAGGCGGCCGAGCGCGGCTTGCGGGCAGCGGGCGGGGAGTCCTTGACGAGCGTCACGGCGGGTCCCATCAGGCCTGGAAGGCGGCCTCGGACTCGGTGAAGAACTGCTTCACCGCGTCCGCGACCTTGGTCTTGCCCTGGCCGAGGTCGCCGCCGATGCGCAGGAAGGCGGCCTCGATGGTGTCGGCACCGGAGGGGTGCGGGGTGATCGTGCCCAGGACACCGGCCTTGGCGGTGTCGTCCTCGTACTGCGCGATCTCCTTGTTCACCGCGTCCGTCGGCTGGTACGCCGAGTACTGCTCGGTGCTCGCGAGGATGCCCCGGTCGTAGCCCATGATCTTGCCGACCTCGGGGTCGTGGACCATGAAGTCGATGAACTGGGCGACTTCCTTGGGGTGGGCGGTGCGGGCGGAGGCGCTCAGCATCAGGGAGGCGAGGTACTGCCCGGTGTGCTTGCCGTCCATGGTCGGGATCGGGGCGAGTCCGTAGGTGCTGTTGCCCTCGGCGGAGTAGCGGACGGTGAAGTTGTCCCAGGTGAACTCCGAGGCGCCGTGGCCCGCGGAGAGGGAGGACTTGGGGAAGTCCTGGGCCACGACCTTCGGGTCGGTGACGATGCCGGCCTTGACCCGGTTGTAGCCGTCGGCCCACCACTCCGTCAGGTCGGCCTTGTCGAAACCGAGTCCGTCGTCGGTGTAGAACGCCTTGCCGTTCTGGCGGAGGTAGAGGTCGTACAGGTACATGATGCTGAAGTAGCCGGTGTCCCCGGCGACCTTCGTCCTGTCGTGGATGGTCTTCAGGGCCTTGAAGTAGTCGTCCCAGGTCCAGCCCGCGTGCGGCTCGACGCCGGCTTTCTCGAAGACCTTCTTGTCGATGACCAGCGCCATGGTGTTGGAGCCGACGGGGATTCCCAGCTGCTTCCCGTCGACCTGGCCGACCTTCGTCACCCCGGCCCGGAAGTGATCCAGGCTCAGATTTCCCGCCTGAACCTGAGACGTGAGGTCGAGGAGAATTCCTCGCTTGTCGTACTTCCGGAGAAAGGTGACGGCGTTTTGGAAAACGTCCGGGGGATTTCCGCCGGCGGCCTGCGTCTGGAACTTCTCCCAGAAGGACGCATACGTCTGAAAGTCGGTCTTGACCTTGATCTTCGGGTACTTCTTCTCGAAGAGCGCGATGGTCTTGTTGATCTTCTGCGCGCGTTCCTCCGCACCCCACCACGAGTAACGGATCGTCACCGTTCCGTCCCCGGAACCACTGCCGCCGCCGCACCCGGCCGTCGCGGCGAGCCCGAGCGCGGCCGCCGATGCGCCGGCCGCCTTCAGGATGGTGCGCCTCTCCACATTCCTGCCGGTTCCCACAGTCAGGCCCCTCCCCGCAGCGTCGCCGACGCCTGCATGAATCGTTTCAAGTAAGCGCTTGCTGGCACAAGTTACGGAGGGGCCGGTGGGGCGTCAATGATTCGGACAGGAATTTCTTGTGGGCGAGGCGGGCGGGGCAGGGCGGGGCGGTGAGGGTGCGGAGGCACGGGGTGGGCGACGCCGCAGGTGAGGGGCGCGCGGTCGGGGGGTCGAACGTGAAGTGGCTTGCGGGAGGCGGGTGTTACGGGTTGGCTTCGACGAGTCGGCGGGGCGGGCGGGGCACTGGGCGCTGGGCGCTTCGAGTGAGCGCTCCGGCCGACGGAGGGAGGAGAGCGGTCGGGGGCCGTCCGAGGTGCGGCCGCCGCGACTCCCCGGGGCGCGGAGCGTGAGGCTCGCGGGGGTGCAGAGCCGTGGGGCTCGCGGGGTGCAGAGCCGTGGGCTCGCAGGGTGCAGAGCCGTGGGCTCGCGGGGCATACCTCCGACCACTGCGGCGGGGTGCTGCCCGGCGAGCGAGGCCGGTTCCGGGGCACGGTTCCCGGTCCGGAAACGTCCGTCTCCGGGGAACACCGCAGGCCGTGCCACCTGCCGGCCGAAGGTGATCACGCGTCTGCGGGCCCCGCGCCCGTCGCGTTCAGGTACCGGCGCCCCCGCCAAGGAGCCGCGTCGCCGCCTTGCCTCCGCCTGGCCGCCCCCTCCGGCCCTCCACGCAACCGCAGCGCCGCGCGAGGGGGCCGTGGTCGCCGTGGCTCCGCCCAAGGGCCGGGAACGACCACGGCCCACCTGCTCTCTCGCAGGTGGGCCGTGGTTCCGGGTGGGCGATACTGGGTTCGAACCAGTGACCTCTTCGGTGTGAACGAAGCGCTCTCCCACTGAGCTAATCGCCCGGGCACAGGAAGAACATTACCCCATGTCAGGGGGTGCCCCCGACCAGTCGCCGGGGGCCTGTGACCGGCGGCCGGATCACTCCTCGATCTTCCAGGGCATCACGATCCCGAACCTGGAGAGGTAGATCCCGGCCCCGGCACCCACGACCACCAGGCCGATCGTCGTGAGCGCGACGTTACGGCGGCGCACCTCGGGGTCGAGCGCCTTCTGGGCCGCCTCCGTGACCTTGCGCTTCGTCCAGCGCAGCACCAGCTGGGCCCAGACGAACTCGGTCGCCCAGACCGCCATGCCGGCGAAGATGATCACCCAGCCCGGTCCGGGCAACGGCAGCAGGACGATGCCCACGGCCACGATCGCCAGACCGATCGCGAAAACCCCGGCCTGCCAGCTCAGGTGCAGCATCCGGCGTGCCTTGATGAACTCGGGCGCCCGTGATCCGAGCCCCCGCTCGTCACGTGCCCGGTCCGTCGTCGTCCCGTCCACCTCGCTCCCGTCCGAGGCCACGGCGACCTCGCCCGGTTCGTTACTCCCCGTATTCATACGACCAAACCCTACCTGAGCGATTCCGGTCACCGGAATGGTCGTAGATCGCGTCCAGGTTCTCCGCCGGAAGAGTTACGTAAACACACGCAAAACACTCAGAGGGGTTTACAACGGCACCGTAGGTGGCATGTCGATTTCGCCGACGTGCGAATCCCCGAGCGCACACTGAGCGAAAGGCCCTGGCGCTTATGAACACCACGGTCAGCTGCGAGCTGCACCTGCGCCTCGTTGTGTCGAGCGAGTCCTCCCTGCCTGTCCCCGCAGGCCTGCGGTACGACACGGCCGACCCCTACGCCGTGCACGCCACCTTCCACACCGGAGCCGAGGAGACCGTCGAGTGGGTGTTCGCCCGCGACCTACTCGCCGAGGGGCTGCACCGCCCCACGGGCACCGGCGACGTCCGCGTCTGGCCGTCCCGCAGTCACGGTCAGGGCGTCGTGTGCATCGCCCTGAGCTCTCCGGAAGGGGAAGCCCTGCTCGAAGCCCCCGCGCGGGCCCTGGAATCCTTCCTGAAGCGCACAGACGCCGCCGTGCCGCCCGGCACGGAACACCGGCACTTCGATCTCGATCAGGAGCTCTCCCACATTCTGGCGGAGAGCTAGGGCGCAGCCCCTGAAAGCCGCCCGGCGCCGTCCACTCGGGGAGACGGCTCGGGCCAAGACAACCGCATACGGCAGCACCGGCGCCGCCACCGTGTTCGGTCACGGGGCGGCACCGCTGTGTCCGCGCGCCCGGGGAACCGCCGGGGGGCGGTGAGCGTTCTACCGGACAGTCCCGAGTGGGACAGGGGACGGTGCGGGGCCGCCGTATGTCGCTACCATCGGCCACCATCGGCGGGCGCCCGCCCGACCCTCAGGCCAGGGAGCGAAACGTGCTGATCACCCACGACACCCGGTGTTCTCTCGACGCCGTGGTGGATCTGGTGAACACCGCACCGGAGGACGACACGGCGGCGGACGGGCTGGCCGATGTCGCGGCTCTCCAGGATTTCGTACGAAACCACGACATCAGCGATGTGGGTGTGCTGTCGGAGTTCGATCTTTCGGCGGTGCGCAAGATCCGCGGACGGTTCGCGGGGATCTTCGCCGCTCCCGACGCCCGGACCGCGGCCGGGATGATCAACGAGCTGGTCGCCGCGGCGGGCACCACGCCCCGGCTCACGGATCACGACGGCTACGACTGGCATGTGCACTACTTCGCGCCCGGCGCCTCGGTGGCCGACCATCTCGCCGCCGACTGCGGGATGGCGCTCGCGTTCTTCGTCGTCGCCGGGGAGCAGGAGCGACTGCGGCGCTGCGAGGCGCCGGACTGCCGGCGCGCCTTCGTCGACCTCTCCCGTAACCGTTCGCGTCGGTACTGTGACAGCAGGACCTGCGGAAACCGCCTGCATGTCGCCGCGTACCGGGCGCGCCGCAAGGAGGCGGCGGGCTGATCCCGGGAGTACCGGGGCGTCGATGCCGACGCCGGTCCCGGCGGGTGGCGCCGGGACTGGCGGGTACGGCTCACAGCCACAGCAGGTCGTGCAGCGCAGCCATGAGGAGCAGACACCCGATCACCGCTAGGAAGATCATCAGCGGTGGCTGGGAAAGGGCGAAGAGGCACCCGCGGGGCTCGTCCTTCGGCGGCGCGGCCTCGCTCTGTTTCGTGTCCAGCATCTCGCGGCGATGATGTCCCAGCAGACACCCGCCGCGCGATCAACACGCCCGGAATGGGCGGGAGTTCGCCGAATTCCGTGATGTCCGTTTCGCTTCCGCTCACCCCTTGAACACTTCGGCGCACGCCACGGACGCACTGTGTCGTTTCAATGCCTCATGTGACTGTCATATGCATGCGGTCGCGACTCGGCTGAGCAGCGCCGCCCCCACCGCCGGCGAGTGTCATATCCCGTGCTTCTTGAGGATGGCCTCGATGTCACTGAAGTCGTCGCCCGAGCCGGTGCTCCTGGGGGCCCCCGCGGGCCCGGCCGCCGGGCGGGTGGCGGGGCTCAGGGACGGTGCCGAGGCGGCGGGGGCGACGGCGTCGCGCTGTGCGCCCCGGGCGGCCGCCTTACGCTCGGCCCGGGTGCCACGGGTGCCGCCGCGCCGACGCTCCACGGCGCGGGTGGCCGAGAAGAGGGCCCAGGCCGCACCGAGCACGCCGAAGCCCGCCCAGGCGGTGGGGCTGAGGGCGGTGTCGGCGAGCCAGCCGACCACGCCCGTCATGACCAGGCCGATGGGGACGAGAGAGTAGGCGGCGATCCGGACCGCCGCCAGGTACCGCTTGCGATAGGCGGTGACCACGGCGATGCCCAGGCCTGCCGCGGACACGGCGGAGCAGACTGTCTCGGCGATCATCCGGTCCTCCTGCGGGCTGGGTCGGGCGGGCGGGGCGAGGGCGGGTGCGCACGCTGCTCCGCCCTTCCATCCTGCACCGCCCAGCCCGTGCGATCCATGCCCAGGTCCGACAATCAGGGGCATCTCGGGGTCCTCTCCGGGTCACCTCCACCCCAGGTACGAGCTACGACCGCACCCGCCTCGACTCGGCCGGTGCCGGCTGCCGGCCACCACCCTCCCCATCAGCCGGGCACCGGCCGTGTCCGGTGCCGTCCGTCGGCCGTCGTCGGTCGGCCGTCGTCGGTCGGACGTCGCCGGTCGGCCGACGACGGTCGGACGTCGGCTCGATTGGGTTGACACAGCGTGGGCTGGAAGACTGGGCGGCATGAACGACTCCTCCGTGCGCACCGGCGCCCTGGTTCTCGACGTCTGGTGTGAACTGCAGTGTCCTGACTGCCGCAGTGCGCTGGACGATCTCCGTGCCCTGCGTGCCCGGTACGGCGACCGGCTGGAGCTGCGGCTGCGGCACTTCCCGCTGGAGAAGCACAAGCACGCGTTCGCCGCCGCGCAGGCCGCCGAGGAGGCCCTGGAGCAGGGGAAGGGCTGGGAGTACGTCGAAGCGGTCCTCGGGCGGGTCGAGGAGCTGGACCGCGGGGGCGAGCCGTTCCTGGTCGAGGTGGCCGGTGAACTGGGCCTGGACGCCGAAGAGTTCGACACCGCGCTGATCGACGGCCGGCACATCCTGATCGTGGACGCCGACCAGGCCGAGGGCAAGGCCATCGGCGTGACCGGCACCCCGACCTATGTCATCGGCGGCGAGCGCCTCGACGGCGGCAAGAGCCAGGAGGGCCTGCGCGAACGCGTGGCGGAGATCGCCGACCGGTTGCTGGCCGAGCAGGAGTGACCGGGCGGGAGTGACCGGAGTTCAGATCAAGTTCTTGTAGAGGACGTACGACACGGTGACGTACCCCAGCGACTCGTAGAGCCGTTCCGCCGGGCTGGTGCCGGCGAACACGTTGAGGCCGAGGACGCGCCGGCCGACGGCGATCGTCTGGTCCTCCGCCAGCAGCATGAGGCCACGGCCGTGCCCCTGGCCGCGGTGGGCGGCGTCGACCTCGACGTCGTACACCCAGGCGCCGTCCTCCCGGAAGGCCACCCACAGGGTGCCGACGCGGGCCCCTTCGTGTTCGAGGACGCTCAACCGCATGTCCTCCGTGGCGAGCCCGCGCGGCAGCAGCCGCTCGTGGTCGCGCCGTGACTTCTCGTGCGCCTCGGTTTCGGGCACGCCCCGCTCGGTCCACCTGCGCGCGTACGCCTCGGACTCGTGCGCGAGCCACTCCGGGTACTCGGCCTCGGTCATGGCACGGCCGCGGCTGCCCGGCGGCAGGGCGGGCGCGGTGTCGCCGAGCCGTTTCTCCATGCCCCGGTTGCGCGGAACGTAGCCGAGCGCCTTGACGAGCCGCAGCGCCGGCTCCGCGGTGGCCGGGACACCCAGCTCGATCTGCCGGCAGCCCCAGCCGCGCGCCACCTCCTCCGCGGCGAGCGCGGCCACCGTGCCCCGGCCCCGGCGGCGGTCGGGCTCCTCGATGTGCAGGTCGACGATCCGGGCCACCCGGGGACCGAGGTTCTGCGAGGTGCCGAGGTGGAGGGTGCCGACGGGTCTGCTGTTCACGCACACCTGGAAGCGGCGGGACAGCGCTCCGTCGGCGCCGTGCTGGAGCGGCTCGGTCGGCCGCAGGGTCGTGGTCATCAGGGGTGTTCTACCCGCCCGAGACCACGGCGTCAGCCCGATAAAGCCCGGATGTCAGCCCACTGAGGCCCGGACGTCGGGCGAACAAGGCCGGACGTCAGCCCGACGAAGCCGGACGAAGCCGGACGTGGCGAAGCCGGACGACAACCCGACCAAGGCCCCGGCCAAGGCCCCGGCCAGGGCCCGGCCGATGCAGCCGGCCGGGCAGGGCTCTCAGGGGTCCAGGTCCTCGCCCGAGCGCTCGTCGAAGATGCGCATGGCCTTGGCGGTCACCGGGCCGGGAGCGCCGGGGAGTTCACGGTCGTCGACGCGGTGCACGGCCTGGATGTCGCGCAGGGTGGAGGTGAGAAAGATCTCGTCGGCCCGCTCCAGGACGTCCAGGGGCAGGTCGGACTCCCGGGCGCCGGTCCACTCGACGGTCAGGGCGCGGGTGATGCCGGCCAGGCAGCCGGAGGCGACCGGCGGGGTGTGGATCTCGCCGTCGAGGACGACGAAGACGTTGGAACCGGTGCCCTCGCAGAGCTGCCCGACGGTGTTGGCGAACAGGGCCTCGGAGGCGCCGTGTTGGTGGGCGCGCGCCAGGGCGACGACGTTCTCGGCGTACGAGGTGGTCTTCAGGCCGGTGAGCGCGCCGCGCTCGTTGCGGGTCCAGGGGACCGTGATCACGGCCGTGGAGTCGGCGCGGCGGCTGGTCTCGCCCAGGGCGACCACGAGGGTGGGGCCGCGGTCTCCGCGGTCCGAGCCGAGGGGGCCGTGGCCGCCGGTGTAGGTGATGCGCAGCCGGCCGAGCGGCATCGGGTTGGCCGCGAGGACCGCCCCACAGGCCCGGCGGACCTCGTCGTGGTCGGGGTCGGGCAGGCCGAGGCCCCGGGCCGAACGGGTCAACCGGTCGAGGTGGCGGGTGAGCGCGAAGGGCCGGCCCTCGGTCGCCTTCACCGTCTCGAAAATGCCGTCCCCCACGGTCAGCCCGTGGTCGAAGACGGAGACACGCGCGGACTCCACGTCCTGCAGTCCGCCGTCCAGCCAGATCTTCAACTCAGACCCCTCCGTTCACGTCGTACCCACCCGACGCTACCGCGAGCAGCCGGGCGGCCTTCAGCTCGGTCTCCCGCCATTCGCCCTCGGGGTCGGAACCCCAGGTGATCCCGGCCCCGGTACCGAACCGGAGCGCACCCGCGTCCCGGTCGATCCAGAAGGTACGGATGCCCACGGCCAGCTCGCCGGTCCCCCGGTCCGCGTCCACCCAGCCGATGCCGCCGCAGTAGGGGCCGCGCGGCACGGGCTCCAGTGCCTCGATGATCCGCAGGGCGCTGGACTTCGGCGCACCGGTGACGGAACCGGGCGGGAAGGCCGCGGCGAGCAGTTCGGGCCAGCCGGCGTCCGCACCCAGCTCACCGCGGACCGTGGAGACGAGATGGACCAGCCCCGGGTGCTTCTCCACGGCGCACAGGTCGGGGACGGTCACGGTGCCGGTGGCGCAGACCCGCCCGATGTCGTTGCGGACCAGGTCCACGATCATCACGTTCTCGGCGTAGTCCTTCTCCAGGAGGTCCGCCTCGGTGCGGCCGGTGCCCTTGATGGGCCCGCTCTCGACGGTCCGCCCGGTCCGGCGCAGGAACAGTTCGGGCGAGGCGGTGGCTATCTCCACCCTGTGCTCCGGCAGGCGAATCGTTCCGGCGTACGGCGCCGGGTTGCCGCGGGCCAGCAGGGCGGTCAGGGCGTCCACGTCGGCGTCCGGGGCGACCGGCGCGGACAGCACCCGGCAGAGGTTGGCCTGGTAGACCTCACCGGCCGCGATGTGCGTGCGGATCCGCCGCACCGCCGACGTGTACGCGGCGCGGTCGAGGGACGACTTCCAGTCAGCGGCCGCCGGCCCGCGCCACTGCCCCGGCACCGGCGCGGGCACCGGCTCCTCCCTTACGTCACCGAAGCGGGCGCAGGTCAGCCGGCCCTCGAAATCCGCGCAGACGGCCCAGAAACCGGAGGAGTCGAGGGCCGCCGGATCGCTGGTGACGTCGAGCAGGCCGGTGGCGACGCGGCCGCCGAACCGGGCGAGAGGAGGGTGATGGAGCACGTCGTCGAGTCTATGGCTGGTGTCCTGGGGGTGACCCGGGCATGTCGTCAAGGGTGCCCTGACCACGTCATCCGCCGGGTCCGGCGCAGCACGCTGCGCAAACGCGTTTTTGTGCTGGCCCGGGAATCCGCTAGAGTTCAACACGTCGCCGGGACGCGAGAGCGGACCGAAACGACAGGCGGACGTAGCTCAGTTGGTAGAGCGCAACCTTGCCAAGGTTGAGGTCGCGAGTTCGAGCCTCGTCGTCCGCTCGAAGGAACCTAGGGGTCGTCCCGATCCCCTACACTCCTGGTGGAGTGGCCGAGAGGCGAGGCAACGGCCTGCAAAGCCGTCTACACGGGTTCAAATCCCGTCTCCACCTCCAAGGACGATTAGCTCAGCGGGAGAGCGCTTCCCTGACACGGAAGAGGTCACTGGTTCAATCCCAGTATCGTCCACTGGATCTTGGTCAGCAGACCGGAGATCTGCCCCGCGCGATTAGCTCAGCGGGAGAGCGCTTCCCTGACACGGAAGAGGTCACTGGTTCAATCCCAGTATCGCGCACGCAGTGCCCGTGATCCGCGGATCCCGGTCCCGAGGACGATTAGCTCAGCGGGAGAGCGCTTCCCTGACACGGAAGAGGTCACTGGTTCAATCCCAGTATCGTCCACACAGCAAAGAGCCCCGGCCGTTCCGTACGGCCGGGGTTTCTTCGTGCGGTCAGCTGGAGAAGAGCATGTGCGCCCAGCTCTTGTGGCCGTGGCCATGACCGTGGCCGCCATAGTGCCCACCGTGGCCCCCGCCGTGCTGACCGCCACCATGCGGGGCGCCCCAGGCCGGCGCGGGCGGGGCCGGGTACGCCTGCGGAGCCGGCGGCGGGACGGGCTTGGACCACTGCGCCTCCAGCTGGGTCAGCGCCTCCAGCTCGCCGTAGTCGAGGAAGATGCCCCGGCAGCCGCTGCACTGCTCGATCTGGACGCCGTTGCGGTTGTAGGTGTGCATCGGCGCATGACACTTCGGACACTGCATGGTCGGCTCAACTCCTCGCCGGTAAAAACTGCTTCGCGTTTCCCCAGGACAGACTCCGTCCGTTCCCGGTCGGTTGCACCTTACTTCGGGAAATCGTGGGTCAACCGCCCGGGGACCAATGTCGTTCGGGAGCGGCGCGGGAATCATTCCGGGTTCGATGCCGCTTGGGCTCCGCGCTTGGGCTCCGCGCTTGGTCCGGGATCAGTCCTGGATCATTCCGGAGCCATCCGGGCACACGCGTCGATCAGGGACTGCTCGACCTCGTCCAGCGGGCGGTCCGCCGCGATCGCCTTCGCGAGGTAGCGGGCGCCGGTCTGGACGGTGAGGGCACGAGCCGGGACGTCCAGGGCGGACCACGGGTCGCCGTCCTCCGGCACGGCCGGACCGCCGGCCGCCCGGTAGGCGGTGAGGAAACGGGTCCACGCGTCGGGCGGGAGCAGGCCGCAGGCATACCAGGACGCGGGGCGGGCCAGGTCCCAGGCAGGGGCGCCGACGCCGAGATCGTCGACGTCGATGAGCCGCCAGGGGCCGTCCGGCGCCGGGTGCCGGACCAGCTGGCCGAGGTGCAGGTCGCCGTGGCAGAGGGTGCCGGGGTGGTGGCCTGGCACGGGTGCCTCGGCGCGGGCCCAGGCGGGCAGGGCGGACCAGGCACGGAAGACGGGCGGCGCGGCGGGGTGGAAGCCCGCGCCGGTCAGGGCTTTCCGGAGGCGGGCCATCGCGTGCGCCGCCTTGGCGGGGCCGCGCATCGGGGGTGTGGCCGCGGCGGGTGGGGTCCGGTGGAGCCGGGCGAGGAGGGTGGCGGCGGCTTCCCAGGGGGCGGCGTCCGGGGCGTCGGGGTCCACGGGGGCGCCGTACGGCCAGAGGGTGACCGGGCGGTCGTCGACGAAGGCGGCGGGGGCCGGGGCGAGGGGCGGGAGGAAGACGTCGGGGAGGCGGGCGGCGGTGGCCAGGCGGAGGGTGAGGGCGGCGGGGTCGGTGTCGGGGGCGTGGACCTTGGCGACGGTCTCCGCGTGCCGGAGGACCGCGGTGTCGGGACGGTGGGCAAGGGTGGTGGTGGCGCAGGCGCAGGGGGCCGCGTCGGAGTGTGCGGCGGCTCTGATCTTGGCGGTCAGCTGGGGTATCAGGTCTGCGGTCATGGGGTCCCCCGGAAGGTGCGGCTGTGCTGCGGTGAGGGTACGGGGGTGGGGTGGGCCGGGGTGCACAGCGGGTGGGGGGTGGGGGGGTGGGAGCCTGGGTACCGGGGTGTCGCTCGCCCGCGCTCGCCGGGTGTCTCCCCAGAGGGGGTACCCCCTGCGCCCACGCTCGGCTTCGCTCGCACGGGGCCCCAGCTCCCCAGCGTCACGACTGCCCGCAGCTGAGTAGCCGACACGACTGCCGACCGCTGAGGAGTGCCCGTAAAGGGGCGCGGGGCTGAGTCGATGCGCGGCTCCGCCGCGTGGGCGCGACCAGCCCCAGCGGGCCGCGGCCGAACAGCGAACGCAGCGGGCCCACGGAAAAAGCAATGCCGGCGCAGCTCCCCAGCTGCGCCGGCATTTTGCCGTCCGCCGCACCCCCGTCCCCACGGGGTTTCATGGGTGGATGTCCCCGCCCGGACCGCTCTTCCGGGCCTGGGGTCGCCGCTCAGCGCCCCAGCATCACTCCCACGGACGACGCCTGTGTGGCCACCGTCTCCCAGCCGTCGAAGACGAGGAGGAGCAGGGCCGCCAGGGGAAGGGCCATCAGCGTCGCCACCAGCGGGTGGCGACGGCCCTGTCGGCGGGGGCGGGTGGTGTGTGTCCGCTGTGCCGTAAGGGCCATGGTCCCTCTCCTGACCGTTCTCAGTTGTCGTTGGCAGCGGCGGGTGTCTGACCTCGGGGGACGAGTGCTGCACCCGCCGCTTGACCTCAAATCTAGGCGCGTGGCGTCTTGCGGACGTCATGCCCTCGTATCGAATCGCGGGCCTCCGAGAGGATGAGCCGTGACCTGCGGTCTACTCCTCTGGGTGGAGACCGGGTACCGCGTCTCGTCCTACCCCTCGGGGTCTTCCCGGAGGGGGTGCCCGGTCCTTCCCGGTATTTCCGAGCTGTCCTCGCGGAGCACCGGTTGCTCGACGAGAGCCAGGACCCTGGTCGCCATGAAGCGGGCGGTCCTGACGACCGCTCCGTTTCGCGTGACTTCGCTCACTTCCACCACCCCCCGCCGCACCGCTGTCTCCACCCTGCGGCCCGCCCTGGTGGCCACCACCTCGTATGTGCGGGTCGTGTCGCCGGCGTCCACGACTATCTCCACGCGGTCACCCTTCACAGCATCAATCCCCCTTCTGTGACGGCTTGTTGGAGCAGACGGGTGCACAAAGGAGCCGATAACGGCGCCTTCCTGACCACTCCTCAAGTCTCGCACCCGACACTGACAATCCATCGGGCCGAGAGGGCGCGGCCTCTGCGCACGGGCGGCCCGGTAAACGTAAGCTGTGCCACGTCAAACGGACCGGGCAGCGGGGATGAACATGGCGATGATGCGCCTGAGGCGCGAGGACCCGCGCGTCGTCGGCTCGTTCAGGCTTCACAGAAGGCTCGGCGCCGGCGGCATGGGCGTGGTCTACCTCGGTTCCGACAAGAAGGGGCAGCGGGTCGCGCTGAAGGTGATCCGGCCCGATCTGGCCGAGGACCAGGAGTTCCGCTCCCGTTTCGCCCGTGAGGTCTCGGCGGCCCGGCGGATCAGGGGCGGTTGCACGGCACGGCTGGTCGCGGCGGATCTCGACGCCGAGCGGCCCTGGTTCGCCACCCAGTACGTGCCCGGCCCCTCGCTGCACGACAAGGTGGCCGACGACGGCCCGCTGGGCGCGGCGGACGCGGCGGCGGTCGGCGCCGCGCTCTCCGAGGGCCTGGTCGCCGTGCACGAGGCCGGGGTCGTGCACCGGGATCTCAAGCCGTCCAACATCCTGCTGTCCCCGAAGGGGCCGCGGATCATCGACTTCGGCATCGCCTGGGCCACCGGCGCCTCCACCCTCACCCACGTCGGTACGGCGGTCGGCTCCCCCGGGTTCCTCGCGCCCGAGCAGGTGCGCGGAGCGGCCGTCACCCCCGCCACGGACGTCTTCTCGCTCGGCGCGACCCTCGCCTACGCCTCGACCGGTGACTCGCCCTTCGGGCACGGCAGTTCCGAGGTGATGCTCTACCGGGTCGTCCACGAGGAGCCGCAGCTGCACGGGGTGCCGGACGCGCTCGCGCCACTGGTGCGGGCCTGCCTGGCCAAGCACCCGGAGGAGCGGCCGAGCACGTTGCAGCTGTCGCTCCGGCTGAAGGAGATCGCCGCGCGCGAGGCGCAGGGGCTGGCCGACGCACGCCCGCCCGCGCCGCGTGCCGCCGAGGCGGACCGGCCCACCGGGCCGCTCAGCGACACCTACCCGGATCCGCAGCGCACCCAGCGCCGTCCGCGGTCCTCGTCGGGCGCGGCGGGCGCGCCGATGCGGGGCAACGCCCCCTCGCGCGGCGGCGGTCCGCGCCCGACCGGGGGGCTGCCGTCACGGCCGAACGGCTCGCGCCCCACACCCGCCCCGCGCGGCAACGGCACCCGGCCGGGGAACGGAACCGGGAGCCGGCCCGCGTCGCGCGGCGGCGCCGGGCGTCCGGCGCCGCGTCCCACGGGTACCGGACGGCGGCCGGCCAATCCGCGGTTGCTCCGCCAGCGGCTCTTCGTGTTCGTCGTGGTGACCCTGCTGGTGGCGCTCGGGATCGCGCTGGCCCAGGGCTGTTCCGGGCCGGCGCACGGGATGGGCGTGCCCGGTTCCGGTGTCGTACCGGCGAAGGCCGCGGCCCTCAGGGAGTAGCGAGTCCTACGCCTCGGGCCGGCCGGTGGTCACCGCGTAGAAGGCGACCGCGGCCGCCGCGCCCACGTTGAGGGAGTCGACGCCGTGGGACATCGGGATGCGCACCCATTCGTCGGCGGCGACCAGGGCCTGGGTGGACAGGCCGTCGCCCTCGGCGCCGAGCATCAGGGCGACCCTGTCCATCCGGTGCGGGGCGGCCTCGTCGAGGCTGCGGGCCTTCTCGTCCGGGGTGAGGGCGAGCAGCGTGAACCCGGCCTCGCGGACCGAGTCCAGCCCCTTGGGCCAGGTGTCGAGACGGGCGTACGGCACCGAGAAGACCGCGCCCATCGAGACCTTCACGCTGCGCCGGTAGAGCGGGTCCGCGCAGTCCGGTGACAGCAGCACCGCGTCCATGCCGAGGGCGGCCGCCGAGCGGAAGATCGCGCCGATGTTGGTGTGGTCGTTGACCGACTCCATGACGACGACCCGGCGGGTGGTGCGCAGCAGCTCGGTCGCCGTCGGCAGCGGTTTGCGCTGCATGGAGGCGAGCGCGCCGCGATGCACGTGGTAGCCGGTGACCTTCTCGGCGAGCTCCGGGCTGACCGCGTAGACGGGGGCCGGGAGTTCGTCTATGACGTCGCGCATGACGTCGACCCACTTGGCGGACAGCAGCATGGAACGCATCTCGTAGCCCGCGTCCTTCGCCCTGCGGATGACCTTCTCGCCCTCGGCGATGAACAGGCCCTCGGCCGGTTCGCGCTTGCGGCGCAACTCGACGTCGGTCAGGCCCGTGTAGTCGCGCAGGCGCGGGTCGTCGGGATCCTCAACGGTGATGAGATCGGCCACAGGGTGATACTGCCTTGTCCTGGGTGCGGTGCCAACGGGCTGGAACGGGTTGTGTTACCCGGGGTTACGTCAGTGCTCTTCAGGACGCCGTCCGCGGGCCTACGGTCACGACGTCCGCGGGCCCACGGTCACGACCTCGCCGATCACGATGACCGCCGGGGGCTTCACTTCCTCCGTGCGGACGACCTCGGCGACCGTGGCGAGGGTCGCGTCGACCCGGCGTTGAGCGGCCGTCGTGCCTTCCTGGACCAGGGCGACGGGCGTGTCCGGGGACTTCCCGTGCGCGACCAGGGTCTCGGCGATCTTCCCGATCTTGTCGACGCCCATGAGGACGACGAGGGTCCCGGTGAGCTTGGCGAGGGACGGCCAGTCGGCCAGCGACCGCTCGTCGTCCGGCGCGACGTGACCGCTGACCACCGTGAACTCGTGTGCGACGCCCCGGTGGGTGACCGGGATGCCCGCGGCGGACGGTACGGAGATCGAGCTGGAGATGCCGGGGACGACCGTGCAGGGGATCCCGGCCTCGGCGAGCGCCTGGACCTCCTCCATGCCCCGGCCGAAGACGTAGGGGTCGCCCCCCTTCAGCCGTACGACCGACTTGCCCTGTTTGGCGTGCTCGATCAGGGCGTTGTTGATGGCCTCCTGGGCCATGTAGCGGCCGTACGGGATCTTCGCCGCGTCGATCACCTCGACGTGCGGCGGAAGTTCGGCGAGGAGGTCGCGGGGGCCGAGGCGGTCGGCGATGACGACGTCGGCGGCCGCGAGCAGGCGACGGCCGCGGACCGTGATGAGGTCGGGGTCGCCGGGGCCGCCGCCGACCAGGGCGACGCCGGGGGTGCGGGTGCGGTGGTGGGGGGCGACGAGGGTGCCGTCGCGCAGGCCCTCGACGACCGCGTCCCTGATGGCTGCGGTGCGCCGGGGGTCGCGGCCGCGCGCGTCGGTGGTGAGGACGGCGACGGTGACGCCCTCGCTGTGGCCGGTCGCCGGGGTCCAGGCAGTGGCCTGGTCGGCGTCGTCGGAGCGGACGCACCAGACACGGTGGCGCTCCGCTTCGGCGGAGGCGGCGGTGTTGGCGGCGGGGTCGCTGGTGGCGATCAGCGCGTACCAGGCTTCGCCGAGGTCGCCGTCCTGGTAAGGGCGCCTGGCCCAGGTGATCTCGCCGGCGTCCGCCATCGCCTCGACGGAAGGGGTGGCTTCCGGGGATACGAGGGTGATGTCGGCGCCTGCCGCTATGAGCGCGGGGAGGCGGCGCTGGGCCACCTGGCCGCCGCCGAGGACGACCACCTTGCGACCGGTGAGGCGGAGGCCTACGGGGTAGGCGGGATGTTCGGCCATGAGGTGCGGCTCCTCTTTCGGCGGCGATGCGGTAGCCCTGACGTGCAGATTTTACGGGGCGGGGGTTTTGGACGGCTCCGGTGTCCAGTGGCTGGGCTGCGTGACCGGGTGCGCGGCTGTGGGTGGTTGTGTCCACCCGTTCCGTCATGGGGGTCCCCCAGGTCCTTGAGGCACTGGGGGAGGAACGACTCTGCCCACAACCACCCGGCGGCCGACAAGGAACCCGGCCCGGCGGCTGTCCCGCAGCCGACGGCCGCCGGGGCCGCCGGGCCGCAGCCGCAGCCACAGCCACAGCCACAGCCACAGCCACAGCCACAGCCACAGCCACAGCCACAGCCACCAACGACCGGCCAGCGGCCAGCGGCCGCAGGAACCCGGGACCGCAGTCCCCTATTTCTCCGTGACGCCCGCCGAGTCGAAGGTCGCCACCTCGTGCATGGCCCTCGCCGTGCTCTGCACCAGGGGCAGCGCGAGCAGGGCGCCCGTGCCCTCGCCCAGGCGGAGGTCGAGGTCGACGAGGGGGCGCAGGCCCAGTTTGTTCAGGGCTGCCACGTGGCCCGGTTCCGCGCTGCGGTGGCCGGCGATGCAGGCCGCGAGGACCTCCGGTGCGATCGCGCGGGCCACGAGGGCGGCGGCGCCCGCGCTGACGCCGTCCAGGATCACCGGCGTACGCAGGGACGCGCCGCCCAGCAACAGGCCCACCATCGCCGCGTGTTCGAACCCGCCGACCGCGGCGAGGACCCCGATCGGGTCGGCCGGGTCCGGCTGGTGGAGTTCCAGGGCACGGCGGACCACCTCGGTCTTGCGGGCGAGGGTCTCGTCGTTGATGCCGGTGCCGCGGCCGGTGACCTCGGCGGGGTCGGCGCCCGTGAAGACGGAGATCAGGGCCGCGGACGCGGTGGTGTTCGCGATGCCCATCTCGCCGGTGAGAAGCGCCTTGTTGCCGGCCGCCACCAGGTCGCGGGCCGTCTCGATGCCCACCTCGATGGCCTGCTTGGCCTCCTCGCGGGTCATCGCCGGGCCGGTCGTCATGTCGGAGGTGCCCGCGCGCACCTTGCGGGGCAGCAGGCCCGGTGTGGCGGGCAGCTCGGACGCGACACCGACGTCCACCACGCACACCTCGGCGCCCACCTGACTCGCGAACGCGTTGCAGACCGCTCCCCCGCCGAGGAAGTTGGCCACCATCTGGGCGGTGACCTCCTGCGGCCACGGCGTGACGCCCTGGGCGTGCACCCCGTGGTCACCGGCGAAGATCGCGACGGCCGCGGGCTCCGGGATCGGCGGCGGGCACTGCCGGGACAGGCCGGACAGCTGGGCGGAGATGATCTCCAGCATGCCGAGCGCACCGGCCGGCTTGGTCATCCGCTTCTGGCGTTCCCAGGCCTCGCCGAGCGCCTTGGCGTCCAGCGGGCGGACACTCGCGACGGTCTCGGCGAGCAGGTCGTGCGGGTCCTCACCGGGCAGCGCGCGGCGGCCGTACGTCTCCTCGTGCACCACCCAGGACAGCGGGCGGCGCTTGGACCAGCCGGCCTGCATCAGCTCGGGCTCGTCCGGGAACTCGTCGACGTACCCGACGCACAGGTAGGCGATGACCTCCAGGTGCTCGGGCAGACCGAGAACGCGGACCATCTCGCGCTCGTCGAAGAAGCTGACCCAGCCGACACCGAGCCCCTCGGCACGCGCGGCGAGCCAGAGGTTCTCGACGGCGAGGGCGGCGGAGTAGGGCGCCATCTGCGGCTGGGTGTGCCGGCCGAGGGTGTGACGGCCGCCGCGGGTCGGGTCGGCGGTGACGACGATGTTGACCGGGGTGTCGAGGATGGCCTCGATCTTCAGTTCCTTGAACTGCTTCGCACGGCCCTTGGGGAGGGACTTGGCGTAGGCCTCGCGCTGGCGCATGGCCAGTTCGTGCATCGTGCGGCGGGTGTCGGCCGAGCGGATGACGACGAAGTCCCAGGGCTGGGAGTGGCCGACGGAGGGCGCGGTGTGGGCGGCCTCCAGGACGCGCAGCAGCACCTCGTGCGGGATGGGGTCGCTGCGGAAGCCGTTGCGGATGTCACGGCGTTCGCGCATGACCTTGAGAACGGCCTCGCGCTCGGCGTCGTCGTAGGCGGGCGCGGCCGGCCCGGTGGACTGACGTGCTTCTGCCACGGGGGCCGTGCTTTCTTCCTGGTCGGCGGCCCTGGTGTCCAGGTCCTCCGCCTGCTGTACGACATCGGGGTGCTGCGGCGGCGAAGCGGGTTCGGCCTCGCGGGGCGCGGGGACCGTCGCGGCCTGCTCGGGCAGCGACTCGCCGCCCTGGTCCTGCGCGGGGAGGACCAGCGGGTGGGGCGGGGTCGGGGCGAGATGCGGGGAGGTCGGCACCTGGCCGTCGACGGGGACGAACTCGCCGAGCGGCTGCTCCGGCGACGGTTGCGCCGGGACGGCGACGGCCAGGGACTCCGGGGCCGCCGGGGTCTCCTCGGGGGCGGGCGCGGTGCCCTGGATCTGCGGGCCCGCGAGGTGGACGGGTGCATCCACCGGCTGGGCGGGCTGCGCCTCGGGGGTCTCGGCCGGAGGTACGGCAGCCGCTCCGGGGACCTGGGACGGGGCGGGCGGGGCGACCTGCTCGGCCTCCTGGACGGCCGGCGCGAGGGCTTCCGACGACTGGGGCGGCTGCGGGGCCTCGGCGGCGACGGCTGCGGGGGCTGCCGGGGCGGGTACCTCGGCGGCGGCCTCCTCCGGCTGCACCAGCGCGGGCGGCGCGGCGGGCACCGGCTGGGCGGGCTCGGCGGCGACGGCCTCCGGGGCCGCAAGGGACTCCGGCGCGACGGCTTCCGGCGCGACGGCTTCCGGCACGGCGGCTTCCGGCACGACGGCTTCCGGCACGACGGCCGCCGGTACGACGGCTTCCGGCGCCGGGCCCGGCTCGGGGGCCTCGGTCTGCGTGACCTGCTCGGCCCCGGCCGGCGCCACGACCTGCGGCTCCGGATCGGTCACCACGGCCTCGGCGCCCGGCTCCGCGAGCTGCTGCGCGGTCTCCGCCGCCACCGGCGCGGCCTCGGTCACGGCAGATCCGCCTGATGCCGTGTCGGCGCCGGGAGCCCGCACCGCTTCCGGAGCCTCCGGGCTCACCGCCTCCACGGGAGCCGCCTGCGTCGGCCCCCCGTCCGGCCCCTGCGGAACCTCGGCGGCCCCCGAGACCTCCGGGACCTGCGGAGCCTGCGGGACCTGAGCAGCGTCCGGTACCTGCGCGACCTGAGCAGCGTCCGGTACCTGCGCGACCTGCGGCGCGACCGGCTCGGCCACCGGCACCGGGGCGCCCCCGTCGACCGGCCCGGCCACGCCCTGCGGACCGTGCGCGTTCTCGGGCTGCGCGGCGCCGGTGGCCACGGCCGCCGTGGCAAGCCGGGCGACGGCCGCCTGCGCGGCGCCGGACGGGTCGGCCGCGTGCTGCTCGTACGCGACCGCGGGCTGCGACTGCGGCTCCGCGACGGCGGGAGCAGCGGCGGGAGCAGCAACGACGGCGGGAGCAGCGACAGCAACAGGCTCGGCAACCGCGGCGACCGTTTCGGCAGCCGGGGCCTGTGCGGCCGGCTGAGCCACCGGAGCGGCCTGCGGCGCCGGCTGCGGGACGCTCTGCGGCGCCGGCTGCGGCGCACCCCAGGGCGCGGCGGACTGCGGCACGGCCTCGTGTGACGGCTGGACGTCGAGGTACTCGGGACCGGCCGCCGGGGCGCCCGGCTGCCGTACCGGCGCGCCGGCCGGCCCGCGGTCGGCGAGGGAGCGGACCGGACTGGCGGAGGCGTCGGGGATCGGCGGGCCGAGGTGCAGCGGACGGCGCGGAGCCGGGGCGGCCGCCGGGTCGTGCGGTACGGAGAGGATCGGGGACGCCGGTACCGAGTTGGGCAGCCGGACGGCGGAGAGGTCCACCGAGCCACTGTCCCGGCCGCCCATCTCGTGCGGGCCGGGCTCGTGGACGGCCTCGACGACCGGCTCCGGGGCCGGCGGCGGCACCTCGTTGCCCCAGGCGCCCTGGGCGCCGGGGAGCAGCAGGTCTTCGTCCTCGGCGGGCGACTCGGAGAGGTAGGTGTACGCGCCGTGCGCCGGAACGCCTGGCTGTTCCACCATGCCTGCGCTCTCCGGCAGTCCCTCGCCCGGGACCTGGCCGGTGTCCGTCATGCGTACCCCTCGCCCATCGGTTAGTGCCTTCTACGACCAGCTCGCCCGGGGCGGCGCACCGACCGCCCCACTGTCAAGAACGAGCGTGCGTGCCCAGCGGCACGAACGACCCGCCAGAAAAGGCGACAAAGCCATTCAGTGGCATTGTCCCGGCCGTTCGACCGTCGCGACAGCGTGATCCGCGACAGCCTGCTGTGGGCTGCGCCACGTTGCGCGTCCCCGGTTCTGCCGTACCCCACCCACCCCAAAAGGAGCGTGTTTTCCGGACATTGGCGAACGAATTTCCGGGCCACCGGTGTAGTGCAGCGATCGGCCAGCCTACCGCGCGCAGTATGACAACAGGATCACGGGGCGCGCTCGGGTAGCACGCCGCTGAGCAGGAACGCGACGTTCCGCTCGGTCTCCGTCCAGGCCCTGGTGTCGAGTTCGAGAGACTGCAGCAGGGCGCACTCGACCTGGTATCCGTGCTCGGTCAGGCCACGGCCGACGAGTTCGGCGGCGTCGCGGGTGGCGGCATGGGTGACGATGCGCTGCGGGCGGCGGTCGGCGACCGCGTTCACCACGGCCGCTCCCCCGCCGCCGACCCGGACGACGTCGGGTTCGGGCAGGTTCTCCAGCACGTGCGGGGCGCTGCCGTGCACGATCTGCAACTGGACCCCGAACCTGCGGGCGGCCGACTCGCTGCGGACGCAGGCCGCGAGGTCCCGGTCGACCGCGATGACGGCGGCGCCGGCGCGTGCGGCCTCGGTGGCGAACGCGCCGCTGCCGCAGCCGATGTCCCAGACCAGGTCCCCCACCCGGGGGCCCAGCCGGGCGAGTTGGGCGGCCCGCAGCAGATCCGTTTCCCCTTCGCCGAGCGCGGCCCCCTCGCCGTACTCCGCGTCGGGCTGCACCCAGCCGCGCGGGCCGGCCGCCGGGTCCCGGCCGGCGATCCAGCCGCCGCCCTCGGGCACCGTCACCGGTCCGGTCGTGCCGCCGATGACGATGACGACGTTGGGGTCGCGCCAGGCGTGGTCGGCGGCCTTGTCGGAGGTGACGACGCTGACCTGTTCGCGGTCGGTGCCGAGTTCCTCGCAGATGACGAAGGTGCGGTGAACGCCCTCCATCAGCAGGCCGAGTTCGGCGGGTCCGGCGCCGGGTGAGGTCAGGACGGCGACCTTGGTGTGGGCGCGGCACACATTCACCGCGCGCCGCAGGGTGCGTCGGTGTGCGACGACCACCTGTGCGTCGTCCCAGGGCATGCCGGCGCGGGCGAAGGCGGCGGCCACCGCGGAGACGGCGGGGACGACCTCGACCTCCAGGCCGAACTCGGGGGCGCGCAGGGTCCGTACGACGCCGAAGAAGCCGGGGTCGCCGTCGGCGAGCACCACGGCAGTGCCGCGGTGGCCTGCGATGCGGCGGGCGGCGAGGGCGACGCTGCCGAGGCGGATGCGTTCGGCGCCGGGGGGCACCTCGGGGAGGTCCAGATGGTGGGCCGCGCCCGCGACGAGCGTGGCGGCGCCCAGCGCCCCGCGCCCCGCGGCGGTCAGGGGCGAGCCGTCCCAGCCGATCACCGTGACCCGGTCGGCCATCGTCGTCAGTCTCCAGGGTTTTCGCAGGTCGTCAGGGTCGGGCCCAGAGGGCGGGCTCCGTGAGAGTACCTGGTGGAGGGGCAGGGGGCGCGACGGGGCGGGTCCCGTCGCCGTCAGTTCCAGGAGGTGAAGCCGTCGCTGCCGGCGAGTTCCCCGCCCGCGCCCTCCAGGTCCTCCGGGAGCAGGCTCCACACGATGTAGTCGCTGCGCACGTCCGCCCAGGTGCCGTCCTCGGTGCGGACGTGGACTATGCAGGCACTGCGCAGCACGCCCTCGCTGATGCAGCCGATCTTCTGCGCCACCTGCTGCGCGGCGGCGTTGTCGGCGGCGGTGCGCAGTTCGATGCGCTCGAACTTCTGATCGCCCAACAGCCATTGGGCGGTGGCGAGCGCGGCCTCGGAGGCGTAGCCCTCGCCCCGGGCCCAGGGGGCGATGATGTACGACAACTCGGTCGAGCGGATGTGCCAGTTGGTCTTGGTGAGCCGGACGACGCCGACCAGGCGCTGGGTGAGGAACTCGGTGACGGCGAGGTCGAGGCCCCGGCCGGCGAGCCGCTCGGCCTGAGCGTCCTCGGCGATCCAGCGCCGGGCGGCGTCCTCGCTGTACGGCTGGGGCACGCTCGTCCAGGCCCCCACCTGCTCGTCGTTCATCATTTCGGCCAGGGCGGGCACGTCGTCCTCATCGAGGGGACGCAGCACCAACCGCTCCGTGCTGATGGAGATGTTGGGGAAGGTGCTTGTCATGCGCCGCTCCGTAACCTTCGGAAATCCTTCAGGGCCAAACCGTCAGGGCCTGCGAACTGCCCAGCATGCAGCATGAAACCACTGAACCGCACGACGGGGCCCACCCGCGGTGACCGAGTGGACCCCGTGCGTGGCGATACGCCGTATACGTGCCGCCGTGAGGACGGCACGGCTCAGAAGGACGGGATGACCGAGCCCTGGTACTTGTCCTCGATGAACTTCTTCACCTCGGGCGAGGTGAGGAGCTTGGCGAGCTTCTGCACCCGGGGGTCCTTCTCGTTACCCTTCTTCACCGCGAGGAAGTTGCCGTACGGGCTGTTCTTCGCGGACTCCAGGACGAGGGCGTCCTTGGCGGGCTTGATGCCGGCCGAGATGGCGTAGTTGCCGTTGATCACGGCGGCGTCCACGTCGTCCAGGGAGCGCGCGGTCTGGGCCGCCTCGACCTCCTTGAACTTGAGGTTCTTCGGGTTCTTCGCGATGTCCTGCGGGGTCGCCTCGCTGCCGGCGCCGTCCTTGAGGGTGATGAGTCCGTTGGCGGCGAGCAGTTTGAGGGCTCGTGCCTCGTTCACGGAGTCGTTGGGGACCGCGACGGTCGCACCGCTCTTCAGCGCGTCGACGCTCTTCACCTTGTGGGAGTAGAGGCCGAGCGGCTCCAGGTGCACCGTGACGACGGGCACGATGTGGGTGCCGCGCTTCTTGTTGAAGTCGTCGAGGTACGGCTTGTTCTGGAAGTAGTTGGCGTCCACCGAGCCGTCCTCGGTCGCCGTGTTCGGCGTGATGTAGTCGGTGAACTCCTTGACGTCCAGGTCGAGTCCGGCCTTCTTCGCCAGGTTGTCCTTAATGTAGTCGAGGATCTCGGCGTGCGGGGTCGGGCTCGCGGCGACGACCAGTGGACCGCTGTAGTCGGCGGAGCCGGCGGCGGAGTCCTTGTCCGAGCCGCAGGCGGTGAGCCCGAAGGTGAGGGCTCCGGCGGCGAGGACGGCGGCGGTGAGCTTTGCGGTGGTACGCACGAAAAGTGCCTTTCCTTGAGGATGGAGCGGCCCCGCGGTGGGTGGTGCGGGGAAATCAGAGGGGGGTGCCGGGGGCTCAGACGGTCTTGCTGGTGGCGGTCGAGGCCTTCAGCAGGCGCAGCCTCGGCACGGGGCCGGTCTGACCGCCCCGGCGGTGCAGCGAGCGGGCCGCGTAGTCGCCGGCGAACTGGATGACCGAGATGACGACGGCGAGGATGGCGACCGTGATCCACATCAGCTCGGTCTCGAACCGCTGGTAGCCGTAGCGGATGGCGATGTCGCCGAGCCCGCCGGCGCCGACCGTGCCGGCCATGGCGGAGTAGCCGATGAGCGCGACGATCGTGGTCGTGGTGGAGGAGATGAGCGAGGGCAGCGACTCGGGTACGAGGACCTTGCGTACCACGGTCCAGGTGTTGCCGCCCATCGCCTGCACGGCCTCGACCAGGCCGCCGTCCACTTCGCGGACAGCCGTCTCGACCAGGCGGGCGAAGAACGGGATGGCGCCGATCGCGAGCGGCACGATGGCGGCCTCACGCCCGATGGTCGTGCCGGTGATCCAGCGGGTGAAGTTCATCAGCGCGACCATCAGGATGATGAAGGGCATCGAACGGGCGACGTTCACGATCTGCCCGATGACCTTGTTGGCCGGCATGTTCTGGAGCAGGCCGCCCCGGTCGGTGAGGACGAGCAGGACGCCGAGCGGCAGGCCGCCGACGACCGCGATCAGCGTGGACCAGCCGACCATGTAGAGCGTGTCCCCACACGCCTGGGACAGCAGCGGCCGCATCGCGGACCAGTCGGTCCAGGTCACCGGGCACCGTCCTTCGCCAGCAGGGCCTCCCGGCCCAGTACGTCGATCTGCAGGCCCTGCTCGCGCAGGAAGCCGATGGGCACCACGTTGTCCTCGTAGCGGCCGGGCAGTTCGATGCGCATCCGGCCGATCTGGAGGCCGCCGACGGTGTCGACGGCGGCGCCGAGGATCGATATGTCGATGTTGTAGGTGCGGGAGAGCTGGGAGATGACCGGCTGGGTGGCGGCCTCGCCGTGGAAGGTGACGTCGAGGACGGTGCGGTCGTCGCCGGAGGCCTCGCCGCCGACCGGGAAGAGCGCGGCGGCGAGTTCGGAGCCAGGGGTCGCGAGCAGCTCGCTGACGGTGCCGTGTTCGACGATCCGTCCCTTCTCCATGAGGGCGGCCGAGTCGCAGATCGTCTTCACGACGTCCATTTCGTGCGTGATGAGCAGGACGGTCAGGCCGAGCTGCCGGTTCAGGTCGCGCAGCAGCTGGAGGATGGAGCGGGTGGTCTCCGGGTCGAGGGCGCTGGTGGCCTCGTCGGAGAGCAGCACCCTGGGGTCGCCGGCGAGCGCGCGGGCGATGCCGACGCGCTGCTTCTGACCGCCGGAGAGCTGGGCCGGGTAGGCCTTCGCCTTGTCGGCGAGCCCGACGAGGTCGAGCAGCTCCAACGCTTTGGAGGAACGTTCCTTCCCCGACTTCCCGAGGATTTCGAGCGGCAGCTCGACGTTGTCCTGGACGGTCCGGGAGGACAGCAGGTTGAAGTGCTGGAAGACCATGCCGATCCGGCTGCGCGCCCGCCGCAGCTCCTTTCCGGCCCGGGGACCGCGCCCGGCGAGGGCGGTGAGGTCCCGCCCGTCCACCGTCACGGTGCCGGAGGTGGGGCGCTCCAGCAGGTTGACACAGCGGATCAGCGAGGACTTGCCGGCGCCGGACTGGCCGATGACGCCGTACACCTCGCCTTCGCGGACATGGAGATCGACGCCGTCGAGGGCGGTGATCTCGCGGCCGGGCGAGCTGTGGGACCGATAGATTTTCGTCAGGCCCGTTGTGGTGATCACGTGGGTTTCCGTCACTGTCGAGTGCGCGGGCATGGCTGTGCCCTGGCGCACGGGTGCGTTCGTTCAGGGACGCGGCACGGTTCTCGCAGGGGCGCTGAACCGGGGAGAACATGTGCGCGGGGGGGGCGGCGTGGGTCACATACGGGCGTCATGGCGTCGTACGGACATGCCACCGGTCTCGCTTCGGGGCGCGAGCTCTGGGGTGGTGCGGGGGCCCTCTAGAAGGCGCACATTCGACACGTACAACGAGCACCGGGCGTCATGGTCGCCTCGGTCGCAGGGGTGCGGTCGCTCGTCGTGGTCATGCGATCAGTAAACCAGACCTACGGTCCTGACAGGCCGCCGCTGTCCGCATACTGGACAGCGGCGGACGCCTGTCAGCCGCGGGCCGATATCTCGACGGCGCGGTCGGTGACCAGTGCGGACAAGGCCGAGAGGTCCCGCACCACGAGGTCCGCGTCCAGCTCGTGCGCCTCATGGGTTGTGGCCAACGCCACGGTGGTCATGCCGGCCGCGCGGCCCGCCTGGAGTCCGGCGGGGGCGTCCTCGAAGACCACGCAGTGCGCCGGGTCGACGTCGAGCCGGCGGGCGGCGAGGAGGTAGGGCTCGGGGTCGGGCTTGCCACGGGTGATGTCGTCGGCGCAGATCAGCGTCTTCGGCCGGATCCCGACCGCTTCCAGGCGGGCCTCGGCCAGCCGGCGGGTGGCGGACGTGACGACGGCCCAGCGGTCGGCGGGCAGGGAGTCGAGGAGGGCGGCGGTGCCGGGAAGCAGGCGGACACCGCCGTTGGGGACGTCCTCCACCTCCAGTTGTTCGATGCGGGCGACCGCCTCCGTCACGAGGGCCGCCGGGAGCAGGTCGGCGACGATGTCCGCGGCGGGCCGTCCGTGCAGTTCGACTCGGGCGAACTCCTCGGTGACGCCGTACTCCGCGGCCCAGAGGGTCCAGCAGCGCTCGACCGATTCGAGGGAGGAGACCAGGGTGCCGTCGTTGTCGAAAAGCAGGGCTTGTGCGTGGAGCGTCATGGTCCAGACCCTACGGTCCACGGCAGGGGCCGACGGCGTCGGGCCGTTTCGGCCGTAATAAGGTCACCGCATGCTCAATGCCCTGCTGCTGGTGACCGGAGTCGCCGCGCTGCTGCTCGCCGCGTGGTGCGGCTGGGCGGCGTACCGGGACCAGCCGACGAAGGACTGGCACTTCATCGGGATGGCCGTGGTGTCGGTGCTGGCGCTGATCCAACTGATCGCCGGGATCGTGCTGCTGGGGCGGGGCGAGAAGCCGGAGCAGGGGACGGTGATCTTCGTCGCCTATCTGCTGGGCGCGTTCGCGTGCGTCCCGGCCGCGGGGTTCATGTCGCTCGCCGAGCGGACGCGGTGGGGTTCCGTGACGGTCGCCGCGGGCGGTGTGGTGCTGGCCGTGCTGGAGGTGCGACTCTATGACATCTGGGGAGGGTGAGATGACGACTGTGGAAGAGAGGTCGAAGCGGCGGCGGCTGACCAGCGGGCCGGGGACGCTGCTGGTGTGGTTCTACGGCGTGATGGTCGTCGGCGCGGTGTCGCGGTCCGCGTACCAGATCGCGGCGGAGTTCGACCGGGCGCCGCTCGCGTACTCGCTGTCCGCCGTCGCCGGGGTGGTGTACGGGTTCATCACGTACACGTTGGTGAGGGGCGGCGAGACGGCCCGCAGGGTGGCGCAGGTGTGCTGCGCCGCCGAGCTCGCGGGGGTGTTGATCGTGGGTACGTGGACCCTCGTCGATCCTTCCGCGTTCCCGGATGCGACCGTGTGGTCGGACTACGGGATGGGATACGTGTTCATTCCCGTGCTGCTGCCGGTCTCCGCGTTGTACTGGTTGCGGAAGGGCGCCGAGGGGGCGGGAACCTGAGGAACCTGCGCGACTACCGGTGCGTTGTGGCTTGTCGCGCCCACGCGGCGGTAGTCGCACATCGGACGCAGCCCCGCGCCCCTGACGGGGCGCTTCGGCGAGGGGCGTCGAGAAGCTAGGCCGTTGTCGCGTATGTGCCGGCCGGCTTCTCCAGGACGATCATCGGGACGCCGTCCGCGCCCTTCGACGTGCCCACGGTTTCGTAGCCGACCCGGCGGTACAGGCGGAGGTTGCCCTCGCTGCGGTGGCCGGTGAACAGGCGGAACTTCTTGGCGCCCCGCTCCTCCTCCAGCGCCGCCTCGGCCGCGCGCAGCAGCCTCGCTCCGATTCCGTGGCCCTGGAGGCGGGGGTGGACGCAGAGTTTGCCGATGGCGGCGGCGCCGTCCTCGGTGACCGAGCCACGAACCGAGCCGACGACCTCCTCGCCGAGCCGGGCGACGAAGACGCAGTCGGTGGCGAGTTCCTGGCGGACCGAGTCGAGGCTCTGGACGAGCGGGTCGATGCGATAGTTGCCGTACAGCGCCGCCTCACTCTGGAAGCACAGGTACTGGAGCCTGAAGATCTGCTCTGCATCCTGCTCGGTCGCCACCGAGATGGTCACGCTCATGCCCATGTGCGCACGCCTCCCGCTCACCTGATCACCTGTCGTCCTCACTCCTATCCCCGCGCTTCGCGGGGTGCAACCTCCGGCGTCAACAATCGGCGCAGACATCCCAGACATCTGGAACGTTCCGGGCCAATACTGCCCTGTGAGATACCCAACTCCCCCGCGATCTCCGGGTATGTCAGGTCCTTCGGGGAGAGCAGGGCCTCGAGGAGACGGGGGCAGCGGCCGGGCAGGCGGGCCACCGCCTCGCGCAGGGCGCGGTGGCGGGCGGTGGTGAGGACGCGTTGTTCGGGGGTGGGGGTGGCCGGGTCGGCGGGGTCGGTGGCATAGGGGCGTTCCCGGCGGGAGGTACGGCGGGTGCGGCGGGACTCGGCGCGGACCGCCCGGCGCAGCCAGTCCTCGGGGGCGCGGGGTGGGCCGTGGGTCGCCAGGCGTTCCAGGAGGCGCAGCCAGACGGTCTGTTCCAGGTCGCGGGGGTCGCATCCGGACGCATGTGCCTCGGCCGAGGCTTCGGCGGTGAGCAGCGGGCGCAGGGCGGTGACCAGGTCGTGCGTCATGTGCGAAACGACGCGGCCGCCCCGGGGCGGGTTGCCGGGGCGGCCGGGAGAGACCCCGAACGGGGTGCGGGGGCTCAGCCGTTGACGAAGTCGGCGCGGGCCAGCAGCGCGGTGTCGGCGTTGTCGGTGAAGACGCCGTCGATGCCGGTCTCGAAGTACTTCCGGAAGACGGGGAACACGTCGCCATAGGCGTCCGCGGCGCTGCCCTTGCGGTAGGCCGGGGGCAGGAAGGGGTTCTCGTTGCGCATGGTGTACGGGTGGAGGATCAGGCCCACCTTGTGGGCGTCCGCGACCAGCGTGCTCGGCGTGGTGAGGTCGCCGCCCGCGTCCTTGGGGATGACCAGGTCGAGGGTCGGGCCGATGCCCTGCGCGTAACCGGCGATCTCCCGCAGGCCCTTCGGCGTGATCAGGTCGGCGACCGTGCGCGGGTCGCCCGTCGCGACGAAGTCGTAGGGCCGTGTGCCGGCGGCGGAGAGCAGCACCACCAGCGGGTTGTCGAGCAGCGTGTTCAGGCGCTGGATGCTGGACGGCTCGAAGGACTGCAGGATGACCGGCGAGTTCCGCTTGTCCTTGCCGTACTTGCGCAGCAGCTTGGCGACCCGCTCCTCAAGACCGAGGCCGAGGCCGCGGAAGTAGGTGGGGTGCTTGGTCTCGGGGTAGATCCAGACCTGCTTGCCGCGCTTGCGGGTCTGCTCGTCCTGCCACTTGAGGACTTCCTCGAAGGTGGGGATCTCCCAGCGGCCGTTGTAGAGCGTGTTGTGCGGGCGGTTGGCCGGGATGCGCTCGATCGCGCGCAGCGTCTTCAGTTCGGCGAGCGTGAAGTCCTCGGTGAACCAGCCGGTGGTGGGCACGCCGTCCAGCGTCTTGGTGGTCTTGCGGTCGGCGAACTCCTTGTGGTCGGCCACGTCCGTGGTGCCGCCGATCTCCGGCTCGTGGCGGCAGACCAGGTGGCCGTCCTTGGTGGGGACGAGGTCGCCGGCCTCGACGACGTCGGTGCCGAGGTCCAGGGCGAGGTTGTAGGAGCCGAAGGTGTGCTCCGGGCGGTAGCCGCTGGAGCCCCGGTGGCCGATGATCGTCGGCTTGGGAAGGCTCTTCAGGCCGCTGTTGCCGTGGCCGGCCGGGCCGGCCTCGGCCGCCCTGGCCGCACCGGGCAGCCCGAGGACCGCGCCGCCGGCCCCGAGCACCGCGGCGCCGAGCAGCGCCCGCCGTCCGGTCGTACCGTTCACCTGCGTCCGCTTGTCCGAGTCGTGCGTGTTCATGAGCGCTCTCCTGACCTTCGCCCTTCGATGCCGGCTGATCGTAGGGCGGCGCATGTGGCCGAAGGGAGACCGCCGACCCAACGGCCGGATGACGCCGTATGGCTGATGGGCGGCGAGTGGTGACGGCCCGTCGGCGACTTCCGTCACATCGCCGGGCGGCCGCCGCGACCCGACTGCGGGGCGTCACCGCAGGTAAACCAGCGTCAACAGTATGTAAGACCTCGGTGAACCCGCCGTTCCCGATGTGCGCTTCCCATGGAGCCGCGAGTAATGTCCTCACCTGCAAAGACTCATACCGCCCCTCGACATCGGAGGACCCGTTGTCCCGCTTCGCGCTCATCAAGGCAGTGCTCGGACCGATCATGCGCCTGATGTTCCGCCCCCAGGTGGAGGGCGTGGAGCACATCCCGGGGGACGGCCCGGTCATCCTCGCCGGAAACCACCTCACGTTCATCGATTCGATGATCCTTCCGCTCGTGAGCAAGCGGCAGGTGTTCTTCATCGGCAAGGACGAGTACGTCACCGGGAAGGGCTTCAAGGGCCGGCTGATGGCCTGGTTCTTCACCGGTGTCGGCATGATCCCGGTGGACCGGGACGGCGCGAGCGGCGGGGTCGCGGCGCTGATGACCGGCAAGCGGATCCTGGACGAGGGCAAGATCTTCGGGATCTACCCGGAGGGCACCCGTTCCCCCGACGGCCGGCTCTACCGGGGCCGTACCGGCATCGCGCGGCTGACGCTGATGACCGGCGCGCCGGTGGTGCCGTTCGCGATGATCGGCACGGACAAGCTTCAGCCGGGCGGCGCGGGCATCCCGCGGCCCGGCAAGGTCACCGTCCGGTTCGGTGCGGCCATGGAGTTCTCGCGGTACGAGGGGATGGACCGGGACCGCTACGTGCTGCGGGCCGTGACCGACTCGGTGATGGCCGAGGTGATGCGGCTGTCCGGCCAGGAGTACGTGGACATGTACGCCACGAAGGCGAAGGCCGCCTGACGGCACGGTACGGCCGGCACTCTTTCGGCCCAGGGGCACGGACCGGTGGTCCGTGCCCTTCTGTCTGCCATCTGTCTGCCATCTGCCTGACGCCCGTCCGGGGTCCGCCTGCTGGTGGAATCTGCCCCGACACATCAGTCATTCATTCGCATTTACCGGCCATATGGGCACACAGCATGTCTTATTCAGATATGCAGAAACCTTCTCGGCGTACCCTGCTCCGTGCTCCGTTCGCTGCCGCCGGCGCGGGGCTTCTCGCGGCGTGTAGCGACTTCGGCCCCGAATCCCGTTCGGGCCCGCAACACACGGCCGGCACCGCGGCGTTCGTCCCGCAGGGACCCAAGGGGTACGTCAACCCGTCGGACCCAGAGGTGCTCGCGACCGAGCGGAAGCGAGGATCCGGCCCCGTCCGCATGATCCGGTTCACGGCCGCCAGGAGCATGCTGGACCTGGGCGGCCGGTCGGTTCACAGCTGGGCGTACAACGAGTCGATCCCGGGGCCGCTGGTCCGCGTCACCGCCGGTGACGTGCTCAGCCTGACCCTCTCCAACCAACTCACCGAGAAGACCACACTGCACGCCCACGGGGTGCGGCTGCGCTGCGACATGGACGGTGTTCCGGACCTGACCCAGTCCCCCATCGCGCCGGGGACGGACTTCATCTACCGGTTCGTCGCCGCCCACCCGGGTACGTATCTGCTGCACTCGCACGTCGGCATGCAGCCCGACCGGGCCCTCTACGCGCCGCTGATCGTCGACGACCCGAAGGAGCCGCTCGCCTACGACCAGGAGTGGGTCGTCGTCCTGGACGACTGGGTCGACGACATCGAGGGCTCCAGCCCCGAGCTGGTGCTCGATCAGCTCAAGCCGGGCGGGGCCATGGCGATGAAGATGGGCATGGGCATGGGCCCCGGCCCCGGCAGCCCGAGCCCCCACGGATCGGCGCACGCGTCCGCCTCGCCGTCCAAGTCCAAGTCCAGGTCCAAGACGCCGTCGGGCCCCGACCGGGTGCTGCACAACTCCCACAGCGCTCTGCTCCACGGCGAGGGCGGCAACGTCGCCTACCCGCACTACCTGGCCAACGGGCGCCTGCGCACCGACCCCTCCGTCTTCCGCTGCCGCCCCGGCGACCGGGTCCGGATCCGCCTCATCAACGCGGGCTCCGAGACGGCCTTCCGGGTCGCGCTCGGCGGCCACGCCATGACCGTCACCCACACCGACGGCTATCCCGTGCAGCACAGGAAGACCGACGCGCTGCTCATCGGCATGGCCGAGCGGTACGACGTCCTCGTCACCGCCAAGGACGGCGTCTTCCCGCTCGTCGCACTCGCCGAGGGCAAGAAGGGCAAGGCGCTCGCGATCCTCCGCACCGACAAGGGGAGAAGCCTTCCGGCGCCGGATGTCCGCCCGGCCGAACTGGACCGCGAGATCGTACCGGCGCGCCGCCTGCTGCCGGCCGAGTCCGTCGCCATGGACGACCGGGTCCCCGACCGCGACCTGCTCATCAGGATCACGGGGACGATGGAGAGGTACGACTGGGGGTTCGACCACAAGCAGTACGACGTGCGGGAACGGCATGCGGTGCGGGCCGGGGAGCGGGTGCGGCTGACGCTCGTCAACGCGACCGACATGTGGCATCCGATGCATCTGCACGGGCATACGTTCTCGGTCACCGGGATCAGCTCGGCGGGAGCGCGCAAGGACACCACGATCGTGCTGCCGCATCGCAAGCTGGTGCTCGACTTCGATGCCGACAACCCGGGGTTGTGGATGCTGCACTGTCACAACCAGTACCACTCGGAGAGCGGGATGATGACGGTGTTGGGTTACAAGAAGTGAGGAATGCTCGGCTTCGATGGTGTTTCGGGCGCGGGTGCGTGGGGGCTGTATCGCGCCCGCGCGGCGGTAGCCGCACATCGGATACAGCCCCGCGCCCCTTACGGGGCGCTGCCTCATAGGGGCGTTCAAAGTTTCTGGTTCTTCAGGAGGAACCAGGCCGCCGCTGCCGTTGCCAGCAGGACTGCGGCGCCCGCGCCCGAGGCCAGGTGGAGGCCGTGGGTGAAGGAGTCGCGGGCAGCGGTCAGCATCGTGGTCGCGGCGGGGGCGGGCATGGTCGTCGATGCCTCCACCGCCGCGCCCAGCGATTCGTGGGCGGCGGCCGGGGTGCCCGGCGGGGCCGTGAACCCGCGGTAGACGCCCGTCACGATCGAGCCGAGCAGGGCGATGCCCAGCGCCGCGCCCAGTTCGTACGCCGTCTCGGAGACCGCCGAGGCGGCGCCGGCCTGGTCCTTGGGGACGCTGGAGAGGATGACGTCCGCCGTGACCGTGAAGGAGAAGCCCGCGCCGACGCCGACCACCAGGAGAGCGGCGCCGAGGACCGGGTAACCGGTGGACCGCGAGAGGGTGGTCAGGGCCGCCAGCGCCACGCCCACGGCCGCCAGGCCGCCGGAGACCACCGCCCGGACCGAGTAACGGCGGGCCGCGCGGCCGGCCACCAGGCCCGCCGTCACCGCGCCGACGGCGGCCGGGAGTTCGGCGAGGCCCGCCTCGAACGGGTGCCTGCCCTGGACCAGTTGCAGGTACTGGGAGAGGAAGAACACCAGGCCCGACATGCCGAGCACGGTCAGCAGGTCGGCCAGGACCGCGCCGCTGAAGCCGCGGTTGCGGAACAGCCGCATGTCCAGCAGGGGCCTGGGCATCGTGAGCTGGCGGCGGACGAAGCCGTGGAGGGC
This sequence comes from Streptomyces sp. NPDC086519, assembly GCF_040686075.1. Classification (NCBI taxonomy): domain Bacteria; kingdom Bacillati; phylum Actinomycetota; class Actinomycetes; order Kitasatosporales; family Streptomycetaceae; genus Streptomyces; species Streptomyces sp. NPDC086519. The sequence continues at coordinate 242,933 of NZ_JBFBJL010000001.1, forward strand.
CGCGCTGCCGAGGAGGGCGGCGGCCGCGGTCACGCCGGTGAGGCCGTGGGCCGCGGCCTCCTTCACCGCGTACACGACGGCGATCATGCCGACCAGCGACAGCACGACGCTGAGCAGGTCCCAGGGGCCGGGGTCGGGGTTACGGGACTCGGGGAGCGTCCTGACGCCGACGAGGACCAGGACCACCATCACCGGCAGGTTGATCAGGAAGACCGAGCCCCACCAGAAGTGTTCGAGCAGGAAGCCGCCCGCGATCGGGCCGACGGCCGTACCGGCCGAGGCCACCGCGCCCCAGATGCCGACGGCGAGACTGCGCTCGCGCGGGTCGTGGAAGAGGTTGCGGATCAGGGCGAGGGTGGCGGGCATCAGGGTCGCGCCCGCGACGCCGAGCAGGGCGCGGGCCGCGATCAGCATCCCGGGGGTCGTCGCGTAGGCGTTCAGGACGGATACCGCGCCGAACGCCGTGGCGCCGACGAGCAGGATCCGCTTGCGGCCGATGCGGTCGCCGAGGCTGCCCATCGAGACCAGCAGACCGGCGATGACGAACGAGTACACGTCGCCGATCCAGAGCAGCTGGGTGCCGGAGGGATTGAGGTCTTCACTGATGTAGGGGGTCGCGAGACCGAGGACGGTCGCGTCGACGGCCACCAGCAGCACGGCGAGCACGAGGGCGGAGAGCGCGAGCCAGCGGCCCGGCCGCTTCTCCTCCGTCTCCGTCACGCGCGCCGGCTGCAGGGTGCTGGTCATGATTCCTCTCTTCGTAGTGCGCCGCCGAGCAACAACTCGACGATCATGTGGGTGAAGTCCTTGCGGGCGACCCGGCCTTCGGAGACCGCCCAGGCGGCGGAGGCCAGCAGGCCGTACAGCGCCTCGGTGAGCCAGGCGGGCGTGAGGTCGATACGGAACTCGCCGCTCTGCTGACCGCGTCTGAAGAGGGCCGCGACACGGTCGTCGATCCGCGTCCAGCCCTGGTTCTGTTCCTCGCCCTCGAACAGCTGGTTCTCGGTGTAGAGGAAGGCGAGCAGGCCGGCGGCCGGTTCGATCTCGCGGACCAGGCGGTGTACGGCGTCGGTCGCGGGGCCCTCGTCCAGGCGGGCCGCGTCCAGGGCCGCCTCGCACTCCTCGATGCCGAGCGCCTCCAGCGCGCGCACGAGCGCGTCGCGTCCCGCGAAGTGCCGGTGCAGGGTGGCCCGGCTGATGCCGGCGGCCCTGGCGACCTCGTCCATGGTCGCGGTGGATTTGCGGGTCAGCAGGGCGGCTGCGCTGCGCAGGACGTGGTCACGGTCGAGGGCCATGAGACAAGAATAACCCAGGTGAGACATTCATGTCTCACCTGGGCCGTGCATGACTCTTGAAAGGCTGGTCGGAGGTGGTTCCGCGTCAGTGCCAGGGCAGGCTGCCGCGTCGCTCCCAGTAGGCGCGCGGCTCCTCGACCAGGGTGGCGAGGCGGCTCAGCTGGTCCGCGTCGAGGTCGACCACGGCCGCGTGCAGGTTGGAGGCGAGCTGGGCGATCGTCGCCGCGCCGGAGAGGACGACGCCGGCCCAGGGCTGGCGGAGTACGACCGCGAGGGCGACGGCGTCACAGCCCAGGCCGGTCTCCTCGGCCACCGCCCGCACGACGTCGGGGGCGTGCGGGGCGGCCAGGCGGCCGTTGGCCATGCCCTCCTTCACGATCACCGTCAGTCCGGCGTCGTGCGCCTCGGCGAGCGCGGGGCCCGCCGAGGTCTCCAGCGCGTTGTACGTCGACTGGACGGTACGGAAGAGGGGCTCGCCGTCGACCGTGACGGCGAGGGCGGCGCGGATGGCGTCGGCCTGCGCGGGGCCGCTGGTGGAGAAGCCGATGGTGATACCGGTGGCGGCCGCCTCGGCGAGGCGGGCGTGGAGTTCCTTGTCGGTGAGCGCGGGGCTGTCCGGGGTCACCGAGTGGATCTGGTAGAGGTCGAGGCGGTCGCCGAGCAGCTCGGCGGTCTCGGCCCGCTGCCGGTCGTAGGTCTGGACGCTGTGGTCCTTGACCTCGTGGGTCTCGGCGTCCGCGGACCAGCCGGCCGTGTAGGTGTAGCCCCACTTGCTGCCGATGACCACGTCGTCGATGCCGGGGCGAGCGGTCAGCCAGTCGGCCAGGAACTCCTCGCTGCGGCCGTAGGAGCGGGCCACGTCGAAGTAGCGGACGCCCTGGGCGTAGGCGGCGTCGAGGAGTTCGTGGGTCCGGGTGCGGAGCGCGGCTACGCTGCGATCAGTGCCGAGGTCCTCTTCACGGCCGAGGTTGATGTAGCCGGGGCGGCCGACCGCGGCGAGGCCGAGGCCGATGTGGCAGGTGGGAGTTGTTGCTGTCGCCAGTCGGGCGAAGGGCATCGCGGGCTCCGTCGGGTCGGCTCCGGTTCGGCTCCTGACCAACGTAACCCGCGACGGCCTTCGCCCCGGAACGCGGGCGGCGCGGTGTGTTGGCGGGTGCGCACGCGTGGTGGCTGGTCGCGCCCACGCGGCGGAGCCGCATGTCGACTACGCCCCGCGGCCCTTGCGGGGCGCGGCCCCAGGGGTGCTTGGTCAGATCTGCTTCTTGGCCTGCGCCCACTCGCGCTGGACCGTCACATTCGCCTTGACCTCCGCCAGTTGTACCGCCACCGCGCTCGGTGCCGTGCCGCCGCGGCCGTCGCGGGAGGCGAGGGCACCCGGGACGTTGAGGACCGTGCGCACCTCGGGGGTCAGGTGGGCGGAGATCTTGGCGAACTGGTCGTCGGTCAGCTCGTCGAGTTCCTTGTTCTCGGCCTCCGCCGCCTTGACGCACTCGCCGGCCACCTCGTGCGCGACACGGAACGGCACACCCTGCTTGACCAGCCACTCCGCGATGTCGGTGGCGAGGGAGAAGCCGGCCGGGGCCAGTTCCTCCATGCGCTCGCGGTTGACGGTGAGGGTGGCCATCATGCCGGTGAAGGCCGGGAGCAGGACCTCCAGCTGGTCGCAGGAGTCGAAGACCGGCTCCTTGTCCTCCTGGAGGTCCCGGTTGTAGGCGAGGGGCAGCGCCTTGAGGGTGGCCATGAGACCGGTCAGGTTGCCGATCAGGCGGCCGGACTTGCCGCGGGCCAGCTCCGCGATGTCGGGGTTCTTCTTCTGGGGCATGATCGACGAGCCGGTGGAGAACGCGTCGTGCAGGGTCACGAAGGAGAACTCCTTCGTGTTCCAGATGATGACCTCCTCCGCGATGCGGGAGAGGTTCACGCCGATCATCGCGGTGATGAAGGCGAACTCCGCCACGAAGTCGCGGGAGGCCGTGCCGTCGATGGAGTTGCCGACGCTGCCGTGCTCGAAGCCGAGGTCGGCGGCGACCGCCTCCGGGTCCAGGCCGAGGGAGGAGCCCGCGAGGGCGCCGGAGCCGTACGGGGAGACCGCCGTGCGCTCGTCCCACTGGCGCAGCCGCTCGGCGTCCCGGGACAGGGACTGGACGTGGGCCAGGACATGGTGGGCGAAGAGGACCGGCTGGGCGTGCTGGAGATGGGTGCGGCCGGGCATCGCCACGTCCGGGTGGGCCTCGGCGAGGCCGATCAGGGCGTCCTGGAGGTCGGCGATCAGGCCGCCGATGGTGCGGGCGTGGTCCCGCAGGTACATCCGGAAGAGGGTCGCCACCTGGTCGTTGCGGGACCGGCCGGCGCGCAGCTTGCCGCCGAGGTCGGGGCCGAGACGCTCCAGGAGACCGCGCTCCAGAGCGGTGTGGACGTCCTCGTCGGCGATCGTGCCCACGAAGGATCCGTCGGCGACGTCGGCTTCGAGCTGGTCGAGACCGGCGATCATGCGCTGGAGCTCGTCCTCGGTGAGCAGGCCCGCCTTGTGCAGCACGCGCGCGTGGGCACGCGAACCGGCGATGTCGTAGGGCGCGAGCCGCCAGTCGAAGTGGACGGACGCGGACAGTTTCGCCAGGGCCTCGGCGGGACCGTCGGCGAAACGTCCGCCCCAGAGCCGTACGTCACCGCTGTTGCTGCTCACTTGCGTTGCTCCTAGAGAGGGTTGACGGGTAGCCGGGATCCTTGCACATCCAGGCGAGGTCTACGTCGGGCTATGCCCGCAGCTGACGCTGCGCCGCGATCTTCGACGAGAGGCTGTAGATGTCGATGAAGCCCTTGGCCGCGGCCTGGTCGAAGGTGTCGCCGGTGTCGTAGGTGGCGAGGTTGAAGTCGTAGAGGGAGGCCTCGGAGCGGCGGCCGGTGACCACCGCGCGGCCGCCGTGCAGGGTCATCCGGATGTCTCCGGTGACGTGCTGGTTCGCCTCGTTGACGAAGCCGTCCAGGGCGCGCTTGAGCGGGGAGAACCACTGGCCGTCGTAGACGAGTTCGCCCCAGCGCTGCTCCACCTGCCGCTTGTAGCGGGCGAGTTCACGCTCGACGGTGACGTTCTCCAGCTCCTGGTGGGCGGTGATGAGCGCGATCGCGCCAGGGGCCTCGTACACCTCGCGGGACTTGATGCCGACGAGACGGTCCTCGACCATGTCGATACGGCCGATGCCCTGGGCACCCGCGCGCTCGTTCAGTTCCTGGACGGCCTGGAGCACGGTGACCGGCCTGCCGTCGATCGCGACCGGGGCGCCCGCCTCGAAGGTGACGACCACCTCGTCGGCCTCGCGCGGGGTGGCGGGGTTCTGTGTGTACTCGTAGATGTCCTCGATGGGGCCGTTCCAGATGTCTTCCAGGAAGCCGGTCTCGACGGCGCGGCCGAAGACGTTCTGGTCGATGGAGTACGGGGACTTCTTGGTGGTCGCGACCGGGAGGCGCTTCGCCTCGCAGAAGGCGATGGCCTTGTCGCGGGTCATCGCGAAGTCACGGACCGGGGCGATGCAGGTCAGGTCGGGGGCGAGGGCGGCGATGCCGGCCTCGAAGCGGACCTGGTCGTTGCCCTTGCCGGTGCAGCCGTGGGCGACCGTGGTGGCGCCGTGCTTGCGGGCCGCGGCGACCAGGTGCCTGACGATGGCCGGCCGGGAGAGGGCGGAGACCAGCGGGTAGCGGTCCATGTAGAGGGCGTTGGCCTTGATCGCCGGGAGGCAGTACTCGTCGGCGAACTCGTCCCTGGCGTCGGCGACCTCCGCCTCGACCGCGCCGCAGGCCAGCGCGCGCTTGCGGATGACGTCCAGGTCCTCGCCCCCCTGGCCGACGTCCACCGCGACGGCGACGACCTCGGCGCCCGTCTCCTCGGCGATCCAGCCGATGGCGACGGAGGTGTCCAGCCCGCCGGAGTAGGCGAGTACGACGCGCTCGGTCATGGGTCCCTCCTCACGTACGTCCGCTATGCATGAGTATGCAGAGCACTGCATGATTCGTCAATCCGGGGGGGTTCCTCGGACGGATGCGAAAAAGGTTTGAACAAACGAAACCGCTTGCCCGTACCCATCCCTGAACGCTGGCGCCGCGTTGGTAAACCCACCCTGACCCAAGTGAGGCATCCGCATGTCCAGGGCTCTTCCGAAGTACAACAAGCGTCGCGTCGTGCTCATCGGCGGTGCCGCCGCCGTGGCCCTGTCCGGCGCGGTCATCGCCGGTTCGGCCCTCGCCGGTACGCCCGGCCAGAGCAGTGGCACGAGCAACGCGCGCACCCTCGCCGCCTCGCCCGGCACCATCACCTGCCCGGACGTCGCCTCCCGGCTCCCGGCGATCCCCGCCTCCGCGCAGGCGGAGGTCGCCCGCAACCTCACCCTGCTCCAGACGCAGATCCAGGAGGCCAACAAGCGGCTGGTCGACACGGTGGGCCAGGGTGGCCCCAACTTCGTGAACAACGCGATCCTCGGTCCCCTCAAGGACAAGCGTGTGGCCACCATCAACCGGATCGCGACCGCGATCGGCCGTACGGCCGCCAAGCCGACCGGCCTGGACTCGCTGGCGCCGTGCACTCTGAACGCGAGCGGAACCGGCACGAACACGGGCAGCGGTACGGCGACGGGCACCGCCACCGCCACGCCGAGCACGGCCGCGACCCAGCAGCAGTCCACGGGCAGCACCGGCAGCACGAACAACAGCGCCGTGGGCACCATCACCTGCCCGGACGTCGCCTCCCGGCTCCCGGCGATCCCCGCCTCCGCGCAGGCGGAGGTCGCCCGCAACCTCACCCTGCTCCAGACGCAGATCCAGGAGGCCAACAACCGGCTCCAGAGCACGGTCGGCCAGGGCGGGCCCAACTTCGTGCAGAATGCGATCCTCGGCCCGCTGGCGGACAAGCGGAAGTCGACCATCGACCGCATCGCCATCGCGATCGGCCGGACGTCGGCCAAGCCGACCGGCCTCGACTCCCTGGCCGCCTGCACGCTCACCAAGTGACGTGACAGGCAGCTGTGGCCGCCCCGTGTACAGCGCCGGCCGGGGCGGCCGCAGTGGGGCGTGTCCGGATCGCGGAACTCCTCAGCCGTGCGAAGTAAGTGCGCCGATAATTTCCAGGTATGGGAAAGACCTATGAGCGCATCGACGGCAGGCTCCGCACGTTCATCGAGGAACAGCCCCTGTTCTTCACCGCCACCGCCCCGCTCGCGGGCGACGGCACGGTCAACCTCTCCCCCAAGGGCCTCAAGGGCTCCTTCGCGGTGCTCGACGAACTGACGCTGGCCTACCTGGACTTCGCGGGCTCCAACGCCGAGACCGTCGCCCATCTGCGGGAGAACGGCCGCATCACCCTGATGTGGTGCGCGTTCCAGGGCCCGCCGAACATCGTGCGGGTGCACGGCCGCGGCGAGGCGGTCTTCCGCGACGACCCGCGCTTCCCGGAACTCCTCACCCGTTTCCCGGACATCGACCCGACCCGGCACGGCCTGCGCGCGATCATCGTCGTGCACGCCGAACTCGTCCGGGACAGCTGCGGTTACGCGGTCCCCTACATGGCGTACGAGGCCGACCGTGAGCTGCACGAGAAGCGCTTCGCACGCGAGGACGACGCCTCACTGAGCGCGTACTTCGAGAAGAAGGACCACATCGCGGTGAGCCTGGACGGCCTACCCGGGCTGCCGCTGCCGCTGCCTCCGTCTACCGTCTGAGCCATGCGTCCAGGCGTCGTCACCCTTGTCTCCGCTTCCTTGCTGCTGCTCGGTGCGGCACCGGGGGCCGGGGATCCGCTCCCGCTGCCCGCCCGGATGGCCGACACCGGCGGCGGCAGCCAGCTGATCACCGCGGAGGCCCCCGCGCTGAGCTCGGCCTCGGGGACCTTGACCTGGTGGGAGCGGCGGGACGGGGCATGGGCGCAGGTGGGATCGGCCGCCGCGCGGTTCGGCGCGAAGGGGCTGGTCGAGGGGGCCGAGCGGAAACAGGGTACGAACACGACGCCGACGGGGCTGTACGACCTTCCGTTCGGCTTCGGCATCCAGGCGGCGCCGGCCGGGACCGCCGTCGAGTACCGGCCGGTGACGGCGGACTCGTGGTGGTGCCAGGACAACGACTCGGCCTCCTACAACCGCTGGACCGAGCCGTTGCCCTCCGACTGCCGGGCCGCCGAGTCGGAGAAGCTGTCGTCGTACCCGACGCAGTACGGGTACGCGCTGGTGATCGGGTTCAACTACCGGCAGCCGGTGCGGGGGCGGGGGGCCGGAATCTTCCTGCACGTCAACGGGGCGGGGGCCACGGCGGGGTGCGTGTCCGTGCCCGAGGACGCGATGCGGCGGATTCTGCAGTGGGCGGATCCGAGGAAGGCGCCGCATATCGCTGTCGGGACTGTGGGCGGGGATACGGGGCTCACCCGGTATTGAGGTTGCGGTTGCGCCGCGGGGGTACGCGATGTGGTGGCGGGTGCGGGCCGTCTTGGGCTGATCGCGCAGTTCCCCGCGCCCCTAGGGAGTAGCAGTTGCTGCCAGCCTCACGGTGAACGTCGTTGATCCTGGAGTGCTCTCCAGAACCACCTTCCCACCATGCGCCTCCACCACCGCCGCCACGATCGACAGGCCCAGGCCCGCGCCGCCGCCGGGAGCATCCGCGCGGCGGCGGTGTTCGGCTCGGGTGAAGCGTTCGAAGACGCCGGGCTGGATGTCCTTCGGGACGCCGGGGCCGTCGTCGTGGACCCGGAGGACCGCTGTACGGTCCTCCTTTTCCAGGGTCACCGTCACCTTCGTGCCGGCCGGTGTGTGCAGACGGGCGTTGGCCAGCAGGTTGGCCAGGACCTGGTGCAGACGGTGGGTGTCGCCGGTCACCGTCACCGGTTCCTCGGGGAGGTCCAGGGTCCAGCGGTGGTCGGGGCCCGCGGCGCGGGCGTCCGTGACCACGTCCAGGATCAGGTGGGTCAGGTCGACCGGCTGGCTCTCCAGGGGGCGGCCGGCGTCCAGGCGGGCCAGCAGGAGGAGGTCGTCGACCATCTCGCCCATGCGGGAGGACTCGGCGGCGATGCGCTGCAGGGCCCGGGTGATCTCGGGGGGTACCGGACCCGGGTGCAGCAGCGCCAGTTCCGCGTGGCCGCGGACCGAGGCGACCGGGGTGCGCAGCTCGTGGCTGGCGTCGGCCGCGAAGGTGCGCAGGCGCTCCTCGCTGGCGTGGCGTTTGGTGAGCGCGTCCTCGACGTGGCGCAGCATGCGGTTGAAGGCGGTGGCCATCCGGCCCACCTCGCTGCGGGGGTCGGACTCCGGGGCGCGGGGCGGCAGGGCCACCTCGCCGCTGGCGAGCGGGAGCTCGCTGACCCGGGTGGCCGTGTCCGCGACACGGCTCAGCGGGCGCAGGGACCAGCGGACCCAGAGGGCGCCGGCCACCCCGGCCACGGCGAGGGCCAGGCCGAAGACGACGGCGGCGACCAGTTCCAGGCGGTGCACGGCGGCCCGTACCGGTTCCAGGGGCAGTCCGATGATCAGGACGTCGCCGTCTCGGCCCGCCCAGGCCAGCAACCGGTAGCCGCCGATCGAGGCGAGGTGGACCGAGTGGCCACGGCCGTCCACCGGCAGTTCGGCGAGGGCCGCGCGGTCGCGGGCCGTGAGGCCGACGGTCAGGTCCGGGTCGTCGTCGGCGGGGATGAGGGCCGCGTTGGTGACGTGCCCCTTCACCAGGCGGGCGCCGAAGGTGCCGGCGGCCTGGCGGCGGGTGTCCCCGTGCTCGTCGCCGTCCCGGTCGCTGGGCCTGAACTGCCCGTGTTCGAGGGACTGCGGGAAGCTCGCGCCGGTCTGCTGGAGCTGCTGGTCGATGCGGCCGGTGAGAAAGCCGTTGAGCTCGATCACGGCCGCGACGCCCACCGCCGCGCAGCTCACCGCGAGCAGCACGACCAGGCCCGTGGTGAGGCGGGCGCGGAGGGTGCGGGGGCGGGGCAGGTGCCGGAGCCGTCGTAGCAGGTTCATTTGGTCACCGGTTTGAGGACGTACCCGGCGCCGCGGACCGTGTGGATCATGGGCTCACGGCCCGCGTCCACCTTCTTGCGCAGGTAGGAGATGTACAGCTCGACGACGTGGGCGCGGCCGCCGAAGTCGTAGGACCAGACGCGGTCGAGGATCTGCGCCTTGCTGAGGACGCGGCGCGGGTTGCGCATCAGGAAGCGGAGGAGTTCGAACTCGGTCGGGGAGAGCTCGATCAGCTCGCCGGCCCGGGTCACCTCGCGGGCCTCCTCGTCCATGGTCAGATCGCCGACGATCAGCCGGGGGCCGTCCTCCTCCTGCTGGCGTGCCATGCCGGCCCGGCGCAGCAGTCCGCGCAGCCGGGCGACCACCTCCTCCAGACTGAAGGGCTTGGTGACGTAGTCGTCGCCGCCCGCGGTGATGCCGGCGATGCGGTCCTCGACGGCGTCCCGGGCGGTGAGAAAGAGCACACAGACGTCCGGCTTGACCCCGTGCAGCGAGCGGAGCACGGCGAAGCCGTCGGTGTCCGGGAGCATCACGTCCAGGACCACCGCGTCCGGCATCAGCTCCCGGGCCGCGGCCAGCGCACCGGCACCGTCGCCGGCCGCGCGGACCTCCCAGCCCTCGTAGCGCAGGGCACCGGTGAGGACCTCCGCGAGGTCGGGGTCGTCGTCGACGACGAGAACGCGGAGCGGGGTGCCGTCGGGGCGGGTGAGGGCGGGTCGGCCGGAGCGGGTCGTGTTCATCGCGTCTACCAGCATCCCTCCTCCCAGGAGCAAGGAGAGGCCCCGGGCGCTCTGAGTTTCCTCTGAGCCGGTTCAGACGGTGCCGGTTCAGAAGGTGCTCAGAAGTTCGGGCGGCACAGTGGCGGCCTGACCGGAGAAAGGACACGACTCATGACGACCGTGGACGAACGGAGCACGGCACGTGCCGTGCCCGTGGCCACGCGCCGCTCCCCCGCGCGTGCCGTGCTCGCCCTGCTGTGGGCCGGCGCGGCGGCCGTGGTCCTGCTGTGGTGGTCGGACACCGGCTCCGTCGTGGGTTCGGCGGGCTGGCTGACCGGGGCCGGGCGGATCGCCGGCCTGCTGTGCGGATACTCCTGCGCGGTGCTCGTCGGCCTGATGGCCCGGGTGCCGCTGCTGGAGGTGCGGGTCGGCTCGGACCGGGTCGCCCGCTGGCACGCGATGGCCGGCCGGTACACGGTGTGCCTGCTGGTCGCCCACATCGTGCTGATCCTGACGGGGTACGCGGCCCAGGACCGCGCCTCGATCGTGCACGAGACGCTGACCGTGGTCCTGGACTACCCCGACATGCTCAAGGCGACCGCCGGCACGGTGATCCTCTTCGCCGTCGGCATCACCTCGATGCGCGCGGCACGCCGCCGTACCAGCTACGAGTTCTGGTACTACGTCCACCTGCTCACCTACGCGGCCGTCTTCCTCGCCTTCTTCCACCAGCTGACGCTGGGCAACGACTTCAACGGCAAGCCGGTCGCCACCGCCTTCTGGTACGCGCTGTACCTGGGGGTCGCCGCGCTGGTGCTGTGGTTCCGGATCCTGGCGCCCGTGCGGCTCAACCTGCGGCACCGGCTGCGGGTGCACTCGGTGCAGAAGGAGGCGCCCGGCGTGTACTCGGTCGTCGTCCAGGGCCGGCGGATCGAAGAACTGGGCGCGCAGGCCGGGCAGTTCTTCCGCTGGCGGTTCTTCGGCGGCGACGGCATGGGCCGGACGTCGACTCCGTACTCCCTGTCGGCGCCGCCGCGCGGCGACCTGCTGCGCATCACGGTCAAGGCGCTCGGCGACCACAGCACGGCGGTGGCGCTGCTGCGCCCGGGCACCCGGGTGTGGGCCGAGGGCCCGTACGGCGCCCTCACCGCGGACCGGGCGAGCAGCCACCGGACCCTGCTGATCGCGGCCGGCGTCGGCGTCACCCCGCTGCGGGCGCTCTTCGAGACCCTGCCCGGCGACGTCACGCTGCTCTACCGGGCACGGACCGCCGAGGACCTGGCGCTGGGCAGCGAACTGGAGGCGATCGCGCGCTGGCGCGGGGCCCAGGTGCTGTACGCGCTCAACGGGCCGCGGGGCGAGCGCCCCGCCCTGACCGCGGAGTCGCTGCGGGCGACGTTCCCGGGCCTCGCCGGCTACGACGTGTTCATCTGCGGTCCGCACGGCTTCGCCCAGGAGCTGTACGGGGCGCTTCGCGCCGCCGGGGTGCCCGACCGCCGTATCCACCACGAGTCCTTCGAACTGTGAGGCCGCTGCCGTGCACGCACTGAACAAGAACCGTCCCCTGCGCCGCGTCATGCTGGCGAGCGCCGCGACCGTCTCCGGGATAGTGATGCTGCTGGCGCTGAAGCCGCACACCGCCCCGACGGTGATCACCGGTTCGGCGGCCCCCGCCCCGTCGGTCAGTTCCAGCGCCTCGCCGGGCGCGAGCAGCGGCTCCGGCAGCTCCAGCTCGTCCAGCGGGTCCAGCAAGTCCAGCGGGTCCAGCAAGTCCGGGAGCAGCAGCACCGGCACCAAGACCGTCACCGGGAACACCGTCCAGACCCGCTGGGGCCCCGTGCAGGTGAAGGTGACCATCAAGAACGGCAAGATCACCGACGTCACGGCGGTGCAGTACCCGTCGGACAACCCGCGGGACCAGCAGATCAACGACTACGCCCTCCCGCAGCTGCGCAGCGAGGCGCTGGCGGCACAGAGCGCGAGCATCGACACGGTCTCCGGGGCCACCTACACCAGCGGGGGGTACCAGCAGTCACTCCAGTCGGCACTGGACTCCGCGGGGCTCTGAACACTCGGGCAGTACGGCACGTATCTGTGGGCCAAGGGTCAATTCCCTACGGAGGAACCGTGACCACCACGCTCGCAGGCGGACGTGCCGCCCGCCGACAGACGATGCGCCGCATCCGCCCGCGCCGCTCCCCGGCAGTTCCGCTGCTGCTCGCCGTATGGGCGGGCGCGGCGGCCGTGCTGTGGCTGTGGTGGCACAACACACCGTCCATCGCCGACCAGAACGGCAAGATCCTCAACGCGGGCCGGATCACCGGCCTGCTGGCCGGCTATCTGATGGCTCTCGTGGTGCTCCAGATGGCCCGGGTGCCCGCGCTGGAGCGGCGGGTCGGCTCCGACCGCGTCGCCCGCTGGCACGCGATGAGCGGCCGCTACACGCTCTGCCTGGTCTTCGCGCACGTCTTCCTCATCATGTGGGGTTACGCGCTTCAGGCCGGCAAGACGCTGAACGACATCGTCCAGCAGACCGTCGACTCCGTGAACCAGCTCCCCGACATGGGCAAGGCCGCCATCGGGACCGGCCTGTTCGTCGTCATCGGCCTGACCTCGATCGGCCCGGTGCGGCGCAGGATGCCGTACGACACCTGGTACCACGTGCACCTGCTCACGTACGCGGCGGTGTTCCTGACCTTCTGGCACCAGATCACCACCGGCAACGACTTCGCCCTCACCCCGATGGCCAAGACGTTCTGGTACGGGCTGTACGGCGCGGTCACCGCGCTGGTGATCTGGTACCGGATCCTCACCCCGATCCGGCTCAACCTGCGGCACCGGATGCGGGTCGAGGCGGTCATCGAGGAGACGCCGGGCATCGTGTCGGTGCTGATCGGCGGGCGCAAGCTGCACCGGATGGGCGCGGAGGCCGGCCAGTTCTTCCGCTGGCGGTTCATGGCGCCCGGGATGCGGTTCAGCTCGCACCCCTACTCGCTGTCGGCGGCGCCTCGCCCCGACATGCTGCGGATCACCGTCAAGGCGATCGGCGACCACAGCGCGCGGCTGCGCGAACTACGGCCCGGGACCAGGGTGTGGGCCGAAGGGCCGTACGGGGCGATGACCGCGTCCCGGCGCAGCCGCGGCAAGGTCCTGCTGGTGGCGGGCGGCGTCGGGATCACGCCCATGCGGGCGCTGTTCGAGACACTGCCCGGCGCCGCCGGCGACCTGACCCTGCTCTACCGGGCCAACACCACCCAGGACCTCGCCCTGTGGGACGAGCTGTCCAAGATCGCCAAGGAGCGCGGGGCCCGGCTGATGTACGCGGTCAACAGCCCGGAGGGCGAGCGGCCGGACATCTCCGCGGAGAACCTCCAGCGGAAGATCCCGGACATCGACGACCACGACGTCTTCATGTGCGGCCCGCCCGGGTTCGCCCAGGGCGTGTACGAAGCACTGCGCGGCGCGGGGGTGCCCGCCCGCCGCATCCATCACGAGTCGTTCGAGATGTGAGCGACGGGACCACACGGGAATCCAGGGAATCGGGAGTTCGGGAACGATGAGGAAGACTCACCCCATCAGGCGTGTGGTGCTGGCCACCGCGGCGACCGTGTCCGGTGTCGTGCTGCTGCTGTCGCTGAAGCCGTCGTCGGACCCGACGTCCGCGTCGGCGGCCGGCGCGGCACCGTCGGCCGCGGCGGCCGGGCAGGCGTCGCCGCAGGGCGGCACCGGGACCGCCGGCGCCACCACGGTGGACGGGGACGCGACCCAGACGCAGTACGGGGTCGTCCAGGTCCGGCTGACCGTCGCGGGCGGGAAGATCACCCAGGCCCAGGCGATCCAGGCGCCCAAGGGCGGCACCAGCGACCAGAAGACCGCGCTGTCGGTGCCGCAGCTCAACAAGGAGACGGTTGCGGCGCAGAGCGCGAACATCGACTCGGTCTCCGGGGCGACGTACACGAGCACCGGCTACAAGCAGTCCCTCCAGTCGGCGCTGGACAAGCTGAAGAAGGCGAGCGCGTCTTCTTCGTCCGGTTCTTCGTCCGGTTCTTCGTCCGGTTCTTCTTCGGGCTCTTCTTCGTCGGGATCTTCTTCTTCGAACTCGTCGTCGGGCTCGTCCTCGTCGTCGGGGTCCGCGCAGGCGCAGGCCAAGACGGTGACCGGGCAGGTCGCGCAGACCCAGTACGGGCCGGTCCAGGTCCGGATCACCGTCTCCGGCGGGAAGATCACCAAGGCGGAGGCGGTACAGGCGCCCAGCGGCGGCCTCAGCGACCAGAAGACGGCGCTCTCCATCCCGAAGCTCAACCAGGAGGCGGTGGCGGCCGGCAACGCCACCATCGACTCCGTCTCCGGGGCCACCTACACCAGCACCGGCTACAAGCAGTCCCTCCAGTCGGCGCTGGACCAGGCCGGTGGCTGAGGCGGTGGCGGAGTCCGCGCAGGCTCCCGCCGCGGTACGTCATGCGGAAGAGGTCATGGGAACCGTCTTCTCCTTCGACGTCCGCGGCGAGGATCCGGCCGCCGTGCGGGCGGCCCTCGACGAGGCGGTCGCCGCGCTGCACCGGGTCGACGAGGTGTTCAGCACCTACCGCGAGGACAGCCAGGTGTCCCGGCTGGCGCGGGAGGAGATCGGCGTCGCCGAGTGCGATCCCGAGGTGGCCGAGGTGCTGGAGCTGGCGGCCGAGGCGGAACGGGTGAGCGACGGCTGGTTCAGCACGCGCTACCGGGGGCGGCTCGATCCCACCGGGATCGTCAAGGGCTGGTCCGTCGAGCGGGCGGCGCTCTCGCTCCGGCGGGTGGCCGGGGTGAGCGGGGTGAGCGTGAACGGCGGCGGTGACGTCCAGATGTTCGGCGCGCCCGAGCCGGCGCGCGCCTGGCGGGTGGGGATCGCCGATCCGCTGCGGCCGGGTGGGCTGGCGGCGGTGATCTCGGCGGCGGGGGTCGACGAACTGGCGGTCGCGACGTCGGGGACGGCGGAGCGGGGCGCCCATATCGTCGATCCGCGGACCGGGAAGTCGGCGGTGACGGATCTGGTGGCGGTGACGGTGGTCGGGCCGCGGCTGACGTGGGTGGACTGCTGGGCCACGGCGGCGTTCGCGATGGGGTCGCGGGCCGGGTTGGCGTGGCTGGAGTCGCTGCCCGACGTGGAGGGGCTGCTGATCACCGCGGGGGACGAGGTGCGGTGCACCGGGGGGCTGGCCGCGCGTCTGGGCTGAGGTGGGAGGCGGGGGACGCTCACCGGCACTAGCCGGGTGCCGCCCGCGCCCACCCGTGCCGCCCTGGGGGCACCTCTCAGGCCTTTAATGCACGGGGGGAGGCACGACGGCCCGCGGCTGGATGCGGTTGGATGTCCGCGGCTGGGGAGAAGCGCCGACTACAGCGCCCCTTTAGGGGCGCGGGGAACTGCGCGACCAGCCCCCACCCACCCGCAGCCGGACAACCACCAGGACACTTACGCGAAGTTTTTCGGATTCCTCCCGTAAAACGCCATCCGAACTCCCTCCCCGGCCGTACCCCCTGTGAAGCAAGTTTCGGGAGGAACACCATGGCCGTCTTCAGCCACCTGATGCCGTTCAGGCATCGGGACCACGACCACCACTCGTCCGACCACGGTCACGACCACGGCGACCGCCACGGTCACGGTCACGACCGCAACGACGACCGCCACGGTCACGGTCACCGGCACGACCACGGCGACCGGGACAACCACGACCGCTACTGACCACATCCGAAGGCTGAGCGGGCCGGCGGCCGAGGCGGCCGGCCCGTCCGGACGGTCGTTTCCGAGGAACCCCTCATGGCGCATGTGCTGCGGCGTCTGCTGTCGGCCGGCGACCCCTCAGACACCGTCGTCGCGGCCGCTCCCCCGGTCCCGCTGCGCGAGGTCTTCCGGCGGTTCTGGCCGTACACCCGAGGCGGCCGCCGCTGGCTCGTGCCGCTCGTCCTGCTGAGCCTGACCGCCCCGGCGGTCGACGCCGCGGAGCTCTGGCTCTTCAAGCTCGTCGTCGACGACGTGCTGGTCGCGCGGGAACTGCGGCCCTTTCTGTGGATCGCCCCCGCCTACCTCGGCCTCGTCCTCTGCTCCGGCGCCCTCGGCTTCGCCGACGAGGTGACGTCCACCTGGGTCGGCGAACGCTTCCTGCTCACGCTGCGCTCCGAGGTGTTCCGGCACGTCCAGGGGCTCTCGCTCAACTTCTTCGAACGCCGGCGGCTCGGGGACGTGCTGTCCAGGGTCACGGGCGACGTCGACGCGGTGGAGGCGTTCCTGCTCTCCGGCGTCGCGGACGCCCTGTACTACGTGATCCGGCTGGGCGTGTTCCTCGGTCTGCTGTTCTACCTCCGCTGGGACCTCACCCTGCTCGCCCTGGTCGTCGTACCGCTGTTCTGGGGCGCGGCCCGGCACTTCTCGCGGCTGATCAAGGACGCCTCCCGGGAGCGCAGGCGGCGCGGCGGGGCGCTCGGCGCGATCGCCGAGGAGACGCTGGGCAACGTCGTACTCGTACAGGCCTACAACCGGCAGGCATGGGAGGCGCACCGGTTCGAGCGGGAGAACGTCGGCAGGTTCCGGGCGGCGATGGCCTCGGCGCGGATCCACGCCGTGTACGAGCCCGCGGTCGAGTTCGTGGAGGTGACCGGCGGCCTCGCGGTGCTGGCCCTGGGCACCTGGAAGCTGGCCCAGGGCCAGCTCACGCTCGGCGGCCTGCTGGTCTTCCTGGCGCTGATCGGCAAGCTGTACAGCCCGGTCCACGGGCTGTCCGGGCTCGGCACCACCTTCTACTCGGCCTCGGCCGCCGCGGAACGGATCATCGAGCTGCTCGACGAGCGGCCCCAGGTGACCGAGGCGGCCGGGGCGCGGCGGATCCGCCGGGCGCGGGGTGCGGTGGAGTTCGACGGGGTGTGGTTCCGCTACCCCGGTACGACGGCCTGGGCGCTGTCGGACGTGTCGTTCCGGGTGGCTCCCGGCCAGACGCTGGCGCTGGTCGGGGCGAGCGGGGCGGGCAAGTCCACGGTCGCGAAGCTTCAGTTGCGGTTCTACGACCCCGACCGGGGCGCGGTCCGTCTCGACGGGACCGATCTGCGCGAGCTCAGCCTGTCCGACGTCCGGGAGAACGTCGCGGTGGTGCTGCAGGAGACGCTCGTCTTCCATGGCACGGTGCGGGACAACATCGCCTACGGCCGGCCGACGGCCACCGAGGCGGAGATCGTCGCGGCGGCGCGGGCCGCGGACGCCCATGAGTTCGTCGAGCGGCTGCCGGACGGCTATGACACCCTCGTCGGGCAGCGCGGCCGGACGCTCTCCGGTGGGCAGTGCCAGCGGCTGGCGATCGCCCGGGCGATGATCCGGGACGCGCCGGTGCTCCTCCTGGACGAGCCGACCGCCGGGCTCGACGCCGGCTCGGCGCGCCGGATCATGGAGCCGTTGCGCCGGCTCATGGCCGGGCGGACCACCGTGGTCATCTCGCACCAGATGCTGACCGTCCGGGACGCCACCCGGATCGTGGTGCTCGACCACGGCCGGGTGGTCGAGGACGGCGCGCACGCGGATCTGCTCGGGCACGAGGGACCGTACGCCCGGCTGCACCGGCTCAGCTCGGGAGCGGTGCTGTCCTGATCCCCCCGTCGAACAGGGACAGAGACGGGGACAGGAACGGGGACAGGAACGGGCGCCGCGGCCCGTGGGTCACACCTGCGGGGCCTCCACCTTGCCCTTCTGGAACTGGGCGGTGGCGAGGACGGTGCCGTCCGCGGAGGTGAGGCGGGCGGCGGAGTACTTGGTGAGGTCGACGGGGACCGCCACGCCCCAGTTGCCGTGTCCGTCGCGCACGGGGAAGTCGCCGAGCCGCGTGGTCGTGCCGTCGGCGCGGGCGAGGAGGCAGGTGGCCCTGCCGTTGTGGAGGGTGCCGCCGAGGGCGACGGAGACGAAGATCCAGGCGGGGCTGCCGGGGTGGGCGTAGACCTCGCCGACGGACTGCCCGCCGCCGGCCGGGATCATGTCCCCGACCAGTACGGGCTCGGACTCGACGGCCGGCGACGAGGAGGCGGTGACGGCCCCCTCGACGGCGCTGCCGACCGCCCAGCCGGCGAAGCCGACCGCGACGGCGAGGGTGGCGGCCGCCGCCGCGAGCCGCAGCCGGACGCGCCGGACACGGCTGCGCCGGCCCTGGGCGGCACGGGCGGGCCGGGCCGCCTGAGGCCCCGCCGCCTGCTCGGCCAGGCTGCGCGCCACCCGGGCCCCGAAGCCGGGCGGTGGCTCCCTCTCCGGCAGCAGGCCGATCAACCGGTCGCCGATCATGGTGAGTTGGCGTACGTACTCCCGGCAGTCCGCGCACCCGTCCAGGTGGGCGACCGCCTCGGCCCGCTCGCGGCCGGGCAGCACGCCCAGCGCCAGTTCGGCGCCGGCTGCGCGCAGCTTCTCGCAGTAGGCGTCACCGGACATGGCCGCCTCCCTTCGGGGACGCGAGCGCGGTGCGGAGCTTCGCCATCGCCGCTCTGATCCGCGTCTTGGCCGTGCCCAGCGGGATCCGCTCCACGTCGGCGATCTGCTGGGCCGTCATGCCGTAGACGCCGGCCATCATCAGGGCCCGGGCCTGTTCCCGGGGCAGCCGGGCCAGGGCGGCCCGGAGCTGGGTGGAGGCCTCGTCGGCCAGCGCCCACCGCTCGGGGGTCTCGGTGACGGCGTCGAGGAGGGGGGCGAGGTCCTCGGGTGCCATCGGTTCCGTCCGCCGGGCGCGGACGGCGTCGACGGCCAGGTTGTGCGCGATGGTCGTCAGCCAGGTCCCGACCGAGCCGCGGCGCGAGTCGTAGATCTGGGCATGCCGCCAGGCGCGCTCGAACGTCTGCTGGGCGACGTCCTCGGCGAGTTGCTGGTCCCCGGTGACGGCCATGGCGACCCCGAAGACCCGGTGCTGGAATCTCCGTACGAAGATCTCGGCAAGCTCCGGATCTCCGGTGGCCAGCCCGGACAGCAGAGCCTCGTCCGGGAGGCGGCCGACGGGGAACCGGAATCCCGACACACCTCTGTATACGTTCGACGGCCGCCAGGGGATTGCCCGCCCGCCTGACCGCTCGCCGCGGAAGATCACACCGCCATTGTCCGCCGCCGGGCCGGGCCCCGCACGCGGGTCGCGGGCCGCCCGCCGGCCCTGTCAGTGGCCGTTCTGGGCGAGCCGCAGCAGGTGGTCCGCGAGGGCCTGGCCACCGGTCGGCTCACGGCTGATGAGCAGCAGCGTGTCGTCCCCGGCGATGGTCCCCAGGATGTCGTGCAGCTCCGCCTGGTCGATCGCCGAGGCGAGGAACTGGGCCGCGCCGGGCGGGGTGCGCAGGACGACCAGGTTCGCCGAGGCCTCCGCCGAGATCAGGAGTTCCTGGGAGAGGCGGCGCATCCGCTCCTCCTTCGCCGACTCCCCCAGCGGGGCGCGGGGCGTGCGGAAGCCGCCCTCGCTCGGCACCGCGTAGATCAGCTCGCCGTCGGTGTTGCGGATCTTCACCGCGTTCAGCTCGTCGAGGTCCCGGGAGAGCGTCGCCTGGGTGACCGTGAGCCCGTCGTCGGACAGCAGCTTCGCGAGCTGGCTCTGCGAGCGCACCGGCTGCCGGTTGAGGATGTCCACGATCCGGCGGTGCCGGGCGGTCCGGGTCTGCGGCACCGCGGGCCCCGCCCCGCCCGACTGGTCGTACTCCTGCGCCTGGCTCATCGTCGTCTCATTCTCCGGATCGTCCGTCCCCGCTCGCTGCGTCGAGGATGCCGGGCAGGGCCCCGAGCAGCGCGTCCGCCTCGGCGTCGCGGAGGTTCAGCGGCGGCATCAGCCGTACGACGTCCGGGGCGGGCACGTTCACCAGGAACCCGGCCTCCTGAGCCGCCTGCTGCACCTGCGCTGCCAGCGGCTCGGTGAGCACGATACCCAGGAGGAGACCCGCGCCCCGGACATAGTCGATCAACCCGTGGCCCAGACCCTCGATTCCGTCCCGCAGCCTCTCGCTCTGCCGCTTGACGTTCTCCAGCAACCCCTCGTTCTCGATGGTGTCGAGGACGGCGAGGCCGGCGGCGCAGGCGACCGGGTTGCCGCCGAAGGTGGTGCCGTGGTGGCCGGGCCTGAGCAGGTCGGCGGCGCGGCCGAAGGCCACGGTCGCGCCGAGCGGCAGCCCGCCGCCGAGCTGCTTGGCGAGGGTGACGACATCGGGCAGCACGCCCTCGTGGGCCTGGTACTCGAACCAGGTGCCGGTGCGGCCGACGCCGGTCTGCACCTCGTCGAGGACGAGCAGCGCGCCGGTGGCTGCGGTGATCGCGCGGGCCGCCTTGAGGTAGCCGGCCGGGGGCACGACCACGCCGTTCTCGCCCTGGATCGGCTCGATGACGACCAGGGCGGTGTCCTCCGTGACGGCGGCGGCCAGCGCCTGCGCGTCGCCGTAGGGCACGTGCGTGACATCGGCGGGCAGCGGACGGAACGGGTCCTGCTTGGCAGGCTGTCCGGTGAGCGCGAGGGCGCCCATGGTCCGGCCGTGGAAGCCGCCGTCGGTGGCGACCATGTGGGTCCGCCCGGTCAGCCGGCCGATCTTGAAGGCGGCCTCGTTGGCCTCGGCACCGGAGTTGCAGAAGAAGACCCTGCCCTCCCTCCCGAAGAGCTGGATCAGCCGCTCGGCGAGGGCGACGGTGGGCTCGGCCATGAAGAAGTTGGAGATGTGGCCGAGGGACGCGATCTGGCTGCTGACGGCTTCGACGATCGCGGGGTGGGCGTGGCCGAGCGCGTTGGTGGCGATGCCGCCGACGAAGTCGAGGTACTCGTGGCCCTCGGTGTCCCAGACCTTGACGCCCTCGCCGCGGACGAGGGGCAGCCGCGGGGTGCCGTAGTTGTTCATGAGCGCGCCCTGCCAGCGCGCGGTCAGTTCCTGGTTGCTCACGGCTGCTCCCCCTGTTGCTCGTCGGGCACGACCATCGTGCCGATGCCTTCGTCGGTGAAGATCTCCAGCAGGATCGAGTGCTGGACCCGGCCGTCGATGACGCGGGCGGTGGTGACGCCGTTGCGCACGGCGTGCAGACAGCCCTCCATCTTCGGCACCATGCCGGAGCTCAGCTCCGGCAGCAGCTTCTCCAGTTGGGAAGCGGTGAGGCGGCTGATCACCTCGTCGGAGTTCGGCCAGTCCTCGTAGAGGCCTTCGACGTCGGTGAGGACCATGAGGGTTTCGGCGCCCAGAGCAGCAGCGAGTGCCGCAGCCGCCGTATCAGCATTGACGTTGTAGACATGTCCGTCGTCCTCGGAGCGGGCGATCGAGGAGACGACCGGGATCCGGCCGTCGGCGAGCAGGGCCTCGATCGCGCCCGTGTCGATCGCGGTGATCTCGCCGACCCGCCCGATGTCGACGAGTTCGCCGTCGATCTCGGGCCGGTGCTTGGTCGCGGTGATGGTGTGCGCGTCCTCGCCGGTCAGGCCGACGGCCAGCGGGCCGTGCTGGTTGAGCAGGTTGACCAGCTCGCGCTGGACCTGGCCGGCGAGCACCATCCGTACGACGTCCATGGCGTCCTCGGTGGTGACCCGCAGCCCGGCCTTGAACTCGCTGACGATGCCGTGCCGGTCGAGGGCGGCGCTGATCTGCGGGCCGCCGCCGTGCACGACGACCGGCTTGAGGCCGGCGTGGTGCAGGAAGACGACGTCCTGGGCGAAGGCGGCCTTCAGGTCCTCGTCGATCATGGCGTTGCCGCCGAACTTGATCACGACGGTCCTGCCGTTGTGACGGACCAGCCAGGGCAGCGCCTCGATGAGGATCTGGGCCTTGGGCAAGGCTGTGTGCTTGCGCGTCGAAGACTTTCGCTCTTCTGAGTGATTGACCGTCATAGCCGACTTTCGAAAGATCTCGGATCAGCCGCCGGGCGGGCGGTGTTGGCCCGCGGAGGCGGTGTAAGGCTCGTCCCGGACTCGCCAAGCGGGCGCGTCAGGAGGAGTAGGCGCTGTTCTCGTGGACGTAGTCGGCCGTCAGGTCGTTGGTCCAGATCGTCGCGGACTCGTTGCCTGCCGCGAGGTCCGCCACGATGTGGACCTCGCGGTAGCGCATGTCCACCCGCTCGCGGTCCTCGCCGACGCCGCCGTTCTTGCACACCCAGACGCCGTTGATGGCGACGTTGAGCCGGTCGGGCTCGAAGGCGGCCCTGGTGGTGCCGATGGCGGCGAGGACGCGGCCCCAGTTGGGGTCCTCGCCGTGGATGGCGCACTTGAGGAGGTTGTTGCGGGCGATCGCGCGGCCCACCTCGACGGCGTCGTCCTCGGAGGCGGCGTTGACCACCTCCACCCTGATGTCCTTGCTGGCGCCCTCGGCGTCCCGGATCAGCTGCTGGCCGAGGTCGTCACAGACGGCGCGGACCGCCTCGGCGAACTCCGCGTACTCCGGGGTGACGCCGGAGGCACCGGAGGCGAGCAGCAGCACGGTGTCGTTGGTGGACATGCAGCCGTCGGAGTCGACCCGGTCGAAGGTCGTCCGGGTGGCGGCGCGCAGCGCCTTGTCCAGGGACTCGCTCTCGACTGCCGCGTCCGTGGTGAGGACGACCAGCATGGTGGCGAGGCCGGGGGCGAGCATGCCGGCGCCCTTGGCCATGCCGCCGACCGTCCAGCCGTCCTTCGTCACGACGGACGTCTTGTGCACGGTGTCGGTGGTCTTGATGGCGATGGCGGCCTTCTCGCCGCCGTGCTCGGAGAGCTGGGCGGCGGCGGTCTCGATGCCGGGCAGAAGCTTGTCCATGGGCAGGAGCACGCCGATCAGACCGGTCGAGCAGACGGCCACCTCGATGGCGCCGCGCCCCAGCACCTCGGCGGCCTTCTCGGCCGTCGCGTGGGTGTCCTGGAAGCCCTTGGGACCGGTACAGGCGTTGGCGCCGCCGGAGTTGAGGACGACGACCGAGACCTGGCCGCTCTTCATGACCTGCTCGGACCACAGGACCGGCGCGGCTTTCACGCGGTTGGAGGTGAAGACGCCCGCGGCGGCGCGGCGCGGCCCGTCGTTGACCACGAGGGCCAGGTCCGGGTTGCCGCTCTCCTTGATCCCGGCGGCGATGCCCGCGGCCGTGAATCCCTTCGCTGCCGTCACGCTCACGGCGCAACTCCGATCGTGGTCAGTCCGGTGGTCTCGTCGAGTCCCAGGGCGAGGTTCATGCTCTGGACGGCACCGCCCGCGGTGCCCTTGGTCAGGTTGTCGATGGCGCTGATCGCGATGATGCGGTGCACGGACTCGTCGTACGCGACCTGCACCTGAACGGCGTTGGAACCGTGGACGGACGCCGTGGCGGGCCACTGGCCCTCGGGGAGCAGGTGGACGAAGGGCTCGTCGGCGTAGGCCTTCTCGTAGGCGGCGCGGACGGACTCGGCCGTCACTCCGGCCGTGGCCCCTGCCGTGCAGGTGGCGAGGATCCCGCGTGGCATCGGCGCGAGCGTCGGCGTGAAGGAGACGGCGATCCGCTCCCCGGCCACCGCGCTGAGGTTCTGGATCATCTCGGGGGTGTGGCGGTGGCCGCCGCCGACCCCGTACGGCGTCATGGAGCCCATCACCTCGCTGCCCAGCAGGTGCGGCTTGGGCGCCTTGCCGGCGCCGGAGGTGCCGGACGCGGCGACGATCACCGCCTCGGACCCCGCGAGGCCGGCGGCGTAGGCCGGGTACAGGGCGAGGGAGACGGCGGTGGGGTAGCAACCGGGTACCGCGATGCGCTTGGACCCCTCCAGCGCGGCGCGGGCACCCGGCAGTTCGGGAAGGCCGTAGGGCCAGGTGCCGGCGTGCGGGGAGCCGTAGAAGCGCTCCCAGTCGGCCGGGTCCCGCAGACGGAAGTCGGCGCCCATGTCGACGACGAGGACGTCCGGGCCGAGCTGCTCGGCGACGGCCGCGGACTGGCCGTGGGGCAGGGCGAGGAAGACGACGTCGTGCCCGGCGAGGGCCTCGGGCGTGGTCTCCGCCAGCACCCGGTCGGCCAGCGGCAGCAGGTGGGGCTGGAGCGCGCCCAGGCGCTGGCCCGCGTTGGAGTTGCCGGTCAGGGTGCCGATCTCGATCTCGGGGTGGGCGAGGAGCAGGCGCAGGAGCTCTCCGCCCGCGTATCCGCTCGCTCCGGCAACCGCCGCACGTACCGCCATGTCCATCCTCCTCTAGATGGCATGACTATACGGTTCACCGCAGTTTTATGCAACGCCGTCGCGGGCGGACGCATGGGATCGCCAGCATGCCACTGCGACCCGTTCAGGTGAACATCAAGGCCGTCGACGCGCCTGCGGTCGGCCGGTTCCGGGCTCGGGCGCCCGGCCGCAGGGCGCTGAGCGGGAGTCCGGCGTGACCGCCGTGCATCCCCCCGGATTCGACCGGCTGGACCCGGTCACCGTCGGCATCGACGTCGTTCCCGTCCCGGAGACGACGGCCGTCAGGCCGGTGGGTCGTACGGCCGGGGCGGTACCGCGCGGTTGTTGAGGTCCACCGAGAGGAAGATGTCCCGCGCGACCGGTTCGCGCAGCTCCTCGGCGAGCTGGCCGATCAGTCCGGCGGTGCGGGCGAGCAGGGCGAAGGCGCGCAGCAGCTCCAGCGGGAGGCCGAGGTCGGCGAGCGCGGCGCCGCACGTCCCCGCGCCGTTGAGCGGCAGGGTCCGGCCCAGGATCCCGGGGTGGACCCGGCCGATCGCGGCGAACAGCGACAGGTGCGGGCCGACGAGCCCCTCCTCGGCGGCGACGGTGAACAGTCTCGGGGTGCGCGGGTCGCCCTGTTTGTGGACGTGGTGCCCGAGGCCTGGAATCAGCTGACGGGTCTCGCGCGCGGCGCGGACGGCGGTGCGGGCGAGCTCGTCCCAGCCGGCGTCGTCGGCCGGGTGGCCGCCCTCGGCCGTGGCCAGGACGTCGTGCAGATATCTGCCGCAGTCCTCGGTGACGCCCAGGAAGCGCGAGCCGCCGCCCAGCAGCCCGGCGGCGATCGCGCCCTGGACCGAGTCGGGGGCGGAGAGGTACGTCAGCCGGGCCGTGATCGCGGTCGGCGTGAAGCCGTGGTCGGCGAGTGCGGCGAGCACCGCCTCGAAGACGCGGGTCTCGCCGGGCGCGGGACGGCGCTGCGTGGCGAGCCAGAAGGCGAGTTCGCCGAAGCCGACCTCGCCCATCACGTCGGCAGCGAGGTCCCGGCCCAGCAGGGTGATCCGGTCGACGGAGGAGGCGCCCAGCGCCGTCGGGTACTGGGGCCCGGCCCCCGGGTGCTCAGACATGGTCGTCCTCCGGTCCGCTCGCGAGCCATGTACGCAGTTCGGTGCCGTGTTCGTCGAGTTCCGGCGGGGGCAGCCGATAGGTCGGGGGCGTCTCGGAGAAGCGGATCGGATGCCGGGTGGTGGGCACCGCCCGCGCTCCCTCGCCGACCTCGACGACGGGGTCCAGGCCGAAGCGCTCGGCCATGGCGAACCCGCCGTCGATGGTGTTGATCGGCCCGCACGGGACCCCGGCGGCCACGAGCAGGTCGAACCACTCCAGGGCGGTGCGGGTGCTCAGCCGTTCCACCAGGATCGGGCGCAGTTCCGCACGGTGGGCCGTGCGGTCGGCGTTGTGCCGGAAGCGGGGGTCGTCGGCCGTCCCCGGGATGCCCAGCACCTCGCACAGCTTGCGGAACTGGCCGTCGTTGGCGGCCGTCACGATCAGTTCCCGGTCGGCCGCCGGCAGCGGTTCGTAGGGGAAGACGCTGGGGTGGGCGTTGCCCATGCGGTAGGGCACGCTGCCGCCGGCGGCGTACGCCGAGCTGTGGTTGACCAGTCCGGTCAGCGCCGAGGAGAGCAGGTTCACCTCGACGAGCTGGCCGCGCCCGGTGCGGTCGCGGTGCCGCAGCGCGGCCAGGATGCCGATGGCCGCGTGGTTGCCGGCCATCACGTCGAACACCGAGATGCCCGCACGGTAGGCGGGACCCTCCGGGTCTCCGGTGAGGCTCATCAGCCCGGAGATGGCCTGCACCATCAGGTCGTAGCCGGGTACCTCGCGCCCGGCACCGGTGCCGAAACCGCTGATGGAGGCGTACACCAGGCCCGGGTTGCCGGCGCTGACCGAGTCGTAGTCCAGGCCGTACCTGGCCATTCCGCCCGGTTTGAAGTTCTCGATGACCACGTCCGCGCGCCGGGCCAGCTCCCTGGCCAGGCCCGCGTCCTCGGCGTCCCGGAGGTCGAGCGCGATCGACCGCTTGCCGCGGTTGATCCCGAGGTAATAGGTCGACACCCCGTCGCGGACCGGCGGCATCCAGGTGCGGGTGTCGTCCCCCGCGGGGGACTCGACCTTCACCACCTCGGCTCCGAGGTCCGCGAGCAGCATGGTCGCGTACGGGCCCGCCAGGATGCGCGAGAAGTCGGCCACCAGCAGCCCGTCGAGCGGTCCGGTACCTCGGTCGCTCTCCCCGCGGTCGTCGCCGTCCCGGGTGCCGTCGTTCCGGTCCGTCATGGCTTACGCGTCCTCCGTCCGCTGCACGGCGACGCCCTCGCCGCGGTAGTCGCTGTAGGTGTACGGGTTCGCTATCGGCTCGGACTCCGGGATCTCCGGCGCCATGGCCTCCCGCCAGGCCTCCTCGCCCAGCGTGCGGCGGGTGTGCTCGACGGTGGCGGCGACGGCGTCGCGGGCCCTGCCGAGGTCGACGCCGACGAGCCGGTGCTGGTGCTTGACCACCCTGCCGTTGACGAGGACGGTGTCCACGTCGGCGCGTCCGGCCTGGTAGACCACGTGCCCGTAGGGGTTGAGGAGCGGGAACATGGCCGGGTTCCGGTCGTTCCTGAGCAGCACCAGGTCGGCCTGCTTGCCCGGGGTCAGGGAGCCGATCCGGTCGTCGAGGCCGAGGACGCGGGCGCCGCCGATGGTGGCCCACTCCACGACGTCCCGGGCGCGCAGCCGGTGGTGGGCGACGGTCTCCCCGGCCGTGTGGGCCTCCAGGTGCTCGCGGGCGCGGTCGGCGGAGAGCGTGGCGCGCATGGCGGAGAACAGGTCGGCGCTGAACCAGACGCTGGTGTCCATGGACAGCGACACGGGGATGCCGTGGCGGCGCAGCCGCCAGGTGGGCGGGTAGCCCTGGCCGGCGTTCTGCTCGCTCTCCGCCGACACCGACACCGTGCCGCCGGAGGCGGCGATCCGCTGGTAGGAGTCCTCGGCGAGGGTGGCGGAGTGCACGTAGGTGACGTCGGGGGTCATGAACCCGTGTTCCCACATCAGCCGGATGCCGTCGTCGTTGGTGGCGCCCCACACCCCGGCGTGGGTGGTGACCGGCAGGCCGAGCTCGCGGGCCGCCTCGAACGCGGCCTTCTCGGGGAAGGCCTGGTCGCCCGTGACGTCGAAGGCGAGCTGGAGGCCGAGCAGGTCGTCGCGGGCCGAGAAGTGGCGGTCCACGAAGGCCCGGAACTCGGGGGCGTTGGCCCACTCCCAGGGGGCGCCGAGCAGGTTGCCGTAGGCGAGGACGAAGCGGCCGGGGACGGCGCGCAGGGCCTCGACCGCCGCGTCACCGTGCTCGGGGGTCTGAAGGCCGTGGGACCAGTCGACGGTGGTCGTGACACCGGTGTCGAGCGCCTCGACCGCGGAGAGCAGGTTGCCCGCGTGGATGTCCTCTGGGCGGAAGATCCCGCCCCAGTTGAGGTAGTAGAAGACGAAGTACTGCGACAGCGTCCAGTCGGCGCCGAAGCCGCGCAGCGCGGTCTGCCACATGTGCCGGTGGGTGTCGACCATGCCGGGCATCAGGATGCCGCCCGTGGCGTCGACCACGACGGCGTCCTCGGGGGCCGGCAGGTCCCGCCCGACGCTCTCGATCCGCTCGCCCCGCACCAGGACGTCGCCACGGTCGAGCAGACCGATGGCCGGGTCCATGGACAGCACGGTCGCGCCGCGGAAGAGGATCGGACGGCCGGCGGGGAAGTCGCCGGGGCGGGTCACGTCCGGGTCGCCGGGGCGTGGGGTGTCGGTGTTCATCAGGTCACCTCGTCGTGATCTGCGTCCCGGGCGCGCAGCACCCGGGAACGGGATGTCAGCGGTACGGCGGCGGTGGCGAGCCCCAGCGCCAGCGCGCCGGTGCCCCATCCGTAGCCGTCGAGTCCGTCGAGCCCGGCGGCGTGGTCGAGCGACCAGGCGCCGGGCCCGGTGAAGGCGAGGACCGCGGCCACGGCGCCGTACCAGAACGGGACCTCGCAGCCGCCCTGCTGGGCCCAGAAGCCGCTCGGCGCGGTCGCCGCCGCGGCTACGGTCATGGTGCCGACGACGACCGCGCTGCCGCCGGGGGTGAGCAGCCCGGCCGCGAGGGACGCCGCTCCGGCCAGTTCGGCCGTTCCGGCGAGCAGCACCAGAGGGCGGCCGGGGACGAAGCCCCAGCGTTCGAAGACGGCGGCGGTGCCGTCGGGTCCGGCGCCGCCGAACCGGCCGAACAGCTTCTGGGCGCCGTGGCCGCACAGCAGCGCGGCGAGCAGCAGCCGCAGCAGGAGCAGCCCGAGGTTCACGGCCGGGCCCGGTCGGCGGGGGCGTTGAGGACGAAGTCGTACTCGGCGTGCAGCCAGTGTCCGGTGAGGGTGCCGCCGTCGGGGGTGGGGCCGGCCGGCCGCTCGGTGAAGCTCACGACGAGCCGGTCCTTGGTGCCGAAGACGACGTCGCTGTCCAGGTAGTCGGAGCCCTCCTGGAACAGGTGGGTGATGAGCCGGTCGTGGCCGGGGTGGTCGATGAGGAAGTGGATGTGCGCGGGACGGAAGTGGCTGATCCCGGTCCGGGCGATCAGGTCGCCGACCGGGCCGTCCATCGGGATGGCGTAGCCGCGCGGGGCGATGGTGCGGACGCAGTAGGTGCCGTCGGCGCGGGTGCGGTACTTCGCCCGCAGCCGGGCCTCGTCGACCTCCGGGAGCTGGGCTTCGTAGGCGCCGTCGGCGTCGGCCTGCCACACGTCGAGGACGACGTCCGGCAGCGGGGTGCCGTCCGGGCCGAGGACCCTTCCGGTGACGAACAGCGGGACGCCGGGGATGCCGTCGGACATGTCGGCGCCGAAGGGCGCGGCCGGGGAGCCGTCGATGTGGAACGGGCCGAGGACGGTGGCCGGGGTGGCCTCGGGCGCGAACCGGTTGTTGAGCTGGACGACGAGGGTGCTCAGGCCGAGCACGTCGGAGGCGAGGATGAACTCCTGGCGCTTGTCGTCGCAGATCCGGCCGGTCGCGGCGAGCCAGCCGACGGCGGCGGCCCACTCGTCCTCGGTGAGGTTCACCTCGCGGGCGTAGGCGTGCAGGTGCCGCACCAGCGCCGTCATCAGCTCGGCGAGCCGGGGCGAGTGTGCTGTGGCCCAGCGTTTCTCCGCGAGGTCGGTGAGATTCTCCTCCGTCACGAAGGCCATGGGAATCCTCCTTGATTCGGCCCCTCCGCCGCTGTGCGGACACTCGTCCGCACAGCGGTCATCATGCAGCGGTCCGGGGCCCAGGGCAAGCTCTCCGCACCGACGACCCAGATGAGGACAGCACGGGGCAGCCGGACCGATGTCCGTTCCGCTAGCCTGGCGTCATGCGTCGAGACGGAAATCCCGAGTTCATCGAGGCCCTGGCCCGGGGGCTGGACGTGCTGCGCTGCTTCCCGCCCGGCACCTCCTCGTTGACGCTCAGCGAGATCGCGGCCGTCACCGGCCTGGCCCGGCCCACCGCCCGGCGGATCCTCATCACGCTCACGGAGCTCGGCTATGTCCGCTCCGAGGAGCGCGGCTTCTCGCTCACGCCCCGGGTGCTGGATCTGGGGATGGCCTATATCGGTTCGACGAACCTGTGGGAGCTGGCCCGGCCCCACCTGCGGGAGCTGGTCGCGCAGACCGGCGAGTCCTGCTCGATCGCGCAGCTGGACGGCTCCGACATCGTCTACGTCGCCCGGGTCGCGGTGCCGAAACTGGTGACGCTGGCCGTCACGATCGGCACCCGGTTCCCGGCGCTGCAGACCTCGCTCGGCAAGGTCCTGCTGGCCGCGCTCTCCCCCGGCGAACTGGACAGGACGCTGGCCGAGCCGAGCCGTTCGGGCATCACCCCGCGCTGGACGCCGGGGCGGGACGAGATCGACACCGCGCTGCGCGACGTTCGGGCCAAGGGCTGGGCGGTCACCGACGAGGATCTGGCGCTGGGCATCCGCTCGGTCGCCGCGCCCCTGCGGGACGGGGACGGGAAGGTGGTCGCCGCCGTCAACGTCAACGCGCACGCCGCCGAGACCTCGGTGGACACCCTCGTCGGGCATCACCTGCCGCTGCTGCTGCGGGCCGCGAGCGCCATCAGCGCCGACCGGGCCGCCTGGCAGGACCGCCCGCTGGAGACCGTCGAGATCGCGCGCTGAGCCGCGCGCGAACGGTCAGCCGCGCACCGCGTCCGGGCGGGGCAGCATCACCCAGCGGGAGACGACGAACGTCACCGGAATCGCCGTCGCCGACGCCAGCAGCGGGGCGAAGTGGCTGCCCACGTGCAGCACGTCGACGATCACGTACACACCCACCGTGGTGATCACGAAATTGGTCGCGTTGGTCAGCGGAAACAGCAGGAATTTCCGCCAGGTGGGACGCGTCCGGTAAGTGAAACGCGCATTGAGGAAGAACGAACCGATCATGCTCAGCAGAAACGCGAGAACATGCGCGGCGAGGTACGGCAAATACCTCAGAAAAAGCAGGTAAAGGCCGTAGTACGTCGCCGTGTTGACGACGCCCACCAGTGCGAAGGTGATGATCTGCCCCGATATCGGACGGGTGGCGGGTTCGGTGGCGGTCGACAGGGCGTTCGGCATCAGGGAATGAGGTCCTTCGTCGTGCCGCGGGTGCGGCTGTCCGCTCGATCCACGTTCGTCGCCTTCACCAGGAAGTGCGGGCGCCCCTTGACCTCGTAGTAGATCCGGCCGGTGTACTCGCCGATGACCCCGAGCATGATCATCTGCACCCCGGCCAGGGCGGTGACGGCTGTAATGATGGTGACATAGCCGGGCGTCTGCACACCGTTGATCATCGCCGCGCCCACGATCCACGCCGTGTAGACACCGGCCAGCGCCAGCAGGGTCATGCCGAGATAGAGCGCGGCGCGCAGCGGGCGGTTGTTGAAGGAGAGCAGGCCGTCGAGGCCGTAGTTGAGCAGGCTGCGGAACGACCAGGAGCTGGTGCCGTGCTCGCGCACCGCGTTCTCGTACTCGAAGGTGGTGGAGGGGAAGCCGACCCAGGCGAACAGGCCCTTGGAGAACCGGTTGTACTCGGTGAGGTCCACGACCGCGTCCACCACCCGGCGCGACATCAGCCGGAAGTCGCCCACGCCGTCGACGAGTTCGACGTCGACCATCCGGTTGATGAGCCGGTAGTAGAGGCGGGCGGTGAGCGTGCGGGTGAAGCGGTCGCCCTGCCGGGTGCGCCTGGCGATGACCTGGTCGTAGCCCTCGCCGCGCAGTTCGACCATGCGCTTGATGAGTTCCGGCGGATGCTGGAGGTCGGCGTCCATGACGACCACGGCGTCGCCGGTGGCGTGCTTCAGCCCGGCCAGCAGGGCCGCCTCCTTGCCGAAGTTGCGGCTGAAGGAGACGTACCGGACGCGTGAGTCGCGGTCGGCGATCCGGCTGAGGAGGGTCAGCGTGCGGTCGCGGCTGCCGTCGTCGACGTACACGAACTCCATGTCGTGGCCGAGCGGGAGGAGTTGGTTGGCGATCTTCTGGACCTGCTCGTGGAAGCGCTCTATGACGTCTTCCTCGTTGTAACAGGGCGCGACGATCGATATCAGCATGGGTTCTTCCCCCTGGGGACGGGTCAGTGAGCGGTGGTCGTGCGCTCGCCGGGGCGGGTGGCGGATCTGCGGCGTACGGCCGAGACGGCGCCGACGGCGATCAGGGCCAGCAGCGAGGCGCCGCCGACCGCGGTGCCCAGGCGCAGTCCGGGCGGGTGGAAGGTGCAGGTGAGGCTGGCTGCGGAGCCGTTCAGCGGGACGGCGATCAGGCCGTGGAACTCGCCCGCCGCGGCCTCGGCGCCGTCGGCGGAGCAGCGCCAGCCGGCGATCCGCGGGGCGGCCACGACGGCGGTTCCCCTGCTGCCGGCGGGCAGTTGGGCGTGCACGGTGCCGTCGGAGACGGTCACCCTGGTCGCGCCGGTGGACTTCAGGTGCTGTACGGCGGTGCGCAGTCGCGCGGTGTCGAGGCAGCCGACCGCGCCCTGCGCCGGGACCCGGCTGAGCCGGTTGGGTTCGAGGCGGATCCGGACCTGCCCAGCGGCGCGTACCGTGCCGAGCGGCTGCATCGCGGCGATCTTCGTGCCCGCGGCGTCGGACCGGAACAGCTTCCGCTCGCCGCCGTCGGCGAGTTGTGCGGTACCGGAGTAGTGCGGCGCCCAGAGGAAGACCGAACTCCCGGGCCGGCACCGGGCGGTGATCCGCCCCGCTCCGTCGACCAGCAGGCCCCGGGCCGCGTCCCCCTTGCGCGCACCGCTGAGGGTGGTGCGGGGCAGGGTGTAGACGCGGGCGCCGAGCAGGAGTTCCTGGTTGCGGTACGGCGAGGGGCCGAAGGAGGCGGGCGTGGAGTGCGCGGCGGTGGGCCGCACCGTCACCAGCGGTGGTACGTCCTCGCGGGTGACGGTGGACGGGCCGCCGCCCTGGGGCAGCCATTTCTGGTGCGGGTCCGGCGGGTTGTGCACCCGGGCGCCCACCGAGAAGACCGCGTCGGTGACCGGGTTGTCGAGGGACTGCAGGCTGCGGCCGCGCGAGGTCCAGCCGTCACCGAGCGCGGTGAGGGTGCGGCTGAGGACGTCGGCGGTGAGACTGCTGTAGTACTGGGAGCCCTGGCCGCCGACCGTCATCGGGTCGTTCGCGACGGTCTGCTCGCGGCCGGGTTCGGTGCGGTACGCGGGCCAGGCGTCGGCGCTCGCGACCGCGTCCGCCTCCTTCTGCTGGCGCTCCCCCCAGGGCGCGTAGTCGTCCATCTGGCCGAGCCGCGTCCCGGTGGCCACGGCCGCGGTGGCGGCGGACTCGCCGAACTGCGCGCCGATCAGCAGCGCCACCGCCAGGCCTGCCAGCGCGGGCCTGGCGTTCCTGAGGCGGAGCAGCGCGAGTCCGCCGAGCGTGCCCGCGACCGCGAGCAGCACCACCGGCCAGGTGTGGTGGCTGTGGTGCCGGGTCAGGGAGCTGCGGCTCGCGACGGCGGCGATCAGGGCCAGCAGGACGGCGGCCGCGCCGAGTGCCCGCCGGTCCGGCAGCCCGTAGGCCAGGGCGTGCCAGGCGGCGATGACCAGCAGGCCGCAGAGCACGAAGGCCTGCCGGTAGAAGCTGCCGTTCGGGACGGCGAAGGCGTGCCAGGCCAGGCTGGTGGGCGCCCACTGGAGCGACAGGGCCACCGCGAGCACCAGCACCGTCCAGCCGGCCCGCACCCGGACCGGGACCCTCCGGTGGAAGGGCAGGGCGAGGGCGAGCACCAGCGCGGTGATGCCGACGTAGAGGGCCGGCGAGCCGTAGCCGTAGGTCGTCGGCAGCAGCCGGGCCAGCAGGTCCTCGGTGCCGACCGGGGCGAAGTGGCCCTCGCGGCCCGGGTATGCGTGCTGGGTGCCGGAGTACACGACGATCACCAGCGGCGCGGCCAGCCCGATGCCGAGCGCGAAGGTCACCGCGGCCCGGCCCGCCACCGCCAGGGCGCGCCGCCACGGCAGCTCGGCGAGCACCAGCCGGAGCAGCAGCACCAGGGCGGCGCCGAGGGTCGCCATGTAGGCGGTGTAGAAGTTGGCGATCCAGGCAAGCGCCACGATCAGGGCCCCGGGCACCAGGCGCCGGCCGGCCGTCGCCCACTCGCCGACCAGGCAGAGCAGCGGCAGTGCGATCAGGCCGTCGAGCCACATCGGGTTGAACGCGGCGAGGGCGAGGCTCCAGCCGCACAGGGCGTAGGAGGCGCCCAGCACGCCGGCCGCCCACCAGCGGCCCCGGCGCAGGCTCATCAGCAGCCAGGCCATGGCGGCGCCGGCGACCGCGGTCTTCAGCACGGTGATCACGTACACCGCGAGGTCGATCTCGTCACGCGGGAAGACCGCGACCAGCGGCGCGAACGGGCTGCTGACGTAGGTGCCGAGGTCCGGCAGGAAACTGGAGCCGTAGCCGGACTGCCAGTTGACGAGGAGCCCGCCGTCCGCCCTGCCGTGCAGCAGGTCCCACAGGTGGGCGTGGAAGGGCACGTACTGGTTGCCGAGGTCGTTGACGCTGCGGGTGCGGGGCCCGAACGGGTAGCTGCGGGCGATCACGTCGGCGGCGCAGAACGCCAGGGTGGCGAGAAGTGCCGCGAGCAGCGCGGCGACCGCTCGCGGATCAGCGCTCCCCCATTTCACCGGGCCGGTTTCCCGTTCTTCCTCGCCCCCTGCCGGTCTCGCCCCCTGTTCGCGCCCGGCCGGCGTGGTGCTATTCATTCCGTGCGGCCCCCAGATAAAAACGGGGTCGTCACTCCCCGAAAGTCGGTGTTTCGCCGACTTAGACGGGGAGAGGTTCCTGATGGTTGTGCCATGCCCGTGAAGTGGTCAATCGAATTCCGAATCCGCGCGCATTACGGAAAGAATTCGCGACCTCAGAGGAAACAAAAGATTTCCGGGAAATGATTCGCAGGTTAACGCGCCCGTGAGACGCCTGTACCGGCACTCCGGGGTACGCCCTCGCCCGCCGTCACCGGCGCGAGCCGGCGATGGGCGCGTTCGACGGACTGACCCCAGTACGTCCCCGTGACGACGAGTGCGGCCCCCAGGACGGAGAGAGCGGTGAGCCGCTCGCCGCCGAGGCCGGTGCCGACCAGCAGGGCCCACACCGGTTCGGTGCCCAGCAGCAGTCCGGCCCGGGTCGCGGAGGTGCGCTGGACCGCCCAGGTCTGGGCGAGGAAGGCGAACAGGCCGCAGAAGAGGGCCAGATAGAGGAGCTGGGCCCAGGTGGCGGCGCCGGTCCGGGCGAGCGCCGGCAGCCCGGGGGCCGCGGGCGGCAGGAAGAGGACGGCGCCGACGGCGCACTGCACGGCGGTCAGTTGCAGCGGGCGCAGGGCCCGGCCCGCGGTCACCCGGCCGACCAGCACCACATGACCGGCGCGGACCACGGCCGCCGCGAGCATCAGCAGATCACCGGTTCCGGGAGCGCGCAGCCCGTTGCCGGAGACGAGCAGTCCGACGCCCGCCATGCAGACCCCGGCGGCGAGGAAGAACCTGCCCGGCAGGGCGACCCGGTCCAGGACAGGGGTGAGGACCAGGGTGAGGCTGATGATCAGGCCCGCGTTCCCGGCGCTGGTGTGGGCGACGCCGTACGTCTCCAGGACGAGGACGGCGGCCTGGGTGAGCCCGAGCAGGCAGCCGTACACCTTCTCGTCCCGGGTCAGGCCCCCAAGGCCAGCGGCCGGGCCGCCGCGCCGGCGCGGTACGGCCGCGCAGGCGAGTGCGGCGACGGCGTAGCGCACGAAGAGGACGGTCGGGACGGGAAGGGCGTCCGTGGCGGTCTTCGCCGTCAGGTAGCTGGAGCCCCAGACGACGGCGACGGCCAGGAGCACCACGTCGATACGGCGGCTGGTCGGCATGCCGTTCACGATTCACGACCTGCCCGTTGAAGTAAACGACGACCTTCTCAACCAATCCTTTAGCGGAGCTACACTCACACCGTGGACGAACGGCAGCTGCGGGTCCTGCGGGAGCTGGGCGAACTGGGCAGCGTCACGGCGGTCGCCGAGGCGCTGCGGGTGACCCCCTCGGCGATCTCGCAGCAACTGCGCCTGCTCCAGCGCTCGGTCCCGGTCCCCCTCACCGAGCGGGCCGGCCGCCGGCTGGTCCTCACGCCGGCCGGACAGGCCCTGGCGGACGCGGCGATCGGCGTCGAGACGGCGCTGGCCCGGGCCCGCCACACCATCGACGCGTACGTCGACGAACCCGACGGCGCGGTGTCGGTCGCGGCCTTCCACAGCGGGGCCGCCGCGTTCTACCCCTTGCTGCTACGACGGCTGAGCGGGCCGGGATCCCCTCGGCTCGCCCTGCACGACGAGGACGTGGCCCAGGCCGGGTTCCCGCCCCTGACCCGCACCTACGACCTGGTCCTGGCGCACCGCCTGGACCACGCCCCGCCCTGGCCCCGGACCGCCACGGCCACCCCGCTGCTGCGCGAACCGCTCGACATCGCCCTGCCCGTCGGCCATCCGCTGGCCGCACGGCCCGCCCTGACCGCGCACGACGTCGCCGAGCAGCCCTGGATCACCGTGCACGACGGTTTCCCGCTGCTGGCCACGGTCGAGGCCATCGCGGCGGCGGCCGGGCGCAGCGTCGACATCGTCCATCGCGTCAACGAGATCGCCGTGGTCGCCGAGGTGGTCGCCGCGGGCGGCGGAGTCGCCCTGATGCCCCGCTGGACGTCCCGACCGCACCAGGGCGTCGTCCTCAGGCCGCTCGACGGCATCGGGGCCCACCGCCACATCGACGTGCTCCACCGCCCCGAGCGCACGGCCCGCAGGGCTGTGCGCACCGTTCTGCGCGCACTCCTCGAAGCCGCGGAGGTCATCCGGAGCCGGGGCCACGGCTGACCCGGATCCCGTATCTTCGCAAGCGCTCCCACGCACCGCAGCTCGACGCACCACAGCTCAACGCACCGCAGCTCAAAGCACCGCAGCCCGCCGCAACGCACCGCCCCGCCGGACGAGAGCGAGTCGCCGCATGCAGAGCCTGACCAAGCGCCGGTTGTCCGCCACCGAACTCGACACGCTCCTCCGCGAGTCGGCGGGCGTCGGATGCCGGCTGGAGGAGGAACTCACCGACGGCTGGTTCAACACCGCCTACCGGGTCCGCTTCGACGACGGACGTCCGGCCGTGGTGAAGCTCGCGCCGCCCGCCGAGGCTCCCGTGCTGCGGTACGAACACGGGATCATGGCCACCGAGGCCATGGTCTACCGGCGTCTGGCCGACCTCGCCGAGGGAGCGGTACCGGCCCCCGAACTGCTGTACCAGGGAGACGACTTCCTCGCCGTCTCCGTGCTGGAGGGCGCACCCTGGGACAAGGCCGCCGAGCAGCTTCCGCCGGCCACCGCCTCGGCGCTGCGTCACGAGCTGGGCGTGGTCACCGCCCGGCTGCACACCCTGACCTCCGAGGACGGCCGCTACGGCTATCCGGCACCCGGGGCCGAGCTGTCCGCGGCCGACTGGCGCACCGCCTTCACGGCCATGGTGGAGGCCCTGCTGGAGGACGCGGCCCGCTGGGACTCCGACCTCGGGGTGCCGGCCGCCGGGATACGGGCCCTGGTGGCCGAGGGCGGGCAGGCGCTCGACCAGGTCACCGAGCCCAGGCTCGTCCATTTCGACCTCTGGCCGGGCAACATCTTCGTCGACGGCCGGGCGGACGCTCCCAGGATCACGGGCCTCATCGACCACGAGCGGGCCTTCTGGGGCGACCCTGCCGCCGAACTGGTCTCCCTGGGGTTCGGCGGGGACGTCGGCCCGGACAGCGACCTGGTGGCCGGGTACCGTGCGGCGGGCGGCCGCCTCGACTTCTCCCCCGCCCTGCGCCACCGCCTCGCCCTCTACGGCCTCTATCTGGGCCTGATCCTCGTCGTGGAGTGCGGCCCCCGGGGCTACGTCGGGGATCACGCACGCTGGAGCCGGGACTTCCTCGGTGAACAGGTCGCCGCACTGCGGGCGTTGGGGTGACGGCACTGCCGGCTTGACCTGGAGCGCGCTCCAGCTCCTAGCGTTCGTGTCCTGACCGTTTCCGAAGGGACCGGTTCCGAAGAGACCGCTTCCGAACCGACCGCTTCCGAACCGACTGTTTGCGAACCGACCGTTTGCCAAGAGAACGGAAGAGCCGACATGAGCGAGAGCACCACCCGTGACGAGCGTTTCGCCCGCGGCCTTGAGGTCCTGGGCCAGGTGGACGGCGGCACCGGGCCACGGGTCCTCGACGCCCTGGCCGACATCAGCCCCGAACTGGGTCACCAGGTGGTCGCCTGGGGCTTCGGCGAGATCTACTCCCGGCCCCAGCTGCCGCCCCGCGACCGGCAGTTGGTGACGCTGGGCATGCTCACCGCACTGGGCGGCTGCGAGCCCCAGCTGGAGGTGCACGTCAACTTCTCCCTCAACGCGGGGCTCACGCCCGAGGAGATCGTCGAGGCGCTGCTGCACTCCGCCGGGTACTGCGGTTTCCCCAAGGCGCTCAACGCCACCCTGGTCGCCAGGAAGGTCTTCGCCGAGCGCGGGCTGCTGCCGGTCGGCCAGCAGCCCGCGCCGGACACTACTTCTGCCTGATGCGCAGGAAGGTGATCGAGTTCGCCGGGAAGGTGTAGGTGAACCTGTCGGAGACCCCGGTGAAGGTGGACGTGACCGGGGCGACCACGGTGGACGTCTCGGTGTTCACCGCGCCGGGCGCCGCCGCCGGCGTGGACACCCTGGCCTTCCTGGCGACCTCGGCGCCACCGAGGTCGAGGGTGGTACGGGCCGCCGCGGACTGGGCGTTGACGACCTTGACGATCAGGTCGCCGGTCTTCCTTCTCGGCGAGGTCCTTGCACAGGCCGTTGGGCTCGTGCTTGTAGGTGTCGCGCGGGAAGAGGGAGACCATGTCGAGCGCGGCGGCGTCCGCCGTGGCCACGGTGAGGCGGCCGGCGGAACTGGTCCGGGTGGCGGTGAAGGTCGCCCTGTAGCGGGCCCAGCCGTGCTTCTTCACGGTCACCTGGCGGGCGGTGGCGAGGGTGCCGCCGGAGTCCGCGAGGCCGACGGTGAGGGTCGTGCCGCCGGCGGCACGGGCCCAGACGGAGAAGTCGTACCTCTTGCCGTCCTCGACACGGATGCCGGTGTTGCAGCCGGAGTTGGTGACAGCGCTTGCCCCCAGGCCGAGTCTCAGCCGGGTGCGCGTGGTGCGTGACATGGATACTCCGCGGCTCGTGAGGAGAATTGCGTCATTCGAAATTTCGGACAACGGTCAGCACTTCGAACGGCAAGATAAGGAAGGGGCATGAGCGCATCAATGGGGCGGGGGATCCAGGGTGCCTCGGCCGAGCGTCCGGGCGGGCGTAGGGTCGGGGGCATGCGGACGCTGCTGCCCTGACTGATCGTGTTCGGCGGACTCGCCGTGGCCCCGGAGGCCTTCGCCCAGCCGGCACGGTACATCCCGCGTCGCGGCACGGCGGGCGGCGGCCTGGGCGGCGCGCCGACCGGCTCTCCGTGGCCGGAGAAGGGGTGATCGTGGGCGGCTTCCGGCCGGTACCCGATGTGCTGGCCTATCTCGGCGGACGGTGGAGAGTGGACCGGACCGTGCGAGATCTGGCGAGCGGGGCCGAGGGCCGCTTCGAGGGTGCCACCGTGTTCCGGCCGCTGGACGGCGGCGGCCTGCTGCACGAGGAATCGGGGATCTTCACCTGGCAGGGCGTGGCCCGGCCCGCCGAGCGGACCCTGCGGTTCCTGCCCGGTGCGCGGCCGGGGACGGCGGACGTCCGGTTCGCCGACGGTCGTCCCTTCCACGACCTGGACCTGACGTCGGGTCGGTACGTCGCCGACCATCCCTGCGCGGCCGACCTCTACCGCGGCGAGTTCACCGTCCGGGACGCCGACCACTGGCGCACGGTCTGGCGGGTGGGCGGCCCGGCGAAGGACCTGGTGTTGTCGACCGAGTACGTGCGCGAGGGGCGCCCCGAAGGGGCGCGGGGCCGTAGGGAAGGTGCGGCTGCCGCCGCGTGGGCGCGACCAGCCACGACGGCGCGGCGGACGGTCGACGGCCCGACACGGCACTTTCTGCGAACCACGTAGGTACACCAGCGTCCCCGCAGGGGCGCGAGGCTGTAGGGGATCCGCGGTCATCGCCGCGTGGGCACGAGCAGCCCGCAACGGCGCCGCGGCCGACGACGGCACGGCCCTCCGAGCGGAGCGGCTACGCGCGGGATGTCTGAGCCGAAGCCGGATCGAAGCGCAGGTTCCAGCGGCCGCCCCGCCCCGTCACCGTGGTCGTCGACAGGGGGCGTACGTCGATGTTCCAGTAGGTCGAGGGGGGCGCCTTGAGGGCGTAGACGAGGGCGGCCCGGATCACCGAGGGCTCGGCGACGGCGACGATCCGGTCGCCGTCGCCCACAGGGCGGGTGTCGAGCCAGCCGCCGACCCGGGAGATGAACGCGAGCAGCGACTCACCGCCGTGCGGGGTGGCGCGCGGGTCGGTGAGCCAGGCGTCCACCTGGTCCGGCTCCCTGGCCATCGCCTCGCCCAGCGTCAGCCCGCGCCAGCGGCCCATGTCGCAGTCACGCAGGGCGAGCTGGACCAGCGGTGCGTAGCCCAGGGCGTCGCCGGTCGCGCGGCTGCGCGGGGTCGGCGAGCAGTAGCGCAGCTCGGCCGCCGCGAGGGGCACCAGCTCATGGGCGACATGCTGCACCTCGTCCCAGCCCGCCGTGTCCAGCGGGCGATCGTCCTCGAAGCGCTCCGCGAGCAGCGGCGAGCTGCGCGCGGCCGCGACGAACGTGACCCGAAGCGCCATGCGGCGATGGTGTGACGCGCATGTGCGCAGGTCAAGGGCGATCGGGTGGCGAGTTGCCGGACGTGGAGGAAATGTTACTCAAAGGTCAGGAGGTGTCCGACAAGTCGGCCGGAATCTCACTCGGGCGACGACGTGTAGTAGAGCGCCATCCACTGGTCCGGGTGTTCGAGCGGGGCGAATCCGAGCTTCGCGTAGACCCCGTGGGCGTCGTGGGTGGCCAGCAGCACGCGCCGCACGCCGTGGGGCCGCAGGTGTTCGCGGACCGCGCCGACCATGGCCGTGCCGACGCCCTTGCCGCGCACCGCCGGGTCGACGTAGACGTCGCAGAGCCAGGCGAACAGCGCCTGGTCGGTCACCACGCGCGCGTACGCCACCTGCTCGCCGGTGAGGGTCTCGTAGACGCCGAAGTTGAGCGAGCCCGCCATCGCGCGCCTGTGCTGTTCCAGCGGGCGGCCGGTCGCCCAGTAGGCGTCGGTCGCCAGCCAGCGGTGGACGCGCTCGACGTCCACGCGGTCGGTGTCGGCGGAGAACTCGTAGCCCTCGGGGAGGCCGGGTGCGTCGCTCATGCCGGGATCCTCGCCGGTCGGGCGCGTCGGCGTCGATCGGATTTCAGGGTCTGGGACGCAGCACCTCGTGGCAGGCGGCCCGCAGGCGTCGTACCCCCTCCAGGAGCTCGCCCGTGCCCGCGACCGCGGCGAAGCTCAGGCGGACGTGGGCAGC
Organism: Streptomyces sp. NPDC086519; assembly: GCF_040686075.1. NCBI lineage: Bacteria > Bacillati > Actinomycetota > Actinomycetes > Kitasatosporales > Streptomycetaceae > Streptomyces > Streptomyces sp. NPDC086519. The sequence continues at coordinate 284,035 of NZ_JBFBJL010000001.1, forward strand.
CGGGGCCTCGGCGCTGAAGTACGGGCGGCCGGGGGTGACGGCGACCCCGGCGCGGAGGGCGGCGGCGGTCAGGGTGGTGTCGTCGGTGCCGTCGGGCAGGCGCGGCCAGAGGTGGTAGCCGCCGGAGGGGATGTGCGGGAGCGCGAGTTCGGGGATGTGGTGGGCGAGGGCACCGGTGAGGGTGTCGCGGCGGGTCTTCAGCTCGGCCGCGAGGTTGCGCAGGTGGCGGGGCCAGGCCGGGGAGCCGACGAGTTCGAGGGCGGCCTCCTGGAGGGGGCGCGGGACGAAGAAGGTGTCGACGATCTGGATGGCGCGGAGGCGTTCCAGCACCGGGCCGCGGGCGGCCAGAGCGGCCACCCGGAAGCTCGGCGAGGTGGCCTTGGTGAGCGAGCCGACATGCACGACGACTCCCTCGGGGTCGTCGGCGGCGAGCGGACGGGGCAGCGGGCCCGCGTCCGCGTGCACCAGCCGTCGCACGTAGTCGTCCTCGATCACGAACGCGCCGGCCTGGCGGGCGATGCGCAGCACCTCGGCGCGGCGGTCCGGGGCGAGGACGGCGCCGGTCGGGTTCTGGAAGAGGGGCTGGCAGACGAACACCCGGGCTCCGGTGGCCCGGAAGGCGTCGGCGAGCAGAGCGGGGCGCACCCCGTCGGGGTCGACCGGGACCGGGACCGGACGCAGGCCGGCGGCGCGGGCGATGGCGAGCATGCCGGGATAGGTGGGCGACTCGACCAGGACCGGGGCGCCGGGCGGGGCGAGCGCGCGCAGGGCGGTGGCCAGGGCGGACTGGCCACCGGAGGCGATCAGCACCTCGGCCGCGGTGACGGTGCCGCCGATGTCGCGGGCGAACCACTCGCGCAGCTCCGGCAGTCCGTCGAGCGGCGGCCGGCCCCAGGCCCCGGGGCGGCGGCCGGCCCGCGCCAGTGCCGCCGCCATCGCGCGCTCGGGCTCCAGGGAGGCGTGCAGGTAACCGCCGCTGAGTTCCAGCACACCGGGCGGCGGGGCGGCCAGGCACACCGTGACCCCGGAGGCGTCGACGGTGCGCGGGACGACGTCCAGGGCGCCGTCGGCGCTGAGCGCCACCTCCTGCCAGGAGGTGTCCCCGACCGGCTCGGCCGCGGTGCGCGGCGCGGCCTTGAAGGCGCCGGCGCCGGGCCGGGTGACCACCAGGCCCTCCGCGACCAGCTGGGCCAGCGCCCGGGAGACGGTCACCGGACTCACCCGGAACCGCTCGACGAGGGCCCGGCTCGACGGGAGCTTTCCACCCGGCGAGTAGCGGTCGAGGTCCCGTCGCAGCCGTTCCGCCAGTTCCACGACGCTGCTACGCTCTTGCATGAGAGCAGAGAGTAGCGCTACCAGCCCGACCTCGATAGCGGTCAGCACTCCCCCGGCCGCCGCCCCGGCCCCGCCCGCGGCCGCCCGCTCCTCCCAGCGGCTCGGCACCCTGCAGGCCGCGCTCGGTGTCGTCGCCTTCTCCCTCACCTTCCCGGCCACGGCCTGGGGCCTGGAGGGCTTCGGGCCGTGGGCGCTGGTGGCGGTGCGGAGTGTGCTGGCGGCGGCCATGGCGGGCGGCTGCCTGCTGTTCCTGCGGGTACGACTGCCCGAGCGCCGGCACTGGGCGGGGCTGGCGGTCGTCGCGGCCGGGGTCGTGCTCGGTTTCCCGATGCTGACCACGCTCGCCCTGGAGACCTCCACCACCTCGCACGCGGCCGTCGTGGTGGGCCTGCTCCCGCTGACCACCGCCCTCTTTTCGGCCCTGCGCACGGGCGTCCGCCCGTCCCGCACCTTCTGGGCGGCGGCCCTGGCGGGCGCGGCGGCCGTGCTGGCGTTCACCATCACGCAGAGCGGTGGGGGGCTCACGACGGCCGACACCTACCTGTTCGCGGCCCTTGTGGTGTGCGCGGCCGGTTACACCGAGGGCGGCCGGCTGGCCCGGATCATGCCGGGCTGGCAGGTCATCGGCTGGGCGCTGGTGTGCTGCCTGCCGCTGACCGTGCCGGCCGCGGTGGTCGCGCTGTCGTACGAGCCGGTCGTCTGGACCGCGCACGGGGTGGCCGGTGTGCTGTGGGTGGCGGCGGGCTCGCAGTTCCTCGGTCTGGTGGTCTGGTACCGGGGCATGGCGGCCGTCGGCATTCCGAAGGCCAGCCAGTTGCAGTTGGCCCAGCCCCTGCTCACACTGGTGTGGTCGGTGCTGCTGCTGGGCGAGCACCTCAGCGCGGCCGCTCCACTCACGGCCGCCGCCGTGCTCGTGTGCATCGCCGTCACCCAACGATCGCGATCGTGAGGAGGCCCTGCAGATGCGTGCATCCGAGGGCGACCAGCTTGTCCAGCACGGCAGGGTGGTCGGACAGCACGACCAGGTCTCGACCGTCGTCAAGGTACTGGGCCCCGAGGGCACCCCGCCCTACCGGGTCCGCTTCGAGGACGGCCGCGAGGCCATCATGTCCCCCGGTCCCGACTGCCAGGTCAGGCACCGGGAGATCCACGAACAACGCTAGGTCCGGGCGAACGCCCGCAGGTCAGCTCGGCGGGGTCGCCGGCTGTCGGTAGTGGTCGGCGACCACCCGGGACAGCGCCCCGATCGGATCGGTGGCCACGTCCTTGGCCGCGAAGTAGACATGCCCGCCGACCTGCGGATAGCGGTCGGCCAGGGTGAGATGCCGGGACAGCTCGGCCGGGTCCTGCCAGGCCGCGGGGGCGCCCGCGGCGCCCGCCTGGTAGAGCGCCTCGCCGATGTACAGCCGGGTTCCGGACCCCTTGGCCACGCCCGCCCACCAGTCGACGACCTTGGCGTAGTCGGCGGCGGCGTTGCCGATCTGCCAGTACACCTGCGGCACGATGTAGTCGATCCAGTTCTCCCGCACCCATTTCCGGGTGTCCGCGTAGAGATCGTCGTACGTCTCGACGCCCGCCCTGGTGTCCGAACCCCGGGAGTCGGTGGCGGCGTTGCGCCACACCGCGAACGGGCTGATCCCGAACTGGGTGCCGGGCCGCAGCTTCTTCACCCCGTCGGCGATCTCGGTCACCAGCTTGTCGACGTTGTCCCGCCGCCAGGCCGCCCGCGACGAGAAGTCGCCGCCGTGGGCGTCGTACGCGTCGTCGTCGTCGAAGGTCTGGCCGGCCACCGGGTACGGGTAGAAGTAGTCGTCGAAGTGGACCGCGTCCACGGGGTACTTGGCGACCGCGTCGAGGACCGCCCGCTCCACGAAGGTGCGGACGGCCGGGATGCCCGGGTTGTAGTAGAGCCTGCCGCCGTAGGGCACCACCCAGTCCGGGTGGCTGCGGGCCGGGTGCGAGGCGACCAGCCTGCCCGGGTCGGTGTGGTTGGCGATGCGGTAGGGGTTGAACCAGGCGTGCAGGCTGAGGCCCCGGGCGTGCGCCTCCGCGACGGCGGTGCCCAGCGGATCCCAGCCCGGGTCCTTGCCCTGGGTGCCCGTGAGGTACTGCGACCACGGCTCGTACGGCGAGGGCCAGAACGCGTCGGCGGTGGGCCGCACCTGGAACATCACGGTGTTCAGCCGGTGCTCGACCGCCTTGTCGAGGAACGCGGTCAGCTCCTCGCGCTGGTCGGAGGCCGCCAGCCCGGTGCGGGAGGGCCAGTCACGGTTGGAGACGGTCGCCAGCCACATGCCGCGCATCTCGGTGGCCGCCCCGCGGGGCTGTCGCGACGGCGCGGCCGTGCCCGGTGCCGCCGACGCCGCCAGGGACAGTGCCGCCAACGCGAACGCCCTGCGAGACACTCGTGCCATCGTGAGACCCCTTCACTGTGCGGATCCGCGTGGTCACGGATCGCCTCCGCGGCACAGGATGCCCGCACCCGGACGATCGATCATCGATACTTACGGGTAACGTGCTCGAACGGAGCAGGCGCCGGATCCGGAGGTCTGCCGGCCGCTCGTAGATCAGCGAAGGGGACGATGTGACCGACATCGAGAAGGTCGGAGTCGTGGGCTGCGGCCAGATGGGAGCGGGCATCGCCGAGGTCGCCGCCCGCGCCGGTCTGGACGTGCGGGTCGCCGAGACCACCGGCGAGGCACTGGAGATCGGCCGTACCCGGCTGTACAACTCCCTGGCCAAGGCCGCCGAGCGCGGCAAGATCTCCGAGGAGGAACGGGACGCCACCCTGGCCCGGCTGAGCTTCACCACGGACCTCGGCGAGTTCGCCGAACGTGACCTGGTGATCGAGGCCGTCGTCGAGAACGAGCAGGTGAAGACGGAGATCTTCCAGGTGCTCGACCAGGTGGTGACCCGCCCGGACGCGATCCTGGCCTCCAACACCTCCTCGATCCCGCTGGTGAAGCTGGCGGTCGCCACCTCCCGTCCCGACCACGTCATCGGCATCCACTTCTTCAACCCGGCCCCGGTGCAGAAGCTGGTCGAGCTGATCCCGGCGCTCACCACCTCCGAGGGCACCCTCAGCCGCGCCCAGACGTTCGCCGAGAAGGTGCTCGGCAAACACGCGATCCGCGCCCAGGACCGCTCCGGCTTCGTGGTCAACGCGCTGCTGGTGCCGTACCTGCTCTCGTCCATCCGGATGTTCGAGTCGGGCATCGCGAGCCGCGAGGACATCGACAACGGCATGGAGATGGGCTGCGCCCACCCGATGGGCCCGCTGAGGCTGTCCGACCTGATCGGCCTGGACACCGTCGTCTCCATCGCGAACAGCATGTACGCCGAGTACAAGGAGCCGCTGTACGCCGCTCCCCCGCTGCTCCAGCGCATGGTCGAGGCGGGGCGGCTGGGCCGGAAGACCGGCTCGGGCTTCTACACGTACGACTGAGCACTCCCTGGTTACAGGGAGCGATGCTCCGTGGGCCCGGCACCTGCTTCGGTGCCGGGCCCACGTGTTTCACACACCGTGTGCACCCCGGGCACGCATATGCCTCTCGCACACTCTCCCCACGCGCTCACCAGGCGAGTTCACTCTTCATGCGCATGCAAAGGGATGCGGAACGACACCCTCGATCACGCAAAGGAGTGGACCCGTGACCACCGAACCCGAGCATCCCGTGGTCCAAGGAGAACTCGCAGAGTTACGCCGTCGCCTCGATGTGGCCTACGCCCAGGTCGAGGGAGGACTGAACCTGCTCAGCCATCGCACCAAGGAGACCGCCAAGGAGCTGGACGAGCTCAACGCCCGCCTGGCCTCGCTGGAACACGCCCGCTGGCCGCTGTCCTCCCTCGCCGCGCTCACCGCACTGGGCGCCCTCGTCGTCACGGTCTGGCAGGCGCTGGCCCACTAGTCGTCGGTGAGCCTCATGTGATGCAGCAGGAGTAACGCGGCCGCCATGTTGGCGGCCGGGACCTCCCCACGGGCGATCATGTCCGGGACGAGCTTGAGAGGGACCCACTCCCGGCGGTCCGACTCGAAGTCGTCCACGGGGTGTCCGACGTACTCGCCCTCGTCGGACCAGTAGATGTGGTGCCGGGCGTCGGTGAGGCCGTTGGACGGCTCCACGGTCATGAGATGGCGCAGGGTCCCCGGCCGCCAGCCGGTCTCCTCCTCCAGTTCCCTGGCGGCCGCGACGGCGATGTCCTCGCCGTCCTCGACGACTCCCGCCGCGAGTTCCCAGCCCCAGCTGTCGGTGATGAAGCGGTGGCGCCACAGGAGGAGGACCTCGCCCGCCTCGTTGACCACCGTCGCCACGGCCACCGGCCGCAGCCGTATCAGGAAGTGGTCGAGGTGCCGGCCGTCCGGCAGCTCGACATCTGCGAGGTTGACGCTGAACCAGCGGTTTTCATACACAGTTTGTTCGTTCTGTTTCGTCCACTGCACGGTTCTGCCACCTTCCGCCGAGTAAGTGGCAATATCGCAGCAGCGGCTCTGTAGGCCTACCGCGCCTAGAGCGGCACGCGCAGTGCGCCGTCGATCAACTCGGCGGCCTCGGCGGTTCCGGCACCGCCGCTGCGCACCAGATGCTCGCGTACCACGCGGAGTCTGTCGCGCAGGCGCTGGGACTCCATTCCGCGGACCTGCTCGGCCATCTGCACCGCCGTGGCCACCGCGTTCTCCGCGTTCCCCTGGCGCAGTTCGATGGTGCTCAGCATGGCGAGCCGGTGCACCCGCCCCCGGTCGTGGGCGGGGTTGTCGACGGCGGCCGCGGCATGCTCCCGGGCGGCGGCGAGCTCGCCCAGGCTGAGCAGCGCCTCGGCCACCTGCACATTGACCAGGCCGGGCTGGACATAGCCCGTCTCGTCGGGTTCGTGGCCCCGCCGGATGCGTTCGGCGGCCGTCTCGGCCCGCCGGATGCAGGACAGCGCGCTCGTGCCGTCACCGAGGTGGGCGTACGCCTTGGCCTGCATCGCGTAGAGGTCGGAGGCGAGGGCGGGGGTGATGTGCTTGCCCGCGGTGCGCAGCGCGGCCTCGGCGAAGGCGACGGCCTGCCGGAACTCCCGCATGAACAGCGCCTGGTTGACAAGGAGCGCGATGACGTAGGCGCCGAGTCCACGGTCCCCGCTCGCCTTCGCCAGGCGCAGCGCCTGGTGGAAGTAGCGCTGGGCGAGGCCGTGGGCGTCGGAGTCGTAGGCGCAGATACCGGCGATCGCCACCAACCCGCCGGTCGCGCGGTGCAGTTGACGGCCCGTGGCATCCGTGTAGCTGCCGCGCAGCAGCGGCGCCGCCTCGGCGTTGAGGAATCCGACGATACGGGTGCGGGTGACCATGCCGCCGGCCTTGCGGTACATCTGCTCGTAGTGCGCCCGGGCCGCGCGCAGCATCTCCAGGTCGGCCTGCGTGACCCGGTGGCGCCCGCCGCGCGAGACGTCGACGTCCTCCGGAGGGTTCTCCCACTCCCACACCGGCATCACGGCGGGTGTGCCGGTGACCGCGGGGGCGCCCAGTACGTGCGGGCGCTGCTGTTCGTCGGAGCGCCACAGGGCGGTGGCCCGTTCGACGAAGCCGGAGAGCGAGGCGGCGTGCGGGACGCTGGGCTCGCCGGGTACGCCGAGGCCGATGTCGTCGAGGGTGACCTGGCGGTGCAGCCGGACGGCGAGCACCTCGCAGATCAGGTCCGGCACCTGGCCGCGCGGCCGCTGGCCCTTCAACCACCGGGCGACGGCGGTGTGTTCGTAGCGTAGCGAGAGTCCACGGGCCCGGCCCGCCTGGTTGACGTGGGCGGCGAGACCGGCGTGCGAGATTCCCGCCTCGTCCAGGATCGCGTCGAGCAGAGAGTTGGGCTGCATGAATGCCCCCCGGGTGGCCTGGTGCGGCCAGCGTAGTGCGGTCGCGTTCACACGGGGTGTGAACGGAGTACGCGAATCCGTAGCGTGCGCGCGCTGTCGCGGAGAGTGCCGGACCGGTTGACTGAACTGCCTCGCAAGAGGCCGGCCGGGCCGCCGGCTCCCCCCTCGTACAGTGCGGTGGCCTGGCCGCCCGCTTGGCCGCCGTTCGGGAGCCGGCGGTGCGTTGTCGGCTGCGGGTGGGTGGGGGCTGGTCGCGCCCGCGCGGCGGAGCCGCTGATGTCATCGCCCCGCGCCCCCGAACAGGCGTGCCGGTGCGCACGTTCGTTGCTCAGCACCAGGAGGGCGACGTCATCGGTGGGGTGGCCCGCGGTGTGGTGGAGGAGGGCGGTGAAGACCGTACGGAGGATGGCCTGGGGGGAGACCGGGCGGTCTCGTACCGCTTCTGCCAGGGCCTCCGGCAGGGGGAAGAAGCGTCCCCTCGCGTCTCTCGCGTCCTCCGCGCCGTCCGTGTACAGGACCAGGGACTCGTCGGCGTGGAGGCGGCCGCAGTCAGTGCCGGCCAGGTCCGCCGGCAGCGGGAAGGGTCCGAGCGGCGGCAGCGGATCTGCCCGCGACAGCGGCTCGATCCCGGACCCGCTGATCAGATACGGCCATGGATGGCCGCAGTTGAGGGCCCGCAGTGCTCCGTCCGCCGCGATCTCCAGGAGCAGTACGGTGACGAACTCCTCGGCCACCGGGCTGTCCGGGTCCTGGCCGCCGGACGGATGCTCCGTCCCGGCGCGCTCGCGTAGGTGTCTGGCGAGGGCGTGGTCCAACCGGCCGAGCACCCGGCCCAGTTCGGGTTCGTCGTGGGCGGCCTCGCGGAAGCTGCCGAGGACGGCGGCGGCCGTACCGATCGCCGACAGTCCGTGCCCTCGTACGTCGCCCATCACGACCCGTACGCCGTGTTCGGTGGCGACGGCCTCGTAGAGATCGCCGCCGATGCTCGCGCCCCGGTCGGCGGAGAGCTGGGCCGCGGCGACGTCCAGGCCGGCGAGCCGGGGCGGCAGCGGCCGCAGCAGCACGCTCTGCGCGGCGCCGGCGACCATGCGGGCCTGCCGCAATTCCCGGAGCAGAGCCCGGTGGACGTGCAGTATCAGCCCGGTGCCGACCGCGAAGAACACGGCGCTGGTGACGACCCGCGCGCCGAGCCCGTGGTGTTCGGCCAGCGGGCATCCGAATTTGTAGCCGACCGCGACAGCGCCCCACACCGTGGGCAACCCCAGGGCGAGGGCACGGCGCCTGGGCCGTGAGATGGTCCGGGGCCGCCTGCCGCGGGGAACCCCAGCCTTGATGCGGATCATGCCGATGGCCCCCATGTAGGCCCTGACAGAACAGACGGACCGACCCCGAAAGGCCGGTCCGATTCTGTCGACGGCATGCCCTGGTGGGGCCAGATCCGGGATGGATCTCACCCGGATGAGTGACCACCACCAAGACACCCGCATTTATGCAGGTGGCAGTACATGTAACCACTGTCGCGGACGCGCCCCGTCAGGAGCACGGGGAACTGCGCGATCAGCCACGCCGAACCCGCAGCCGACCGAGGACAGTTCCCCGCGGCGCCCAGGGCCGGTTGCGAAAGTGGCGTCGCCGCCCGAAGGGCGGCCGCGCGACGTCCGGCGCGTGCTCTGGGGGTCCCCCGGCCGAAGGCTGGGGGAGTGCCGCCCGGAAGCCCTCGTACCGGGCGTACTCGGGCTTTCGGGCGGTGCGGCGAGCGGGGACACCCCCTCAGGGGGAGCGTGCCGGGCGTCGCGCGGCAGACGGCACTTTCGCAACAGGCCCTAGCCCCGCAGCACCGCTCCCGTACGCTCCCCGGCGAGGGCGACAGCCGCATCGCGAGCAGCCGACGCCTCCTCGACGGTCAACGTCCGGTCACCCGCCCGGAACCGCAACGCGTACGCCAGCGACTTCTTCCCCTCGCCGAGCTGAGCGGCGTTCTCGTACACGTCGAACAGCCGGATCGCCTCCAGGAGTTCACCCGCGCCCGCGCGCAGCGCCGCCTCGACCTCCGCCGCCGGCACCGGCTTGTCCACCACAAGGGCGACATCCTGCGTGGCCACCGGGAACGTGGAGATGCTCGGCGCCTGCGGGGCGCCGTCGCCGACCTGCTCCAGCGCGTCCAGGTTCAGCTCCATCGCGCAGGTGCGCGCCGGCAGCCCCAGCGCCTTGACCACCCGCGGGTGCAGCTCACCGGCGTGGCCCACGACCCGCTCGGCGCCGTCGGCGAGGACGGCCAGCTCGGCGCACCGGCCCGGGTGCCACGGCCCGTACTGGCCGGACCGCACGATCAGCTCGGCGCCCGCCTCGGCGGCGACGGTCCGCGCGGCCTGGACCGCGTCGGCCCAGTCGGCCGGACGGCCCTTGCCCCACCAGCCGACCTGCTCGCGGGCGCCGGCGAGGACGACGGCGACATGCCGCGGCTGCTCGGGCAGCACGGCGTTCAGCGCGGCGAGCTCCTCGTCGGTCGGGCGGCGGTCGACCGGCAGGTGCCCGGCGCTGCCCTGCTCCTCGCGCGGCAGGAAGACCAGGCCGGTCTCGAACAGCGCCAGGTCGTGCGTACCGCGGCCGTCGTTGCGCCGCAGCGCACCGAGCAGGCCCGGCAGCAGCGAGGTGCGGAGCGCGGGCTCCTCGTCGTTGAGCGGGTTGGTGAGCCTGACGACGCGGCGGGCCGGGTCGTCGGCGGCCAGGCCGAGCTGGTCGAAGACCTGCTCGCCGACGAACGGGTAGTTCGGCGCCTCGACATAGCCCGCCCCGGCCAGCGCGCGGCCCACCCGGCGGTGCAGGCGCTGGCGGTGGGTCAGGCCACGGCCGGACGGCGGCTTGGGCAGTGTGGAGGGCAGGTTCTCGTAGCCCTCCAGCCGGATGACCTCTTCGGCCAGGTCGTTCTGCTCGAGGAGGTCGGGCCGCCAGGACGGGACGGTGACGAGCAGTTCGTCCTGCCCGTAGACGTCGCAGCCGACCTCCTGGAGGCGGCGGACGACGGTCTCCCGGCCGTACTCGACACCCGCGACCTTGTCGGGGTGGTCCGCGGCGACCGTGATGGTGTGCGGCGCGGACGGTGCGACGACCTCGGTGACACCGGCCTCGGCGGTGCCGCCGGCGAGCAGCACCAGCAGGTCGACGGTGCGCTGCGCGGCGGCGGCCGCGGCCTGCGGGTCGACGCCGCGCTCGAAGCGGCGGGAGGCCTCGGAGGACAGCTTGTGGCGACGGGCGGTGCGCGCGATGGCGACGGCGTCGAAGTGGGCCGCCTCGATCACCACGTCGGTCGTGGCGTTCTCCAGGTCCATGGAGGTCCCCCCGGTCGAGTCTGTTCGAGACTGGGGGAGGTCGGCGATCTCGGTGTTGGCGCCGCCCATGACGCCCGCGAGGCCGATCGGGCCGCGGTCGTCGGTGATGACCAGGTCCTCGGCGTGCAGCTTCCGCTCCACACCGTCGAGGGTGACGATCTTCTCGCCCTCGGCGGCGCGGCGGACGCCGATGGTGCCCTGGACCAGGTTGCGGTCGTAGGCGTGCAGCGGCTGGCCGAGTTCCATCATCACGTAGTTGGTGACGTCGACCGCAAGGGAGATCGGGCGCATGCCGACCTTCTGCAGGCGGCGCTGGAGCCAGATCGGGGAGCGGGCCTCGGGGCTCAGACCGGTGACGGTGCGCGCGGTGAAGCGGTCGCAGCCGAGCGGGTCCAGGACCTGGACCGGGTAGCCGAAGGCGTTCGGTCCCGGCACGTCGAGGAGGGCCGGGTCGCGCAGCGGCAGACCGTAGGCGATGGCGGTCTCGCGGGCCACGCCGCGGATGGACAGGCAGTCGCCGCGGTTGGCGGTGACGGCGATGTCCAGGACCTCGTCGACCAGCTCCAGGAGCTCGATGGCGTCCTTGCCGACCTCGGTCTCCGGCGGCAGCACGATGATGCCGTGGCTGCCGTCGTCGCCCATGCCCAGCTCGTCGCTGGAGCAGATCATGCCGTGGGAGGTCTTGCCGTACGTCTTGCGCGCGGCGATGGCGAACCCGCCGGGCAGCACCGCGCCCGGGAGCACGACCACGACCTTGTCGCCGACGGCGAAGTTGCGGGCGCCGCAGACGATCTCCTGGGGCTCGCCGGTGCCGTTGGCCTGGCCGACGTCCACGGTGCAGAAGCGGATCGGCTTCTTGAAGCCCTCCAGCTCCTCGATGGTCAGCACCTGTCCGACGACCAGGGGGCCCTTGAGGCCGTCGCCGAGCTGCTCGACCGTCTCGACCTCGAGACCGGCCGAAATGAGCTTGGCCTGTACATCGCGGCCGGTCTCGGTGGCCGGCAGGTCGACGTACTCCCGCAGCCAAGAAAGCGGGACCCGCATCAGATCTCCATCCCGAACGGCCGGGTGAACCGGACGTCACCCTCGACCATGTCTCGCATGTCCTCGACGTTGTGGCGGAACATCAGCATCCGCTCGATGCCGAACCCGAAGGCGAAGCCGCTGTACTTCTCCGGGTCGACGCCGCAGGCGGTGAGCACCCGCGGGTTGACCATGCCGCAGCCGCCCAGCTCGATCCAGCCCTCGGAGGAGCAGGTGCGGCAGGGGCGGTCGGGGTTGCCGACGGACTCGCCCTTGCAGACGTAGCACAGCATGTCCATCTCGGCGCTGGGCTCGGTGAAGGGGAAGAAGTTCGGCCGCAGCCGGGTCTTCATGCCCTCGCCGAACAGGGACTGGACCATGTGGTCCAGGGTGCCCTTGAGGTCGGACATGGTCAGGCCCTCGTCGACGGCGAGCAGCTCGACCTGGTGGAAGACCGGGGTGTGCGTGGCGTCCAGCTCGTCGGTGCGGTACACGCGGCCGGGGCAGATCACGTAGACGGGCAGCTCACGGTCGAGCAGCGAGCGGATCTGGACCGGCGAGGTGTGGGTGCGCAGCACGACACCGGACTCGGTGCCGCCCTCGGGGCCCTGCACGAAGAAGGTGTCCGCCTCGCCGCGCGCCGGGTGGTCCGGGCCGATGTTGAGGGCGTCGAAGTTGAACCACTCGGCCTCGACCTGCGGGCCCTCGGCGACCTCGTAGCCCATGGCCACGAAGATGTCCTCGATGCGGTCGGACAGGGTGGTCAGCGGGTGGCGGGCGCCGGCCGGGACACGCTCGTAGGGCAGTGTGACGTCCACCGCCTCCTCGACCAGCACCCTGGCGTCGCGCTCGGCCTCCAGCTCTTCCTGGCGGCCGGCGAGCGCCTTGTTCACGGCGCCGCGGGCCTGGCCGACCAGCTTGCCGGCGGCGGCCTTGGCGTGCGGGGGCAGGGCGCCGATCTCGCGGTTGGCGAGGGCCAGCGGGGAGGCGCCGCCGGTGTGGGCGACCTTGGCCTCCTGGAGCGCGTCGAGGGAGTCCGCGGCGGCGAAGGCGGCGAGCGCCTCGTCCCGCATGCGCTCGATCTCTTCCGGTTTCAACGCCTCGACCTCGACAGGGTCGTACGACTTATTGGGTGCCGACATCTCTTCCCGTGCTTCCAATTGTCCCCCAGCTGACGCTGGGAGGTGCCCCCAGGCGGTTGGTCCCCAAGACCGTTGGTCGGCCGTGAGAAGGACACAAAGGTGCCAAAGGCCGAGTCTAACGGGGTGGAGGTGTACGAAGAGCCCGTGGGCCGTCAGGCGAGATACGCCGGCGCGGCCACGGGCAACGTAAATCGGAACTCGGCGCCGCCCCCGGGGGCGCGTCCGACGGTGATGGTGCCGCCGTGGGCCTCGACGATGCCCTTGACGATGTACAGCCCGAGACCGGTGCCGCCGCGCTTGCTGCCCCGCCAGAAGCGGGTGAAGACGCGGTTCATGGACTCCTCCGGGATGCCGGGCCCTTCGTCGCTCACCGTGACCGACGTGGCTGCGTGCTCATGGCCCTCCCCTTCGCGCGGGGACGCCGTGGCCGTGATGTCAATGGTGACGGTTCCCTCGCCGTGCCGCACGGCATTTTCGATGAGGTTGCTGAGTACCTGGTCGACCTTGTCGGGGTCGGCCCACAGCGCGGGCAGCGGCTGCTCGACGCGGAGCAGGAAGCGGTCGGCGGGCTGCCCGGCGGCGACGTACGCCTGGATGTGCCGTCCGACGGCCGCGCCTATGTCGACGGGCTGCCGGCGCACCTCGAGGCGTCCGCTGTCGATCCTCGAGATGTCGAGCAGCTCGGCGATGAGCCGGGTGACCCGGTCGGCGTCGGCGTCGACCGTCTCCAGCATCAGCCGCTTCTGGTCGTCGGTGAACCGTTCCCACTTGGCGAGCAGGGTGGCCGTGAACCCCTTGACGGAGGTCAGCGGCGACCGCAGCTCGTGCGCGACGGTGGCGATCAGCTCGGCGTGACTGCGTTCGGTACGCCGCCGGGCCTCGGTGTCCCGCAGCGACACGACGACCCGGCGCACGGGCCCGGCCGGCTCGGCCCGCACGTACCTGGCCGACACCAGCACCTCCCGGCCACCGGGCAGCAGCAGGTTCCGCTCGGGCTGGCCGACCCGGATGGCGAGGCCGCCGTAGGGGTCGGTGAGCTGCCACCAGCGCCGGCCTTCCAGGTCCTCTAACGGCAGCGCCTTGTCCAGGCGCTGTCCGAGGGCGTCGGCGGCGGCGGTGGCGGTGATGCGGGCGGCGGCGGCGTTGAAGCAGACGACGAGACCGTCCTCGTCGGCGACCACCAGGCCGTCGGGCAGCTCGTCGGGGTCGATGCCGAGCCCGCTGAGGTCGCCGTGCCGGGGTGCGGGTACGCGGCCGGTGCCGCGGCGGCCGCCCGGCGCGTTGCTGGTGCCGACACTCATACCCCGTACTCCATCTCTCAGACGGCGCAGCAGGCCCCCGAGCAGGCCACCCTACTAGCCCCTGCCGCCGGATTCCCGCCGTCCGCCCGAAGGGCGGGCCGCGCGGCGTCCGGTGCGTGCCAGGCGTCGCGCGGCAGGGCCTTAGCTCTCGGTGGCGGAACGGCACCCTCCGGAGGCGCGCTGTGCACGGGCCGATGCGTAGAGACATACGGCGGCGGCGGTGGCGAGGTTCAGGCTTTCGGCCTTCCCGTGGATCGGGACGCGCACGACGGCGTCCGCGAGCGCGCGGGTCTCCTCCGGGAGCCCCCAGGCCTCGTTGCCGAACACCCACGCCGTGGGTCCGCCCATGGTGCCCTTGTCGAGCTCGTCGTCGAGGTCGTCGGTCCCCGCCCCGTCCGCGGCGAGAATCCGCACGCCAGCGCCCTTGAGCCCGGCCACGGCCTGCTCGACGGGCACGCCGACGGCGACGGGAAGGTGGAAGTGCGATCCGACGGACGCCCGGACCGCCTTCGGGTTGTACAGGTCCACGGACGCGTCGGTGAGGACGACCGCTTCCGCGCCGGCGGCGTCGGCGCACCGCAGCACGGTGCCGGCGTTGCCGGGGTCGCGGACGTTGGCGAGGACGGCGACCAGCCGGGGGCGGGCGGCGAGGACGTCCTCGAACGGGACGTCGAGGAACCGGCACACCCCGACGAGCCCCTGGGGGGTCACGGTCGTGGAGATGTCGGCGATGACATCCTCGGACGCGAGGTGGATACGGGCGCCGGCCGCCCTGGCCTCCCCCACGATGTCGGCGTACCGCTCCGCGGCGTCGAGGGTCGCGAACAGTTCGACGAGCGTCGGCACGTCACCGACCCGATGCCCGGCCGCCTCCCGCACGGCCTGCGGCCCCTCGGCGAGAAACAGCCGGTCCTTGCCCCGGAAGTTCCGCCGCCCCAGCCGCCGAGCAGCGGCGACACGGGCGGAGCGGGGGGAGATCAGCTCGGGGGTGGGCATCTTCGTTCTTCACCTTCAGCGAAAGATTTCCCGCCGCGACGGCGAGCAACCACGACGTACGTCTTCGGCGGTGCCGAGCCCGGGCTGACGCGACTGCAGACGGCTGAGGAGCGCCCCCGAAGGGGCGCGGGGCCGAGTCGGTTCGCGGCTCCGCCGCGTGGGCGCGATCGGCCCCCACCGGCCCGCAGGCCGAAGGGCAGGCCCCCGCAGCCCGAAGGGCAGACCGCGGCTCCGGCAACAACAGGACCCGCAAGCCATTCAGCCTGCGGGTCCTTCAGTCGGTCACGTCGGCCGGAGCCGGCGCAGCGTCACGCCGCCTTGGGGGCGTTGACATCCGCCGGCAGCGCCTTCTGGGCCACCTCGACAAGCGCGGCGAAGGCGCCCGCGTCGTTGACGGCCAGCTCCGCCAGGATCTTGCGGTCGACCTCGACGTTCGCGGCCTTCAGACCCTGGATGAAGCGGTTGTAGGTGATGCCGTTGGCGCGGGCAGCGGCGTTGATGCGCTGGATCCACAGCTGACGGAAGTCGCCCTTGCGCTTCTTGCGGTCGTTGTAGTTGTAGACCAGCGAGTGGGTGACCTGCTCCTTGGCCTTGCGGTAGAGGCGCGAACGCTGACCGCGGTAGCCGGAGGCCTGCTCGAGGATCGCCCGGCGCTTCTTGTGGGCGTTGACTGCCCGCTTGACGCGTGCCACTTGTTAACTCCTTGTAGCGGGGCCGCGGTTGGACTCACGCGGCCCGGAAACGACTGGGTCCCGGTTGGTCTGACTCAGGGCGCGGAGGACGCCCGCGTGTCACTTGCCGAGAAGCTTCTTGATCTTCGCGGTGTCACCCGGGGCCATCTCGGCGTTGCCGGTGAGGCGACGCGTCACACGGGACGACTTGTGCTCGAGCAGGTGGCGCTTGCCGGCGCGCTCACGCAGGACCTTGCCGGAGCCGGTGACCTTGAAGCGCTTGCTGGCACCGCTGTGCGTCTTGTTCTTCGGCATAGCGCCGTTATCTCCTCGTCGGTGGCGCTCCGGTGCCCGGTCGTGAAACCGGGCACGGTGGAACGTCGCTCTTGTATCGAATACCACCTGGGGCTCGCGCCCCGGGTGCTGACCTGGGGCGTTGGCCCCGGGGGGTCACGCCTCGGCGTGCTCCTCGGCGGGCACCTCGGCCTCGGCTTCCTCGGCCTCGGCAGGGTTCTGCGAGCGGCCGGGGTTGGCCTTGGCGTCTGCCTTGCGGGCTTCCTGCGCCTGCCGGGCCTCGGCCATGGCCTCGGTCTTCTTCTTGTGCGGACCGAGAACCATGATCATGTTCCGGCCGTCCTGCTTCGGGTTCGACTCCACGAAACCGAGGTCCTGGACGTCCTCCGCGAGACGCTGCAGCAGTCGGTAGCCCAGCTCGGGCCGGGACTGCTCGCGACCACGGAACATGATCGTGATCTTGACCTTGTCGCCCTGCTTGAGGAACCGGACGACGTGACCCTTCTTGGTGTCATAGTCGTGCGGGTCGATCTTCGGCCGGAGCTTCATCTCCTTGATGACCGTGTGCGCCTGGTTCTTGCGCGCCTCACGGGCCTTCATGGCCGACTCGTACTTGAACTTCCCGTAGTCCATGAGCTTGCACACGGGCGGACGGGCGTTCGCCGCGACCTCGACCAGGTCCAGGTCGTACTCCTGCGCAAGCTCCAGGGCCTTAGCGAGCGGGACGATGCCCACCTGCTCGCCACTGGGACCGACAAGTCGCACCTCGGGAACGCGAATCCGGTCGTTGATGCGGGGCTCGGCGCTGATGGATCCTCCTCGGTAGCACCACGCGACGGCCTGGCGGGCAGCCGCGTAACGTCTGTTTTCGTAAGACCTAACCGCGCCGAAGCACAAAAAATGCCCCGGACGATCACAGGCGGGGCTCCTCGAACTACCGGAACACCGCCGCGGGGATCGCGGGGCGCACAATCGGACGGAACGCTGTCGCCGTGAGCGGCGAAGCGGCCGTCTGACCGGTGACCCGCCGCCCGGGGGGCGGTCGGGTGGGAGTTCGAAGCCTCCACTTGTGGGCCGGTTCAGCTAGCCGCGTGGCATACCTGTCCGGCCGGTCGTCACACCAGGCTAGCAGCAAAGCCGGGGCAGGGCTAATTGAGACGGCCTGGGGCTAGGTGAGAGCCCCCTGCCTCCTGCGCCTATCGTGTGGGGCATGAGTGAGACGCCCCTTCCCGGCCCCGGTGACACCGGACAGCCCGACTTCGACGAGATGACCCGCGACATCGCCGAGGTCCCCGCCGTCGAGGTGATCGTGACGGTCGCCGTCAACCTGATGAGCGCCGCGGCCGTGAAGCTCGGTCTGGCCCCCCACGAAGGGGACGGCGAGAAGTACAAGGACCTGGACGAGGCCCGCAAGCTGGTCACCGCCCTCGCCGGGCTGCTCGACGCATCCGCGACCGAGATCAGCTCCTTCCACGCGGCCCCGCTGCGGGACGGCCTGAAATCGCTCCAGCTGGCCTTCCGCGAGGCCTCGCTCGTCCCCGACGAGCCCGGCCAGGGCCCCGGCGAGAAGTACACCGGCCCGGTCTACGGCTGACCGCCTGTCAGTCCCTGACGTACAAGGGCTCGCCCGGAGGCGTGGTCCCGGCCGGCAGCAGTGCCAGGTCGAGGCCGCGCACCAGGCGGGCCCGCAGTGTCTCGTCGGCCGCGAGCCGCTCGGCGACGGCCCGGGCGGTCTCCGCGGGGGACGCCGCGGCCGGGTCGAGGACCAGCGCCAGCGTCCCGTCGGCCGATCCGGGTCCGAGGTGGGCACGGAGCACGGCGGGCTCGGCGGCCACCGCGGCCCGGACCGCACCGGCCACGGCCGGGTCGGCGAGCGGGTCGGTGGTCGTACGCCCCTCGGCGAGGGCGAGCAGCGCGGAGCCGGTCAGCTCGAACGGCACCGGCCCCGACATGTCGAGCACCACCGTGTCGGCCTTCTCGTGCGCGGCGGCCTGGAGCGCCTGGTGCAGGGGTACGGCGACGGGCCGGGCCGCCGGGTCCCAGCGGGCCAGCGACTCGGTGGAGGTGAAGGCCGGCAGAGCGGTGCGGGGGCCCGCCTTCAGGGTGGGGACGGCCATGTCGCTGGTCTTCTCACGGCGCAGCCCGTTCTCGTCCTCCTCGACCTCGCCGAGCACGGCGACCACGGGGACCAGGAGCCGGGCGCCCTTCAGCGCCTCGAGGACCGGTCCGACGGCGCCGCGGTCCTCGGACCAGGCGGCCAGCGCGGCGGCCAGCCGGGGGTCGGCGGAGCCGTCGTCGTCGGAGTAGCCGGAGTCGGGAATGTTCTTCTTCGCCACGGTCCCCGACCCTATCGGTGGGATGCTGCTGCGGTTGTGCGGCCCCCGAAACCGGATCGACACGGCTTTCACGGGAATCTCAGATTTCCCTGACCTGGTTCTAACTTCCAGCAAACGGCTCGCACAGTCCCCGCCCCGAGCATCGCGGGCATGGAGTCCTCCAGAGCCACCTCAGGTTCCCGTCGGGCCCGCCGCCGTACCACGCCCCGGCGCCGGGGCCTTCTTCACGTCTGCCTCGCCACCGTCGCCGTCGTCGGCGCCACCGCGGCGGGGACCGTGTACGTGAAGGCACACGCGCGCGGCGGCGCCGTATCCTCGGCGGCGTCGCCGGCGCCGTCCTCCTCGGCCTCGGCCGCGGCGAGTGGGGAGGCGTCGGTGGAACCCGTGACGGAGCCGGCCGTGGACCGGGACGCGCTGCTGGGTTCGGTGCTGGCGAAGGTGACGGTGCCGTCCGGGGCGAAGGTCTCGGCGGCCGTCCTCGACCTGGACTCCGGCGACGGCGCGGCCTACGGGGACTCGGCCTTCGACACCGCGAGCATCGTCAAGGTCGACATCCTGGCGACACTGCTGCTGAAGGCGCAGGACGCCGGCCGGCATCTGACGGCGACGGAGAAGGCGTACGCCACGAAGATGATCGAGAACAGCGACAACGCGTCGGCGTCCCAGTTGTGGGACGCCATCGGCGGGGCGGCGGGGCTGGACGCGGCGAACAAGCGGTTCGGGCTGACGTCGACCGAGGGGGGCGACGGGGAGCTGTGGGGGCTGACGCAGACCACCGCCGCCGATCAGCTCGCCCTGCTTCAGCAGGTGTTCGGGGACGACTCGAAGCTGAGTGCGGCCTCGCGGGCGTACGTCCAGGGGCTGATGAAGACGGTCGAGTCGGACCAGCGGTGGGGGGTCTCGGCCGCCGCCGACGGTTCGCGGTACGCGCTGAAGAACGGGTGGCTGGCGCGGAGCACCACGGGGCTGTGGGACGTCAACAGCATCGGGCGGGTGACGGTGGGCGGGACGGACTACCTGGTCGCCGTGCTGTCGAAGGGGACCGTGAGCCAGGCCAGGGGGATCGCCCTGGTGGAGGCGGCGGCGAAGGCGGCGGTGAGTTCCTTCACCGGAGCTGATTCGTCGGCCTCCGTCCCGGCTTCACGGTAGGGGAGGCGACGGCAGGTTCGGAGGCGGCTGCGGCCGCCTGGAGGCAGGTCGCGCCCGCGCGGCGGCAGCCGCACGTCGGACACCGCCCCACGCCCCTTGCGGGGCGCTCCGGTTCAGGGCGTTTCGGAGACGGGCGGGTCAGACCGTCCTGCGGCGCGCGCGCCACAGGACCACCGCCGCCACCAGCAGGACCCCGCCGGTGCCTCCTGCCAGGGGGGCCGCCCAGTCCGTCGCGTTTGTCGCCTTTTCCTCCGGGTCGGGGCCGGAGCCGAAGTACTTCCTGCCGTACGACGCCGATGTCAGGTTCTGGGTCCTCAGGCTCGCCGCGGACTTGATCGCCGCCGCCGGGTCGATCATGCCGAAGCCCCGCGAGTCGTCGCGGCCGCCGCTCGGGGCGTTGCCGGCGGTGTCCTCCACGAGCTTCTTGATCTGGGCTGGGGTGAGGCCGGGACGGGCGGCCTTGATCAGGGCCACGGCGCCGGAGACGAAGGCGGAGGCGGCGCTGGTGCCCCAGCCTTCGTAGTACTTGTGGTCCGGGTCGGCGATGACGATGTCGTCGCCGGGCGCGCTGACCGTGGCGTACCAGCGGCGGGTGGAGAAGGAGGCGCGGACGCCGAACCTGTCCACCGCGGTGGCGGCGATGACGCCCGGGTACGCGGCCGGATAGGAGATGTGGTCGCCCTTCTTGCCGCCGTTGCCGGCCGAGGCGACGACCACGACGTCCTTCTTCAGGGCGTACTGGATGGCCTCGTCCTCGCTGGGCTCGGGGTGCGCGGAGTCGGAGTCGTCGCCGAGGGAGAGGTTGATGACGTCGGCGCCGTGGTCGGCGGCCCAGCGGATGCCCTCGGCCAGGGCGTTGCCGCGGGTGGTGCGGGCCCTGGTGCGGGCGCTGTCGCCGTCTTCGAGGATGACCCGGACCGGGAGGATCCTGGCCTCGGGCGCGACGCCCATCACTCCGTCGCCGTCGCCGGCCCCGTGGCCGTGACCGGCGATGATGCCGGCCATGGCGGTGCCGTGCCGGGCCCAGTCGCGGTCGCCGGGCCCGGCGCCGAAGCCGATCATGTCCTTGGCGGTCAGGACGTTGCCCACGAGGTCCGGGTGGTCGGCCTCGACGCCGGTGTCCAGGACGGCGACGGTGACGCCCTTGCCCTTGGTGGTCCGCCAGGCCTCGTCGAGGTGCAGGGCGGCCAGGCCCCACTGCTGGGCGCGGATGCTGTCCGCGTACGCGGTCGTGGAGGGCAGCAGGGCGAGCGAGCCGGCGAGCAGCAGGCTCACCGCGGCCCCGGTGGCGCGGCGCTTCATGAGGGCTTCTCCGTTGCCGAGCCGGCGATGTCGTGGCGCAGTCGCCGTTCGATGCGGTCCGCCAGGCCCTGTGCCTCGTTGCCGAGGCCGGCCTGGGCCGCGGCCGTGGTGGCGCCGGACGCCTCGGCGTCGGCGGCGGGCTGCGGGGCGTCGACGGTACGGCCGTCTGCCCAGCCGGAGACGGCGTAGGCGACGACCGGGGCGTCGGTGAGCACGGAGATGGTCCACGAGGCGCGCTGGTGCGGTCCGAACCGCTCGGCGGCGGTGCCCTTCGCGGCGTACGGGCGGGGCAGCAGGTCGGTACGGCGGTCCAGGCGCTCGGCCGCGAACCGCCTGGCGAGCGCGGTCATCCCGGCCGAGTCGGCCTTGGTGAACAGCAGGCCGACGGTCGTCACGTAGCTCTGGGTGGCGTCGGTGTAGGTGGCGCGGATCAGGCGCCGGCAGCCGACGGGGGCGAGCGCCTTGCGCAGCAGCGGGTCGAAGGCGTCGGCACAGCCCGTGGCCGGGGCGACGGCGATGCGGGTCCAGGTGCGGTCGGCTCCGCCGGGGCCGGCGCCGATGCCCTGCACGGTGGGCGGGAACAGCTCGTCGACGGGCACGTCGTGCCACAGGCCGGCGGCGGAGCTGAAGCTGGTCGCGGCGCCGGTGCCGCCGCCGTCGTCGACGATCCAGCCGCCGGTCACCGCGCCGCCGATGAGGCCGAGGCCGAGGACCATGCAGGCGGCGGCAGCGGCGGTACGGGGCGCCACGCGACCGGCCAGGGACAGCCCCCGCCCACGCTCGTCGTACCCCTCGGGCTCACCGAACGTCACAACGGGCCGCTCCCGGCCGGGAGTTGCCGTGGCGTCGTTCCAGGACATGGAGGGGTCGGGGGTGAGGCCGAGGGGGTGGGGCGGCGGCGGGACGGCCGGCCGCTGCGGAACGTCGGTCTGCGGGGCCGTGCCCGGCCGCGCCGGGGCACCGGCGGCCGGGGGCTTTGCCGGACGCGGTGGTGCGGGGGGCGCCGGGGGGCTCGTCGGCCGCGCGGGAACGCCGGTCGCGGCAGCCCCCGCGGGACGCGGTGCGGGATCCGTGGCACGCGGGGGCGTACCGGCTGCCGAGGCGCCCGTCGGAGGGCCGGCCGGAGGCGGCGGGGTGCCGACCGTCGGGGTGCCCGTGGGGCGCGGTGGGGTGGCGACGGCCGGGGGCTGGGGCGGGCGGGGCGGCGGGGCGGCCTTCGGGGGTGCCGTGGGGCGGGGCGGGGCCGTGGGTACGGGGAACGTCCGCATGTGCGGGCTCCACGCACTCCCCGACTCCGGCGCGCCGATGGTGGCGGCCGGGAAGTCGCCGCGCTGTCGTTCGAGCCGTCTGGGTACGGCTGTGCCGGACGGGCCCTTGGCCGTGTCGCTCGACGGCTCGGCGGGGTTGCCCGGGCGCGTTTTCCGCGGCCCGGCGGCGGCACGCCGTTCGTCCGACGACGGGTCCGGTTCCCCGGCCGGACGCTCAGGGCGCGGCGAGCCGCCCGGTTCCGAGCCGGAACCCGTGCGCCGGGGCGAGGGGCCCGGACCGTAGGACAGCCGGAACGGCGCGCCCCGCCCGGTCTCCCGCCCAGCCTCCGGCGGCACCGCTCGGCCGGACTCCCGGCCCGAGGACGGCGACGGCCCCTCCCGGCCGGCCTGCCCACCGGAGAACACCGACGGCACCGGCGGTACCGCTCGGCCGGACTCCCGGCCCGAGGACGGCGACGGCCCCTCCCGGCCGGTCTGCCCACCGGAGAACGCCGACGGCACCGGCGGTACCGCTCGGCCGGACTCCCGGCCGGAAGACGCCGGGGGTGTGTCCGGGAAGCGGGCCGAGGCCGGCGGGGGCGGCGCGGACGCGACGGGCCGGCCCTCAGGCGGCCGGAGGTTGGGGTAGCGGGGCCGGGTGATGCGTTCGGCGGACGCCGAGCGGCCTGCGCCCCGGTCCCCCGCACCTTGTTCGCCCTGGCCCACCACACCGCCCCGACTCGTCCGGTCATCACGACTCTGCTGCCCGCCAGGCGCTCCCGGCAGCTGGTCCTGCCCGGTGATCCCGGTCCCGCCCGTGGATACGTCCGGCCGCTGCGGTCGGTTCACCCGGCTGGGCCGGTCGAAGAACCCCGGACGGTCCGCCCGGCGGGACGCGTCGGCCGTGCCGGGGGCATCGCCTCGGCCGGTCCGCTCGTCTTCCGGCCGGGACCCGTCGGCCGCCCGCGCGGACTCCCCGGTGGGCTCTGCCGGGACGGGGCCGGGCGAGGGGCGTCGCGGTATCGGGGCGTGCTGCGCTTCAGTGCTCATGCGCCCCCCGTTTCCTCCTGCCCGGGCCAACTCCTCGTACGGGCCGTCGTGCTCCCCGGCGCGGAGACGTCCACCCCCGGGCACAAATACCCGCACAGGCGGATCCGCATCCCGGTGCGGGTCGGACGGCCGGGTCCGTTCCGCCGTACGTGCGCGTCACTCTACGGGTTGTGCGAGGGCGAACGGGAACCAGTCCGCGCCCCCGGGGCATCTGCCCGGATCGTCCCCCTACCCTGCGGTAATCCTGTCTGGCAGGCTTCGTTCATGACTGCGCGCGCCGCCGACCGGGCCCGATACGACCGGGCCACCGCCCACCTGGACGCCCCTGTCGCGATCGTTGATCTGGAGGCCTTCGACGCCAACGCGGACGACCTCGTACGCCGGGCCGGCGGCAAGCCGATCCGGGTCGCGAGCAAGTCCGTGCGCTGCCGCCACCTGCTGGAACGGGTCCTCGCGAAGGAGGGCTTCGCGGGGATCATGTCGTTCACGCTCGCGGAGTCGCTGTGGCTCGCGCGCTCGGGGTTCGACGACATCCTGCTGGCGTATCCGTCGGCGGACCGGGCCCGGTTCGCGGAACTGGCCGCCGATCCGAAGCTGGCCGCCGCCGTGACCGTGATGATCGACGACCCGGCGCACCTCGACCTGATCGACGCCGCCCGTGACGGCGGCGGTGAAGTGGTCCGGGTCTGCCTGGAGTTGGACACGTCGCTGAAGCTGTTCGGGGGGCGGGTGCGGGTCGGGGCCCGGCGGTCGCCGCTGTACTCCCCCGCCCAGCTGGCCGACCTCGCCCGGACGGTGGCCCGGCGCCCGGGGTTCCGGCTCGTCGGGATCATGGGGTACGAGGGGCACATCGCCGGGGTCGGGGACGATGTCGCCGGGCGGCCGCTGCGCTCCCGCGCGGTGCGTCTGATGCAGGCCACCGCCCGTCGTGAGCTGGCCGAGCGGCGCGCCGCGGTGGTGCGGGCGGTCCGGGCGGTGGCGTCGGACCTGGAGTTCGTCAACGGCGGCGGCACGGGCAGTGTGCAGAGCACGGCGGCGGAGGACGCGGTCACCGAGATAGCGGCCGGGTCGGGCCTGTACGTGCCGCGCCTCTTCGACAACTACACGTCGTTCACCGGCCGTCCGGCCGCGCTGTTCGCCATGCCGGTGGTGCGGCGGCCCGGTGTCGGGGTCGTCACGGTCCTCGGCGGCGGTTACCCGGCCTCGGGTGTCGCGGGTCCGGACCGGCTGCCGGTGCCGTACCTGCCGGAGGGGCTGTCGTACGACGCGCAGGAGGGCCCCGGTGAGGTGCAGACGCCGCTGCTCGGCTCGGCGGCGGACGATCTGCTGATCGGCGACAAGGTGTGGTTCCGGCACGCCAAGGCCGGCGAGCTGTGCGAGCGGTTCGCCGAGTTGCACCTGGTCGAGGGCGACCGGGTGACGGCGACCGTGCCGACGTACCGGGGTGAGGGTCACACCTTCCTCTAACCGACGGGCTTGTCACCGACCGGGCGGATGCCGCTGGTGATGGCGTCCATGTCGGACAGCGGCGGTCCGTCCGGGCCCGCGTCGAAGACGAGCCGGACGACGACCGGGGCCGGGACGCCGGTGGCGGACGGGAAGGCCACGGACTGGACGTAGCCGCCCGGTCCGTCGGCGGTCCGTACCCGCCAGCGCACCAGGTAGCCGTCGCGGCCGGCCACCGCGACCCGCCCGGCCTTGACGACCCGGTGGGAGCGGATGCCCCCGAAGGGACGCCGGCCGCCGGGATCGTGGCCGTAGGCCGCCTCGGCCGCGTCGGGTACGTCGCGTTCGGCGGCGGTGCGCGGGGAGGCTCCGTCGGCGCCGCCCGCCGTACGGCTGATGACCTGGCCGTGGCGGCACCGGCCGGTGTGGGCCGGGCAGGCGTAGGTGCCGGCGGTGGTCATCACGACGTCGTCCTGGGCGAGGTACGAGGAGCCGGTCCAGCCGGCCGGCACCGGCAGGCTGATGCCGTTGAGCTGGTCGACGACGAGGGCCGGGGGCGCCGCCGGGCCGGGGGCGGCGCGGACCGTGGTGTCGGCCCGGCCGCTCGCCTCGTCGGTGCGGAGCACGGTCGCGCCGCAGACGATCGCCGTGGCCAGTACGGCCGCGGCGGATGTCAGCGCGACCGCCCTGGCCCGGCCGGACGCCCCGGCCGCCGGGGGCGGCGGCGCGGGGAGGCCGGACGGGGTGCGCCGGTGCTCGGTCCAGGCCCGGCCGTCCCACCAGCGCTCCAGGTGCGGGGCGTGCGGGTCGGCGTACCAGCGCTCCAGGTGCGGGGCGTGCGGGTCGGCGTACCAGCCGGGCGGCGGCGTCATGCTCACTCCCGCACTGTAGGACGGGCGTCGGGGTCCGTACACGGACTCCTAGAGGGGCGTGACGTACGCCCCGGAGATCCCGCCGTCCACCAGGAAGTCGCTGGCGTTGACGAAGGAGGAGTCGTCGCTGGCCAGGAAGGCGACGGCGGCGGCGATCTCCTCGGCCTCGGCGAACCGGCCCAGCGGGATGTGCACCAGGCGGCGGGCGGCCCGCTCGGGGTCCTTGGCGAACAGCTCCTGGAGGAGAGGGGTGTTGACCGGTCCGGGGCAGAGCGCGTTGACCCGGATGCCCTCCCGGGCGAACTGCACGCCCAGTTCACGGGACATGGCAAGGACGCCGCCCTTGGAGGCGGTGTACGAGATCTGCGAGGTGGCCGCGCCCATCCGGGCCACGAAGGACGCCGTGTTGATGATGGAGCCCTTGCCCTGCCGCCGCATGTAGGGGATGGCGGCCTTGCAGCACAGGTAGACGGAGGTCAGGTTGACCTCCTGGACGCGTTTCCAGGCCTCCAGTCCCGTCTCCAGGATGGAGTCGTCGTCGGGCGGCGAGATCCCGGCGTTGTTGAAGGCGATGTCGACGCTGCCGTAGGTGTCGTAGGCGGTCTTGAACAGCGCCTCGACCTGTTCGGCGTCGGTGACGTCGACCTTCACGAAGAGGCCGCCGACCTCCTCGGCGGCGGCCTTGCCCCGGGTCTCGTCGACGTCGCCGCAGACGACGTGGGCGCCCTCGGAGGCAAGCCGCCGCGCGGTGGCGAGGCCGATGCCGCTGCCGGCTCCGGTGATGACGGCGGTACGGCCGACGAGCCGGCGGCAGACGATGTCAGGGGTCTGAGCGGTCACTGTGCGGGGCCTTCCGTGCTGATGAAGACGTTCTTGGTTTCGGTGAAGGCGGTGAGCGCGTCCGGGCCGAGTTCACGGCCGATCCCCGACTGCTTGTAGCCGCCGAAGGGGGTCCAGTAGCGGACGCTGGAGTGCGAGTTGACGGACAGGTTGCCGGCCTTGACGGCCTGGGAGACGCGCAGGGCGCGGCCCACGTCCCGGGTCCAGATGGAGCCGGAGAGGCCGTAGTCGGTGCCGTTGGCCAGCCGGATCGCGTCGGCCTCGTCCTCGAACGGGATGACGGCGGCGACCGGTCCGAAGACCTCCTCGACGGCCACCCGCGCGTGCGGGTCGACGCCGGTGAGGACGGTCGGCGGGAACCAGAAGCCGGGGCCCTCGGGGGCCTTGCCCCGGATGCCGGGCGCCTCCGCGTCGACGTAGGAACGGACCCGATCCAGCTGGGCCCGGGAGATCAGCGGGCCCATGTCCGTCCGCTCGTCGGCCGGGTCGCCGACGGTGACGGACTCGATCGCGGGGGCGAGGAGTTCCAGGAAGTGGTCGTAGACCGGCCGTTGGACGAGGATGCGGGTACGGGCGCAGCAGTCCTGGCCGGAGTTGTCCAGGAAGGACATGGGGGCGGCGGCCGCGGCGGCCTCGATGTCCGCGTCGGCGAAGACCAGGTTGGGGCTCTTGCCGCCGAGTTCGAGGGTGACGCGCTTCACCTGGTCGGCGCAGAGCGCCATGATGCGCTTGCCGGTCCGGGTGGAGCCGGTGAACACGATCTTGGCGACGCCGGGGTGGCGGACCAGGGCCTCGCCTGCGATGTCGCCCCGGCCGGGCAGGACTTGGAACAAGCCTTCCGGAAGCCCCGCCTCCAGGGCGAGTTCGGCCAGCCGCAGGGCGGTGAGCGGGGTCGTCTCGGCGGGCTTGAGGATCACTGCGTTTCCTGCGGCGAGGGCGGGGGCGGTGCCCCAGGCCGCGATGGGCATGGGGAAGTTCCAGGGGGCGATGACGCCGACGACCCCGAGGGGTTCGAGAAGGGTGACGTCGAGGCCGCCGGGTACCGGGATCTGACGTCCGGTCAGCCGCTCCACTCCCCCGGCCGCGTAGTCGAGCAGGTCGCGGACGTTGCCGGCCTCCCAGCGGGCGTTGCCGACGGTGTGCCCGGCTTCCCGGACCTCCGACCGGGCGAGTTCCTCGCGGTGTTCGTCGACGGCGACGGCGAACCGGCGCAGCAGCCTGGCCCGGTCGCCGGGCGCGAGCGCGGCCCAGCGCTCCTGGGCCCGCGCGGCCCGTCGTACGGCGGTGTCGATGTCCTGCTCCGCGGCCCCCGGGACGGTCGCGATCACCTCCTCCGTGGCCGGGTTGAGGACGTCGAGTTCGTACTGTTGCGACAAGTGATGCCTCACATGCGTTCGAAGGAGCGGCGCAGCTCCCAGTCGGTCACCGCGGCGTCGAAGGCCTCCAGCTCGACGCGGGCCATGTTGCGGTAGTGCGCGACGACCTCGTCGCCGAAGGCCGCTTTCGCCACGGGGCTGTTCTCCCAGAGTTCGGCGGCCTCGCGGAGGGTGGTCGGGACGTGGGCGAAGTCGGCGGTGTAGGCGTTGCCGGGGCAGGGCTCGGGGAGTTCCAGTTTCTGTTCGATGCCGTGGAGGCCGGCCGCGACCAGACCGGCGACGGCGAGGTGCGGGTTGACGTCGCCGCCGGGCAGCCGGTTCTCGAAGCGCAGCGAACGGCCGTGGCCGACGACCCTCAGTGCACAGGTGCGGTTGTCCTGGCCCCAGGCGACGGCGGTCGGGGCGAAGGAGCCCGGCTGGAACCGCTTGTAGCTGTTGATGTTGGGGGCGTAGAGGAGCGAGAAGTCGCGGAGGGCGGCGAGCTGTCCGGCGAGGAAGTGCCGCATCACGTCGGACATGTGGCCCTGGGAGGCGAAGGCGTTGTTGCCCTCCGCGTCCGCCAGCGACAGGTGGATGTGGCAGGAGTTGCCCTCCCGCTCGTTGTACTTGGCCATGAAGGTCAGGGAGACGCCCTCCTGGGCGGCGATCTCCTTGGCGCCGGTCTTGTAGATGGCGTGCTGGTCGCAGGTGACCAGGGCCTCGTCGTAGCGGAAGGCGATCTCGTGCTGGCCCGGGTTGCACTCGCCCTTCGCGGACTCGACGGTCAGGCCCGCGCCCGCCATCTCGTTGCGGATCCGGCGGAGCAGGGGCTCGATCCGTCCGGTGCCCAGCACCGAATAGTCGATGTTGTACTGGTTGGCCGGCGTCAGTCCCCGGTAGTTCGCGTCCCAGGCCGCCTCGTAGGTGTCCTTGAACACGATGAACTCCAGCTCCGTACCGACCTGTGCGGTGTAGCCGAGTTCGGCGAGGCGCTCCAGCTGGCGGCGGAGGATCTGCCGGGGCGCGGCGACGACCGGGGAGCCGTCGTTCCAGGCGAGGTCGGCGATGAGCATCGCCGTGCCCGCGTTCCAGGGCACGCGGCGGAGGGTGGCGAGGTCGGGGTGCATGGCGAAGTCGCCGTAGCCGCGGTCCCAGGAGGACATGGCATAGCCGTCGACGGTGTTCATCTCGGTGTCGACGGCGAGGAGGTAGTTGCAGCCCTCCGTGCCGTGGCGCAGGACCTCGTCGAGGAAGAAACGGGCGGCGAACCGCTTGCCCTGCAACCGCCCTTGCATGTCGGGGAAGGCCAGGACGACAGTGTCGATCTCACCGCTCGCGACGAGGGTGTGCAGCTCCTCGACGCTCAGCGGGGGTGTGCGGTCTGCCACGGGAGCTCCTTCGGCTTCTTTCACGCTGGTACCGCTGGGACTGCTGGGACTGCTGGGACTGCTGCTACCGCGGGTCTGCTGCGGCTACTGCTGGCGATGCGCTTCTGCGGCCGGACAGGGAGCCCTAAGGTATTGAAGAGAACCATTGCTTGGGAAGGGGGTACGGCCATATGTCGCTGGACGCGGACGGCGCCCTCGACGACCCGTTGACTCCGGTGCTGCGACCGGTGCGGGCGGGCAACGGCTTCGAGGAGGCGCTGGAGCAGATCCTGCAGGTCGTCCGGCTGGGCCTGGTTCCGGGCGGCGAGCGGCTGCCCGCCGAGCGGGTTCTGGCGGAGCGGCTCGGGATCAGCCGGGTGACGCTGCGCGAGGTCCTGAAGGTGCTTCAGGACCAGGGCCTGGTGGAGTCCCGGCGCGGACGGTACGGCGGGACGTTCGTGCTGCCGCGCACGGACGCGGGCGGCGAGGACGAGCTGCGGCGCCGGATCACCGAGATCGACATCGAGGACGTACTCCGGTTCCGGGAGGTCCTGGAGGTGGGCGCGGCGGGCCTGTGCGCGGCGCACGGGCTCACCGGCGAGCAGGCGCTCAGGCTGCGGGAGGCACTGGCCCGCACGCACGAGGCGCCGCTGGCGGACTACCGC
Organism: Streptomyces sp. NPDC086519; assembly: GCF_040686075.1. Taxonomy (NCBI): domain Bacteria; kingdom Bacillati; phylum Actinomycetota; class Actinomycetes; order Kitasatosporales; family Streptomycetaceae; genus Streptomyces; species Streptomyces sp. NPDC086519. The sequence goes on from NZ_JBFBJL010000001.1 coordinate 313,602, forward strand.
CGCCTGGACACCCTGCTGCATCTGACGATCGCCGAGCTGTGCGGCTCCCCGTCCCTCACCGCCCAGTACGCGGCGGTGCGGGCGACGGTGAACGACCTCCTCGACTGCATCCCGCTGCTGGTCCGCAACCTGGAGCACTCGCAGCGCCAGCACATCGCCCTGGTGGAGGCGGTGCTGGACGGGGACGCCGACGGCGCGCGGGAGATGATGCGGGAGCACTGCGCGGGGACGGCGGCGCTGCTGCGGGGCTTCCTGGCGTGACGGCCGGCCGACGCGTCATCGAGGTGTGCGATAAAGGTACGCACGTACACCTTATGACCGGGGAGGGTCCATGACCGGGCGGCCGCTGATCGGCGTGAGCACATACCTGGAGGCCGGAGCACGCTGGGGAGTCTGGGAGCTGGAGGCGGCCCTGCTGCCGGCCGGTTACCCACGCCTCGTCCAGCGGGCCGGCGGCCTGGCCGCACTGCTGCCGCCGGACGCCCCCGAGCACGCGGCGGCGACGGTGGCCCGCCTGGACGGCCTGGTGATCGCGGGCGGCCCGGACGTGGAGCCCGTCCGCTACGGCGCCGAGCCCGACCCGCGCACGGGGCGTCCCGCCCGCGCCCGGGACGCCTGGGAACTGGCCCTCATCGACGCCGCGCTGGCCGCCGGGGTACCGCTGCTCGGGATCTGCCGGGGCATGCAGCTCCTGAACGTCGCCCTCGGCGGCACCCTCGTCCAGCACATCGACGGCCATGCGGAGGTGCCCGGGGTGTTCGGCCGCCACGAGGTGAAGCCGGTCCCCGGCACCATGTACGCCGGGATGGTGCCGGAGGAGACGCCGGTCCCGACCTTCCACCACCAGGCGGTGGACCGCCTCGGCGCGGGGTTGCTGGTGTCGGCGTACGCGGCCGACGGAACGGTCGAGGCGATCGAACTGCCCGCCGGAGACGGCTGGGTCCTCGGGGTGCAGTGGCATCCGGAGATGGGCGAGGACCTGCGGGTGATGGGGGCACTGGTCGCCGCCGCGTCCGCGCGCTGAGCAGCGGTTTTCGCCCCCGCCGCCCCTACCCGTCCCGTCCTCCAGGGGGCGCCCCCCCTTCGACCTCCCGCTCCGGGGGCCGCCGCCCCCCGACCCCCCCCGCATCGGCCTGAACGGCCTCGTCCTCAAACGCCGGACAGGCTGGTGGGTGAGGCGCGCGGACCGGCCCTCGCCCTCCCGCGCCGGGTGGGCTGGTGGTGGGGCGCGGGTCGGTCTTCGTCCTCAAGCGCCGGACGGGCTGGAGGCGGGTACGGACCGGCCTTCGCCCTCGGGCGCCGCACAGGCTGGAGGCGGGTACAGACCGGCCCTCGCCCTCAAGCGCCGCACAGGCAGGACGCGGGCACAGACCGGCCCTCATCCTCAAGCGCCGCACAGGCAGGACGCGGGCACAGACCAGCCCTCATCCTCAAGCGCCGCACAGGCTGGAGGCGGGCACGGACCGGCCCTCGCCCTCAAGCGCCGCGCACAGGCTGTCTTTCAGACCGGTCCTCTTTGAGTGACCGAGTCGGGTGGTGGGTGGGCGAAAGGGCTCTCAACCCCGGGTCAGGGAAAGCAGCTCGCGGGCGGGGCCGGTCGGGCGGTGGCCTGTCGGCCATACGGCCCGTAGGTCGCGGCGGAGGGCGATGCCCTCCAGCGGGATGGCGACCAGCCGCCGCATCGCCAGTTCCTCCCCCACCGCCAGTTCGCTGAGGACCGCCGGCCCCGCTCCGCCGACCGCCGACGCCTTCACCGCCGTGGTCGACGACAGTTCGATCAGCGGGCGGGCCAGGCCGCCCAGCGCCGTGTCGAGGACCTGGCGGGTGCCGGAGCCGCGTTCGCGGAGGATCAGCGGGGTCGCCGCCAGCTCCGCCGCCGCGAGCGGGCGCCGGCGGCGGGCCCAGGGGTGGGCGGGGGCGACCACGACGATCAGGCGGTCGTGGGCTATCACCGCCGAGTCCAGGCCGTGCGGGACCGTCAGGCCCTCCACGAAGCCCAGGTCCGCCTCGTCCGCGAGCAGCCGCTCGGCCACCGCCGCCGAGTTGCCGGCGAGCAGGGACACCGCCGTGTCGGGACGCTGGGCTCGCAGCGCGAGCAGCCAGCCGGGCAGGAGGTACTCGGCGATAGTCATGCTCGCCGCCACTCGCAGCCGCGAGTCCCGCCGGTCCCGGAGCGCCTGGGTGCCCGCGTCGAAGGCCTCCGCCGCCTCCACCACCCGCCGCGCCCAGTCGGTCACCAGCGCCCCCGCGTCGGTGAGCCGGGAGCCGCGCGGCGAGCGGTCGACCAGGGCCACGCCCAGCTGCCGTTCCATGGAACGGATCCGGCTGCTGGCCGCCGGCTGGGTGATGCCGACCTCCCGCGCCGCCGCCCCGAGGCTGCCCAGCCGCGCCACCGCCAGCAGCAGCTCCAGCGCGCCGAGGTCCGGCACCCGGTGCGCGAGCGTGCCCCCTGCCGCCCGTTCCTCCGTCTCGCTCATAAGACCAGCTTATGCCCCCATAGAGAAGAGCTCCCTGGTCGGCGGCGCGGCACAGCGGAACCGTTGGATTCATGGTCACCGCAGTCCGTCATCTCGGCCCCAACTGGTACGCGTCCGTCATGGGCACCGCCGCCCTCGCCCTCGGCGGCGGCGCACTCGGCGCCAACGGCTTGCGCGAGCTCTTCGTGAGCGTCTGGGCGCTGTCCCTGGTGCAGCTCGTGGTCCTGCTGGCGGCCCGGGCCCTGCACTGGGCCCACCACCGCGACCAGGCCCGCGCGCATCTCCTCGACCCCGCCGTGGCACCCTTCTACGGCTGTCTCGCCATGGCCCTGCTCGCCGTCGGCGGCGGTGCCCTGGCCCTCGGGCGGGACTGGATCGGGGAGCCCGCCGCCGTCACGCTCGGCTCCGTGCTCTTCGTCGCCGGTACCGCCGTGGGACTCGCGGCGGCCGTCACCGTGCCGTACCTGATGGCCGTACGGCATCGGGTCGAACCCGGTCAGGCCTCCCCGGTGTGGCTGCTGCCGCTGGTCGCGCCCATGGTGTCGGCCGCGCTCGGGCCGCAGCTGGTCCCGCACCTGCCGTCCGGGCAGCCGCGCGAGACCCTGCTCTACGGCTGCTTCGCGCTCTTCGGGCTGAGTCTGCTCAGCACGCTGCTCATGCTGGCCCTCGTCTTCGGCCGACTGGTCGCCGGCGGTCCGCTGCCGCTCGCGCTGACCCCCACGGCCTTCCTGGTGCTGGGCCCGCTCGGGCAGTCCACGACGGCGGTGGGCGCCTTCGCGGACCTCGCCCCCGGCGTGGTACCGGCGCCGTACGCCGCTGGTTTCGGCCTCCTCGCGGTGCTGTACGGCGTTCCGGTCATGGGGTTCGCGCTGCTGTGGCTGGCGCTGGCGGCCGTCCATGTGGCGCGGGCGCGGCGGCAGGGGATGCGGTTCACCATGGCATGGTGGGCGTTCACCTTCCCCGTGGGGACGTGTGTCACGGGCGCCGCCGCGCTCGGGCGGCACACCAGGCTCGCCGCGTACCACTGGCTGGCGGCGGCCCTGTACGCCGTCCTCGTCGCCGGGTGGCTGGCGGCCGCCTCCGGCACCGTGCGCGGGCTGCTCAGCGGTGAGCTGCTCGCAGGGCCTCGGCCAGCACCCGGGGCGCCTCGGCCAGTGAGGGTCCGTACCACGTCAGGTGCCGTCCGCTGACCAGCGCGCAGGGCGGTCCGGGGAACGCCTCGGGGCCGTCGGCGGCGGTGAAGCGGTAGGGCTCGTCCGGGAGGACGACCAGGTCGGGGGCCGCGTCGCGCAGTTCCCCGAGCGGGATGCGGGGGTAGCGCTCGGGGTGTCCCCCGAAGAGGTTGCGCACACCCAGCCGGGCCAGCACGTCGCCCGCGAACGTGTCCCGGCCCAGGACCGTCCAGGGCCGCCGCCAGATCGGTACGACCGCCGTCGTCACGGGGTCGGCGGGCACCGGCGCGGACCACGCCTGCTCCGCCTCGTCCAGCCAGCGGGGACGGCCGCTCGCCCCGCACGCGGTCAGCACCCTCTCCAGTTCGCGGAAGGCCTGCGGCAGGTCCCGCACCTCCGTGACCAGGACCTCCAGGCCCGCCGTGCGCAGCGCGTCCAGGTCGGGGGCGCGGTTCTCCTCCTCGTTGGCGATCACCAGGTCGGGGGTGAGGGCGAGGATCCGGTCGAGGGCGGGGTTCTTGGTGCCGCCGACGCGCGGGACGTCGAGAGGGGCCGGGTGGGTGCACCAGTCCGTGGCGCCGACGAGGACCCCCGGGTGCGTCTCGGCGATCGCCTCGGTGAGCGACGGTACGAGGGAGACGACGCGCGGCGGTGCGCCGCGGGTGCGTTGTGGCTGGTCGCGCCCGCGCGGCGACAGCCGCTTATCAGATGCGGCCCCGCGCCCCTCGCGGGGCGCTTCGGAGCCGGGCGTTCCAGGGCGGGGAACGTCAGCGCTGGCGATCGTGGACTGCCTCGATGTGTTCGGCCACCGCCACCACGATCACCCGGGTGTCCGGGACCGTCGCGCGCCAGCGGTGGCGGACTCCGCCGGTGAGGTAGAGGGTGTCGCCGCGGCCGAGGCGGTAGGCGCGGCCCTCGGCCTCGATCTCCACGGCGCCGTCGGCGACATACATCAACTCGTCGTTGCGGTGCTGGAATTCGCGGCCGGCGTCGTGGTCGCCGGTGAACTCCGAGGCGTGCAGCTGGTGGTGACCGCGGACCAGGGAACGCACCTGGGGTGCGAAGTCCGGCTCGGTGGCGTCCTCGGCCCGTACGACGTCGACGCTGCACGCCGGGTCGGCGGCGGCGAGGAGTTCGACGGCCGTGGTGCGCAGGGCGTCGGCGAGCTTCTCCAGGGAGGTGCGGCTGGGGCGGGCCCTGTCGTTCTCGACCTGGCTCAGGAAGGGCACCGACAGGCCGCTGCGCTCGGCCACGACGGCGAGGGTGAGCTCCAGCGCGCGGCGGCGCCGCCGGACTGCCGCGCCCACCCGCACGGGCTGCTGGTCTTTGTGGTCGCCCATCGCTCCGGCTCCCTCCTTCGCTCGTCGTTCCGTCCTCCGGGTGCCCCGCCTCGGCCGGGTCCCTCCTGATGGGTTCTCTGCACCCTACGCATGTTCGGCAAACCGTTTCAGGCGGCCGTCACATCCCTGTCACGTCCGGTGAGTCCGACCCCCACAGTTCGCGCCAGTACGCCGGCCGGCCGCACTCGCCGGGCGCCGGCTCCTCCTTCGGGATGAACGCGCTGACCAGGAGGGCCGGCCGGCAGTCGGGGCCGGTGACCGGCCCGGCCGGGGGACGGGCGAAGGCGCCGCTGCCGCCGGGGGCGCGGGTGGTACCGGTCGGCCCGGCCGGAGGCGGGGTCGCGGGTGTACGCCGGCCGGCTCCCGCCGTCGTCTCGCGGGCGCCGCCCCCCGGTCGGCAGGAGGAGCACCCCCTGAGTTCAATGCGCGGGCGGCCGCCGATGTTCCCGGCGCCGCCCCGGGCGCGGAGTGCCTGGTCGAGGCGGTGCTCCGGGCGGGCCCGCCGGACGGTGGAGTACCCCAGGCCTGGCTCGGAGTTGGCGGCGGGTGGCGCGGTCGGCACGGCAGGGGCCGGTCGCTTTCCCGGGGTCGCCCTGGACCGCGGTGCCGTCGGGGGCGCGTTCGGCGCAGCGGGGGCAGGGCGCGGCTCGCGTCGAACGTGCGGTCGGCCGTTGCGGCCGACGGGGCGGAACGGCTCGGGCTGCGCCGTAGCGCCATGTGGTTGGCCGGATCCTTTTCGTAGGCGCGGCCCCGTCCGCAGGCGCCGCCGGCGGGCCGGGAGGGGCGGCCGGTGCCGGGGTGTCGGCCCGCGGCTCCCGGCACAGCGCCCGGTCGCCGTCAGTGCCGTACGGCATGATGCGGGGCGTGACCGCACGACTGATGCTTCTCGACACCGCCTCGCTGTACTTCCGCGCCTACTTCGGCGTCCCGGACTCCGTGAGGGCTCCGGACGGCACGCCGGTGAACGCCGTGCGCGGACTGCTGGACTTCATCGACCGGCTGGTCAGGGACCACCGTCCGGACCTGCTGGTGGCCTGCATGGACGCCGACTGGCGGCCGCGGTGGCGGGTCGACCTCATCCCCTCCTACAAGGCGCACCGGGTCGCCGAGGAGCACGAGAGCGGACCGGACGAGGAGGAGGTGCCGGACACTCTCTCCCCGCAGGTGCCGGTCATCGAGGAGGTCCTGGACGCGCTCGGCATCGCCCGGGTCGGCGTCGCCGGGTACGAGGCCGACGACGTGATCGGCACCTTCACCGCGCGCGCCGAGGGTCCGGTGGACATCGTCACCGGCGACCGCGACCTCTACCAGCTGGTGGACGACGCGCGCGGGGTGCGGGTGCTGTACCCGCTGAAGGGTGTCGGCACGCTGCAGACGACCGACGAGGCGTGGCTGCGCGAGAAGTACGGGGTCGACGGGCGCGGGTACGCGGACCTGGCGCTGCTGCGCGGCGACCCGAGCGACGGCCTGCCGGGGGTGCCGGGCATCGGGGAGAAGACGGCCGCCAAGCTTCTCGCCGAGTTCGGCGACCTGGCCGGGATCATGGCCGCGGTCGACGACCCGAAGGCGAAACTCACGCCGTCGCAGCGCAAGCGGCTGGACGAGGCCCGGCCGTACGTCGCCGTGGCCCCGCGGGTGGTCCGGGTCGCCGGTGACGTCCCGCTGCCGGGCGTCGACACCGCGCTGCCGAAGGCCCCCCGCGACCCGGCGGGGCTGAACGCGCTGGCCGCCCGCTGGGGCCTGGGCGGCTCGCTGACCCGCCTGCTGGCGACGCTGGAAGCCTGACCCGTCGAAGGAATGCTTCCGGCAAAACCCGCTCATCAAGTGTTCATGGAAGAGGTGTTAACTGGAAGGGAAGTGCTAACTTAGGCAAACCTAACCAATTGAGCAGGGAGGCCGGTCATGGCAGAACGCTCGGGACGTAAGCCGCGCAAGCCCCATTCCGCTCAGGTGGTGCGCACCGAACGGTTGAGCCCGCACATGCAGCGCGTGGTCCTCGGCGGTGACGGACTGGCCGGCTTCGCCGCGGACACCTGCACCGATCATTACGTGAAACTCCTCTTCGGACCGGAGGGCGTCACCTATCCGGAGCCTTTCGACCTGGAGCGGATCCGCGCCGAGTTCCCCCGCGAGCACTGGCCGGTGACCCGGACCTACACCGTGCGCTCCTGGGACCCCGAACACCGGGAGCTGACCCTGGACTTCGTGGTGCACGGCGACGAGGGCCTGGCCGGGCCGTGGGCCTGCCGGGTCCAGCCCGGCGAGACCGTGCGCTTCCTGGGTCCCGGCGGTGCCTACGCCCCCGACCCGAACGCCGACTGGCATCTGCTCGCCGGTGACGAGAGCGCGCTGCCCGCGATCGCCCGCGCCCTGGAGTCCCTGCCGGCCGAAGCGAAGGTGTTCGCCTTCGTCGAGGTCTCCGGCCCCAAGGAGGAGCAGAAGATCGACTCCGACGTCGAGGTCGTCTGGCTGCACCGCGGCTCCCGGCCGGTCGGCGAAGCCCTGGTCGCGGCCGTACGGGCGCTGGAGTTCCCGGAGGGCCGGGTGCACGCCTTCGTGCACGGCGAGGCGAGCTTCGTGAAGGAGTTGCGGGCGCTGCTGCGCGTGGAGAACGGGATCCCGCGCGAGGCCCTGTCGATCTCCGGTTACTGGCGGCTCGGCCACAACGAGGACGGCTGGCAGGCCTCCAAGCGCGAGTGGAACGCCCGGATCGAGGCGGAGCAGGAGAGCGACGCGGCCGCGGCCTGAGACATGCGGCCCGGCCGCACCCGAGGGTGCCGCCGGGCCCGCGCCGGCCGGTCTAGACAGAGCGCTGGTACGACCTGAAGGTCCTGATCGACAGCCACACGGCCGCGACCGCCAGCGCCAGCAGCGCTCCGCCGCGGCCGAGCACCGCCCCCCAGTCGGGATCCGCCGACATCGCCGAACGGCCCGCCACCATCGCCCAGTTGAGCGGGTTGCAGTCGGCTATGTGCCGCATCCAGCCGGGCATCTGGGACGGCGCCATGAAGGCGCTGGACAGGAAGGTCAGCGGGAGCAGCAGGAAGGTGTTGATCCCGATGATCGACTCGCGCTCCCGGACCAGCATGCCGAGCGCGTTGGACAGCGCGCCGAAGATCGTGCCGAGCAGTACGGCTGCCACCACCAGGACGGCCGTGCCGCCGATCCCGCCCGGGTAGTCGGCGCCGCCCAGCAGGCCGAGCAGCACGATGATCAGTGACTGGCCCGCGGTGACCAGGCCGTTGTTCACCACATTGCCGTTCATCAGCGCGGCCCGGCTGACCGGGGTGGTCAGGAAGCGGTTGAGGGTGCCGCGCTGGATCTCCTCCAACGTGCCCATGCCCGCCCACATGTTGGAGCTGAGGGCGCTCATCACCACCACGCCCGGCACCAGGTAGTCGAGGTAGGAGGTGGTCCCGAAGCCGCCCAGCTCGACGACCTTCTTGAAGAGGTTGCCGAACAGGAACAGCCAGAACACCGGCTGGATCAGGGTGATGATCGCGTAGGCGGGCTGGCGGGCGAACACCAGCAGCTGGCGCTGGGTCATGTACCAGGTCTGGGATACGGCGTTGCTCATCGCGCACCTCCGGCCAGGGCGAGGGTGCCGGAGCCGTCGGCGGCGTCGGCCTCGGCGTAACGGCGGCCGGCGTAGCGCAGATAGACGTCGTCGAGGGAGGGCCGGGCGACGGTCGCCGACACCACGGTCACCCCGGCCCGCTCAAGGGCGGCGAGCAGCGCGGGCATCGCGGCGGCCCCGTCGTCGGCGCGGGCGCTGACCCGGCGCCCGTCGAACAGCACCTCGTGCACGCCCGGCAGCCCGGTCAGGGCGCCGGTGAGCAGGGTGCGGCCGGCTTCCCCGGGCGCCTCGCGGAGCTCCACGTGGACGGCGTCGCCACGCAGTTCGCCCTTGAGGGAGTCGGGGGTGCCCTCGACCACGACCCGGCCGCGGTCGACGATCGCGATCCGCTCGGCGAGCCGGTCGGCCTCCTCCAGGTAGTGGGTGGTGAGCAGGATGGTCAGGCCCTCCTCCCCGGCCAGCCGGCCGATCTCCTCCCACATCGCGGTGCGGGCCTCCGGATCCAGGCCGGTGGTGGGCTCGTCCAGGAAGAGCACCTCGGGGCGGTGGACCAGCCCGAGGGCCACGTCGAGCCGGCGCCGCATCCCGCCGGAGTACCCCTTGACCTGGCGGCCGGCCGCCTCGGTGAGGGTGAAGCGGTCCAGCAACTCGTCGACGCGGCGGTCGAGAGGGGCGCCGCGCAGGCCGTAGAGCCTGCCCTGGAGCCGGAGGTTCTCGCGGCCGGTGGCGACGGGATCGGCGCCGGAGTTCTGGGCGACCACGCCGATCGCGCGGCGCACCCGGTCGGGGTGGCGCAGCACGTCGTGGCCGGCCACGGTGGCGGTGCCCGAGTCGGGGCGGGCCAGAGTGGTGAGGATCTTGACGGTGGTGGACTTGCCGGCGCCGTTGGGCCCGAGGAGCCCGAAGACGGTGCCGGGTTCGACGGTGACGTCCATGCCGTTGAGCGCGGTGACGTCACCGGGATAGGTCTTGATCAGCTGGCGCGCCTGCACTGCGGGCGCACGGGTGTTCATGACAGGGCTCTCCTGAGTGAGCGGATGACAGATGACAGGGGATGACAGCTGATCCGCTTGAGGAGCACCGGGCTATCCTGGGTGTGCCGCACCTCGATCGCCCGGATCTGCCTCACGGCGGGTTCAGCTCGGGGTTCGAGACCCTGGCGGAGCTGCTGCAACAGCTCTGCCGGGGTCTGTTTCTCTCTCGGCTTCCTCTACTGCTGGTCCACCTCCGTGAACTCCGGGGGCAGTTCGCCGGTCTCGTGGAACCGGCGCCAGCCCTCGACGCCCGGCAGCGAACCGTCCCGCATCTCCCGCACGAAGCCGCGGACCCATTCGGTCTGCGCCTCCAGCATGTGCAGGTGGTACTCGACCTCGACGACGAACAGCCGGGGCAGCGTCTCGTGCAGCTTCTCCAGCACGGCCCTGCCCCCGGCGACCTCCACCTCCAGGGAGCTCAGCCGCTCCTCCAGCAGGCGCTCGACCTCGTCCGGCGGCAGAGCACCCATCAGCGAGAGCGCCGTCTCGAAGATCGGGTACTCCTTCGCCGGGACGGCCATCAGGTCGGACAGCCAGTGGATCATCTCCTCGCGCCCGGCGTCGGTGATGCCGTAGACCGTGCGCTCCGGGCGGTTGCCCCGCCGCTCCACGTCGGCCACCTCGACGAAGCCGTGCTTCTCCAGGTTCTGCATGACCGTGTAGAGCGAGCCGTAGTTGATCCGGGTGCTGGTGTCCTTGCCCTGTCGGCGCAGGGTCTGGGCGATCTCGTACGGATGCATCGGCTTCTGCCAGAGGGTCGTCAGCACGACGAGCGCCAGGGGATTGCTGAGCTTGCGCCGCTTCGCCGCCACGCCGACCACCTCGCCTCCGAATATCCGTGGCCGAACATATCGCGAGTCGACCGAAGACGTCAATACACACGATGTATCGCGTCTGGGGCGGGTCCGCAAGGGAGTGAGGACTTGGGCCCGCCCCGGACACGCCGGCGTGACGCGTCCGAAACAGCGCGTCCCTAATTTCTGTCGCCCGACAGGAAATCCGCGATTCCCGTCCCAGACAGGAAGTCCGCCTGACAGGCAGGTGCCGCCGTGACGACACTCGACGACCGCTCCCTGGAGGAGTTCGGCTACCGCCAGGAGCTGCACCGCAGCCTCGGCCGGTACGCCTCGTTCGCCGCCGGGTTCTCTTTCATCTCCGTACTGACGACCGTCTTCCAGTTCTTCGCCTTCGGGTACGCCTTCGGCGGCCCGGTCTTCTTCTGGGCCTGGCCGGCCGTGCTGATCGGCCAGTTGCTGGTGGCCGCGTGCTTCGCCGAACTGGCCGGGCGCTATCCGATCTCCGGCGCCATCTACCAGTGGTCCTCCCGCCTGTCCAACCCGTCCTTCGGCTGGTTCGCCGGCTGGATCATGGTGATCGGGCAGATCGTGGTGGTCGCGGCGGCCGCGCTCGCGCTCCAGATGGTGCTGCCCGCCCTCTGGTCCGGCTTCCAGCTCATCGGCACGGATCCCTCGCCGGCTTCGGCCGACGGGGCTGCCAACGCCGCTGTGCTGGGCGTCGTACTGCTGGTGCTGACCACCCTCGCCAACATCGTGGACAACCGCGTGATGTCCGTGATCAACCGGGTCGGGGTGACCGCCGAGATCATCGGCGCGGTCCTGATCATCGTGCTCCTGCTCACCCACTCCAAGCGCTCCCCCGGCATCACGTTCCACACCGGTACGGCCGCCGAGGGCGGCCTGCTGGGCGCGCTGCTGGTCGGCTCGTTCACGGCGGCGTACGTGATGATCGGCTTCGACAGCGCGGGGGAGATGAGCGAGGAGACGCACCACCCGCGGCGTACGGCGCCGCGCACGATCCTCACGGCGCTGACCGCCGCGGGCCTGCTCGGCGGCCTGGTCATCCTGGGCGGCCTGCTGGCCGCGCCCAGCCTGACCGACGGGCACCTGGGGGTCGACGGGCTCAGCTACGTGCTGACCAGCAGCCTCGGGGACGGGGTGGGTCGGGTGTTGCTGGCCGACGTGGTGGTGGCGATCGCGGTGGCGACGCTGGCGATCCAGACGGCGGCGTCCCGGATGCTGTTCTCCATGGCGCGGGACGGGCAGCTGCCGTTCGCCGACCGGCTGGCGCGGGTGAATCCGCGGACCGGGATGCCGGCGGCGCCGGCCGTGGTGGTGGGGGTGCTGGCCGGTGCGCTGCTGCTGCTCGACTTCGGGTCACCGGACGCGTTCCTGGCGATCGGGACCACCTGCATCGTGATGCTGTATCTCGCCTACGCGATGGTGACCGGACCGTTGCTGGTGCGGCGGCTGCGGGGTGAGTTCCGGGTCGAGGGGACGGACGAGACCGGGGCTCCGCTGTTCTCGCTGGGGCGGTGGGGGGTGCCGGTGAACGCGGTCGCGCTGCTGTACGGGCTGGTGATGACCGTGAATCTGGCGTGGCCTCGGGGAGCGGTGTACGACCCTGCGGGGGGTCACTGGTACTTCCGTTGGTTCACCGTGCTGTTCCTGGTCGGGACCGTGGTGGCGGGCGGCGCTTGGCGGCTCACCCGGACGGAGTCGCACAGTGCGGTTGCCGTGCCGGAGCCCGTGGCGTAGCCGGTCGGGTGCGGGTGCGCGGGGCTGGTCGCGCCCACGCGGCGGAGCCGCATGCCGATACGGCCCCGCGCCTCCGAGGGGGCGTTCCCCGTAGCCTTGGCTGCAAATGAGACGCAAGACCGCGGCCCCGCCCTCTCCCCTCCCCCAGCGCCAGGGGGTCGACCCCGTCCGGGTGCGGTTGCCCTTCTGCGACGGCTGGGCCACCGTCGGCGAATACCTCGTCGCACGGCTCTCCGGAGCAGGTCCCGGTGTCGTCGCGGAGATGCTGGGCTCAGGGCTCGTCGTGGGCGCCGACGGAAACCCCGTCGCCGCCCACACGCCCTACTCCCCCGGCCGCTACCTCTGGTTCCACCGCGACCTGCCCCCCGAGGTCCCCGTCCCCTTCCCCCTCGACGTCGTCCACCGCGACGACCACCTCGTCGTCGTCGACAAACCGCACTTCCTCGCCACCACCCCCCGGGGCAGTCATGTCACCGAGACCGTCCTCGCCCGGCTGCGGCGGGAGCTCGGGATTCCCGGGCTCGGGGCCGCGCACCGGCTGGACCGGCTCACGGCCGGGCTCGTGCTGCTGGTCGTGCGGCCCGAGGAGCGCGGGACCTACCAGACGCTGTTCAGCGAGCGGCGGGTGCGCAAGGAGTACGAGGCGATCGCGCCGTACGATCCCTCGCTCGCCGTTCCCCGGACCGTGCGCAGTCGCATCCTCAAGGAGCGCGGGGTGCCCGCGGCCCGGGAGATCGACGGGGAACCCAACGCGGAGACCCTCGTCGAGCTGGTCGAACGCCGGGCAGACCTGGGCCGCTACCGGCTCACCCCGCACACCGGACAGACCCATCAGCTGCGCGTCCACATGAGCGCCTTGGGTGTGCCGATCCTCGGCGATCCGCTGTATCCGGTCGTGACCGGCCCCGTGCCGGACGGTGACTTCCGTCGTCCGCTGCAACTGCTGGCGCGGAGGCTGGAGTTCACCGACCCGGTCACGGGGGTGGAGCACCGGCTGCGCAGCGGGCGGACGCTGCGGGCCTGGGAGTCGTACGAGGACTGGGCAGCGCCCTGAAGGGGCCCGGGGCTGTAGGAAGCTGTGCGGCTGCCGCCGCGTGGGCGCGACCGGCCACGAGGCTGCCGCAGCCGGCCGCCGGCCCATCGCGGCGCTTCCCGCGGAGCGCTCAGCGGCCCAGCCACCAGCGGCGCAGCCTGGGCCAGATACCGCGTGGCCCGACCGGTTCGGAGGCGGTCACGGCCACGGGCGCCGCCGGCCGGGGCACGGGGGCCGGCTCCGGTGCTGCCGGGCGGGTCGTGCCGACCTGCCAGTCGGTGCGCTGCGGGGGGACGAGGGCCGGGCTCGGCATCAGGGTGACGTCCTGCTTCGGCTTGGGGTCGAAGCGCACCGGCAGGTCCACCAGGTGCCGGGAGGCGATCGAGGCACGCCAGCGCAGCTCCTCCTCGTCACAGTCGAGCTGGATGTCGGAGAGCCGGGTCAGCAGCTGGTCGACCCCGACGTCGGCGATGGCGCGGCCGATGTCCTGGCCGGGGCATTCGTGCGGGCCGCCGCCGAAGGCGAGGTGGGAGCGGTTGCCCTGCATGTTGGCGCTCAGGTCGGGGCGGACGCGGGGGTCGACGTTGCCCGGCGCGGGCGCGTAGAGGAGTCCGTCGCCCTTGCGGATGCGCTGGCCGCCGAGTTCCGTGTCCTGCTTGGCGAAGTAGGCGAAGACGGTGCTGAACGGCGGCTCGTCCCACAGCGACTGCTCGATCGCCTCGGGCACGGTCATCTGGCCGCCGTTGAGCTGGGCGCGGAAGCCGGGCTCGGTGAGGACCATGCGCAGTGCGTTGGCGAGGAGGTTGGCGGTGGTCTCGTAGGCGGCGATGAGGACGACCCGCAGGTGCTGGGCGACCTCGTCGTCGTTGAGCCCGGCCGGGTGGTTGATGAGGTGACTGGCGAAGTCGTCCTCGGAGCGGGCCCGGCGCCGGGCGGTGAGCCGCGTCAGGCAGCCCATGACGTACTGGTTGCTGGCGATCGCGGTCTCGGTGCCCTTGAGCATGTCCCGGGCGGCCTCCACGATCCGGTCGTTGTACTCCTCGGGCATGCCGAGGAGTTCGCACATGACCGCCATCGGCAGGTGCTCGGAGTACTGGGAGACCAGTTCGGCGCGGCCCTTCTCGCAGAACTCGTTGACCAGCAGCTGGGTGTAGCGGCCGATGAGGCGGCGGATGCTGCGGTGGTCGATGGTGGTCATGGCGCCCATGACGGCCGCGCGCAGCCGCATGTGCTCCTCGCCCTCGGCGTGCGAGCAGATGGGCTGCCAGGCGATGTGCGGCATGAGGGGGTGGTCCGGCTTGACCATGCCCTCGCGCAGCGGGGTCCAGATCCTGCTGTCCCGGGTGAAGACGGCGGGGGTGCGGACCATCTGGAGGTTCTCGGTGAGCCCGAGGACCACCCAGATCGGTACGTCGTCGTGGAGCAGGACGGGCGCCACGGGGCCGTGTTCCTCGCGCAGCTTCTCGTACAGCTCGCCCAGGTGGTCCGCGTCGGCGCCGTAGAGCCGCTGGAGTCCGCCGGGGCCGCGGTCGTGCGCCGGACAGCCGGGGGGCGGGACCGGGACCGGATTCGAGGCCGGGTCCGTGCTGGTACCGGCCGGGAAGGGGGATTCAGGCGTCACAGTGATCGCTCCGAGGAGATCCGAAAGAGTTCGAGAGAACCCGGAAGAGGTGTCAGGTGAGGGCGCCGGACATGGCGAGCGAGTGCAGGAAGCGCATCAGGGTCATCAGGACGTCCCGGCTGGAGGCCCGGCGGCGGGCGTCACACTCCACGATGGGGACGTCGGGGGGCAGGTCCAGCGCGGTGCGCAGTTCCTCGATGGGGTAACGGGGCGCGTCCGGGAAGGAGTTGACGGCGACGACGAAGGGCACGCCGCGTTCTTCCAGGCGTCCCATGACGTCGAAGCTGACCTCAAGGCGCCGGGTGTCGATGAGGACGACCGCGCCGAGGGCGCCCTCGAACAGGCCGTTCCACAGGAACCAGAAGCGTTCCTGGCCGGGGGTGCCGAAGAGGTAGAGGACCAGTTGGTCGGTGATGCTGATGCGGCCGAAGTCCATGGCCACGGTGGTGGCGGTCTTGGAGTCGGAACCGTAGTTGTCGTCGACGCCGATGCCCGCCTGGGTCATGGTCTCCTCGGTGGTCAGCGGTCTGATCTCGCTGACGGAACCGACCATGGTGGTCTTGCCGACCCCGAAGCCGCCCACGATCACGATCTTCACCGCGGCCTGGGCGGTGTGCGGCAGATGGTCCTCGCTGCGGGGGCCGGGAATCGTGTCAGAGCTTTTGAAGTCCATGCATCACCGCTTCGAGAAGTGAACGGTCGGGGAGCGCCTGGCGGACGATCGGGGCGCGTGCCTGGACCAGTTCGGCCGTGATCAGCTCGGTGATCAGCGCCGTCATCGCGCTGAACGGCAGGTTGAGGTAGGCCGAGAGTTCGGCCACGGACAGGGGGGCCGGACAGAGCCGGAGCAGCGCCGCCTGCTCGGGGGTGACGGACGGCGGCGGGGCGGCGCGCGCCACGATCAGGGTGACCAGGTCGAGTTCGGCCCGGGCGCCGTCGGCACCGCTGATGACGTAGAGCCGTTCGGGGTTCTTGTTGTCGCCGTCCTCGCCGCCGCTCTCGGGGGCCGGCGGCGTGGACGGGAGCGGGGGCGGACCGTCCGGCCTGGGCCGGCGCCGTTTGCGCTGCGGAGGAGTCATACGGTCTGCCCGTTCCGCCGGGGCGGACTGGTGAGGTGGGCGCCGATGCGGACGACGAGGTCGCGCATCATCTCGCTCATCCGGCCCGGTTCGCAGGTGACGTCGGCCAGCACGGCCAGGTAGGCGTTGGCGCCGGCGGACATGAGGTAGAAGTAGCCTCTGTCGATCTCGATCAGGACGAGGTTCATGTCGCCGTTGCTGATGGGGAGTTCCTGGGCGACGGCACCGGCCAGGCTCTGCACGCCCGCGCAGGCGGCGGCGAGCCGGTCGGCGGCGTCGGGGTCGCCGCCGTGCCGGGCGATGCGCAGGCCGTCGGCGGAGAGCACGACGATCATCTCGACGCCCGGTACTCCGTCGGCGAGTTGCTTGAGCATCCAGTCGAAGTTGCCTCGCTGCTGGATCACTTGAGGTCCCCCTCGTCGTCGGCTTCGGTGCCGGCCGGATCGTTGATCAGATGCAGGTACTTGGTGGGGTTCCGGGTGAAGTCGGTGGGGTGGACACCCGGGTTGTTCTTCTTGAGCCCCTCCCAGAAGGCATCGACCCAGAGGCCGGGTTCGCGGCGCTCCGGCTCCGGCTTCTCGGGCTCGGGTTCCTTGTGCTGCGACCAGATGGTCGGGTTGCCCTCGCGTTCGGCGCGCTCGATCGCGGCCTGCTCGGCGATCCGCTGGCTGAGCGGAGTCTTCATCCGGCTGCGCCGCTGCGGCAGCCCGCCCGCCGTCCATTCGGTGACCTCGGGGACGTCGTCCTCCATGGAGATCCCGGCGGGGATGCGGGGGCTGGTGGGGCGGCGCCGCTTGGGCGGGCGCTTGGGGCCTTCGAGGGCGCCGAGTTCGGGCTGGGGGATGCCGGTGGCGCCGATGCCGTGGGCGATGCCGGGGGCGGGGTCGGTGGTCATCATGTCGCTGGGCACGATGAGGACGGCCCGGACGCCGCCGTACGCGGAGGCGCGCAGCGAGACGTCCATGTTGTACGTCTTGCACAGGCGGCCCACGACCGAGAGGCCGAGGCGCGGGTTCTCGCCGAGGACCTGGATGTCCTTGCCCTGCTTGGCCTTCTCCAGCAGGCCCTCCAGACGGTCGCGGGCCTCCTCGTTGAGGGTGACGCCGGCGTCCTCGATCTCGATGCAGACGCCGGACTGCACCTCGACGGCGGTGACGTGCACCTTGGTGGAGGGCGGCGAGTAGCGGGTGGCGTTGTCGAGGAGTTCGGCGGCCGCGTGGATGACCGGCTCGACGGAGGTGCCCTTGATGTTGACCTGGCAGATGGAGTGCAGCTCGATGCGCCGGTACTCCAGGATCCGGGACATGGCGCCGCGCAGCACGCTGTAGAGGGCGACGGGGTTGGGCCACTGGCGGCCGGGGCGGCCGCCGCCGAGCACGGAGACCGAGTCGGCGAGGCGTCCGATCAGCGCGGTGCCGTGGTCGATGCGCAGCAGGTCGTCGAAGACCTCGGGGTTGCGGCCGTGGTCCTCCTCCATCTCCCGCAGTTCGTGGGCCTGCTGGTGGACGATGGCCTGGACGCGCCGGGCGACGCTGACGAACGAGCGCTCCAGGGAGTCGCGCTGGAGGTCTTCCTCGTCGACGATGTCGAGCATGATGCGGATCAGCCGGCGCTGCGACTCGGGGGCGTGGCGCATCCGCGGGTCGACGTCGAAGAGCTGGCGGACCACCTCCTTGGGCGACTCGCCGGCCTTCAGCCGGTAGAGCGCGGTCGGGAAGACCTCCCGGCCGAGGCGGTCGATCTCCGCCTCGCTCACGGTGAGGCACTGTTCCAGATACGCACGGTGACGGTCGTGCTCGGCCTGGGCGTCCCGGAGCCTGCGGCCGCGGCGCACCGCTTCCGCCGCCGTCGCGAGCACCAGCAGCATGCCGACGGACCCGCACGCGCCGACGGCGAGCCGGGCGGACCCCGCCACCAGGACGACGGCGGCGGCGGTCGCCGCGGCCATCAGTGCGGCGGGCAGCAACAGCACGCGCGCCAGGGGGAGTTCACGGCCATTGGGAGGCGATTGCACACTCACCATGTATGCCTTCTGAGACGAATCGGCTGGGTGTCGGGGAAGTTCGCATGGGGAAGGTTCATGGAGCAGTCTGGATCTTCCGTACGATTGGGAACAGGCGCACGAATTCACCTCAACTCGGTGCGCCGCGGGCGAGCTTAGTCCGACCGGATCAACGCCATGTCATATTCGGCGAGCACCTGAAAACGCCCACAGGACCGGAGTAGCCTCAGTCGTTTTGCACGCAGGGCATTCATTCGAACGCAGCCTGTCATGGCGTACAGGTGTGCGGGGTCACTCGCCGTGATGGGTGAAAGGAGCCTCCGGAGCGAGACCCCCGCCGGCCCGGACGGGGCCCCTCAGACCCCGACGATCCGCAGCGCCGCCTCGGCCGTGGCGCGGGCGAACTCGTCGGCGGGGCGCTCCGGTTCGGACCGGTGGACCAGGATGACGCCCTCGATCAGCCCGAAGACGAGATCGGTCCGCAGCTCCAGCTCCCTCTTGGCCAGCGCCCCGCCGGCCACCGTGGCGGCGATCAACTGCCGGTAGGCGTCCTTGAGTTCGGCGCGCACGGCGCGGAAGCCCGCGAACCGGTCGGTATGCACCTCGGGCAGCAGGTAGAGCGCGCCCAGGTTGTGCGGTCCGGCGCACAACAGCTCCACGTCGGCCCGGCACAGGATCCTCAGCCGCTCCTCGGCCGGGGTCAGGTCGTCCGCGAGCAGCTCCCGCGCACAGGCCAGGGACGGCGTGACGGTGGACTCCAGCAGCTCGGCGAGGAGTTCCTCCTTGCCGGAGACGTAGTGGTACATCGACGCCTGCCGCATGCCCGCCCGCTCGGCGACGGCCCGGGTGGTGGTGGCCGCGTAACCGCGGGTGGTGAACAACTCGGCCGCCGCGGCGAGCAGTTCGGCCCGCGGCTCAAGACCGCTGTCCGGTCGCTGCGCGGCCCGCGGCCGACCGACCCGGCGGCCACTGCTCGTCCCCATGCGTTCGATCCTCGCACACGACGCCGTACGGCGGTCACGCCGACGCCCCGGCCGACGGGCCACCGCCCCCGGTGAGCCCTCGGTAACCGGGCCGGAACGCCACGGCAACGCCACCGACCCCACCCGACCCTAATTTCTGTCGAGCGACAGAAATAACCCTCTCAGCTGAAGGAGCCGGAGGTCAGCGATGGCGACAGCGACCACGTACGGGGCCCGGGCGCACGCCCGCGCCCAGGAGGGCACCCGCGCCGAGGCCATGCCCGTGGTACCGGCCGCCGACTGGCCGGACCCGCCCTGCGAGGCCGGCCACCTGGTGTGGGCCGAGACGGTGGCCGGCGGCAACTACACGCACCGCGTCCTCGCGCGCGGCACCGAGCTGCGCCTGACCGACCTGAACGGCGACGCCTGCGCCCACCTCCTGCTGTACGCCGCCGACCGCCCCTGGGAGCGGCTGAACGTCGCCGACACGGTCAAGGTCCAGTGGAACGCCTACCTCGGCGAGGGCGTGCTGCTCCTCTCCGACCAGGGCCGCGTGCTGGCCTCCGTGGTGGCCGACTCCTCCGGACGCCACGACGCCCTCTGCGGCACCTCCACCCTCCTGCGCAACACCGAGCGGTACGGCGACGGCGCCCCGCAGTCGCCCTCCCCCGCCGGCCGCGAGCTGTTCAAGCTGGCCGCGGCCAAGAACGGCCTGGAACCGCGCGACCTGCCGCCGTCCCTGTCGTTCTTCCAGGGCGTGGAGGTGCGCGACGACGGCACGCTGGACTTCACCGGCTCGGCCGGCCCCGGCGGCAGCGTCACGCTCCGCGCCGAGCAGGACGTGACCGTCCTCATCGCGAACGTCCCGCACCCGGCCGACTCGCGCCCCGACTACGTCAGCACCCCGCTGGAGGTCCTGGCCTGGCGCGCCGCGCCCACGCCGCCCGGCGCCCCGCTCTGGGACGCCACCCCCGAGGGCCGCCGCGCCTTCCTCAACACCGCCGAATTCCTCGCCGCGAGGGGGCTCGCATGAGCACGCAGACCGTTGTCCCGGCCCGCGCCGCCTGGTCCGCCGTGATCCGCGCGGGCGAGTCCCTCACCATCACCGACCTGCACGGCAACCAGGCCGTCGACTTCCTCGTCTACGACGCCCACGACACGTCGGTCCGCTACAGCGCGCCCGACACCATCCACGCCCAGGGCTCCATCTTCCTGACCACCGGCAGCGTGCTGCTCTCCAACGAGCACACGCCGCTGATGACGGTGACCGCCGACGAGGTCGGCCGCCACGACACGGTCGGCGGCGCCTGCTCCAAGGAGTCCAACACCCTGCGCTACGGCCACCACACCTGGTCCCAGCACGCCTGTGTGGACAACTTCCTCGCGGAGGGCGCCCGGCACGGCCTCGGCAAGCGCGACCTGGTCTCCAACATCAACTGGTACATGAACGTGCCCGTCGAGAAGGACGGCACCCTCGGCATCGTCGACGGCCTCTCGGCCCCGGGCCGGAAGCTGACCCTGCGCGCCGAACGCGACGTCCTCGTCCTGGTCTCCAACTGCCCCCAGATCAACAACCCCTGCAACGGCTTCGACCCCACGGCCGTGGAGATGACGATCACCGGAGCCGCGGGATGACCTCCTTCGAGAAGCTGCTGGTCGCCAACCGTGGCGAGATCGCCGTCCGCGTCATCCGCACCGCCCGCGCCCTCGGCCTGCGCACGGTCGCCGTCTACTCCGACCCCGACCGCTCGGCACCGCACGTACGCCTCGCCGACGAGGCGGTCCGGCTCGGCCCGGCCCCGGCGAAGGAGTCGTACCTCGACGCCGACCTGGTCCTGAAGGCCGCCAAGGACACCGGCGCGGGCGCCATCCACCCCGGCTACGGCTTCCTGTCCGAGGACGCCGCCTTCGCCCGCCGGTGCGAGGAAGCCGGCATCGTCTTCGTCGGCCCGACCCCGGAGCAACTCGAACTGTTCGGTGCGAAGCACACCGCGCGGGCGGCCGCGGAGGCCGCCGGGGTGCCCCTGGCACCGGGCACCGGGCTGCTGACCGACCTGGCCGAAGCCCTCCGCGAAGCGGACGCGATCGGCTATCCCGTGATGCTCAAGGCGACCGGCGGTGGCGGCGGTATCGGTATGTCGGCCTGTCGATCGGCCGATGAACTGACCGACGCCTGGGAGCGGGTGCAGCGGGTCGCCGCCGCCTCCTTCTCCTTGGCCGGCGTCTTCCTGGAACGCCTCGTCGAACACGCCCGCCATGTCGAGGTCCAGGTCTTCGGCGACGGCCACGGCCGGGTCGTCACCTTCGGCGACCGGGACTGCTCCCTCCAGCGCCGCAACCAGAAGGTGGTCGAGGAGGCCCCGGCCCCCGGCCTGCCCCCGCGGGTCCGCGCCCAACTCGCCACCGCCGCCCGCGACCTGTGCGCCTCGGTCGGCTACCGCTCGGCCGGCACGGTCGAGTTCGTGTACGACGCGGCCCGCGAGGAGGCCTACTTCCTGGAGGTCAACACCCGCCTCCAGGTGGAACATCCGGTCACCGAGGAGATCTACGGCGTCGACCTGGTCGCCTGGATGCTGCGCCTCGCGGGCGGCGAGACCGACGTGGTCCGCGACCCGGGCGAACCGCGCGGCCACGCCGTCGAGGCCCGCGTCTACGCCGAGGACCCCTCCCGCGAACACCGGCCCAGCGCGGGGCTGTTGACCCGGGTGGAGTTCCCCGTGGGGGTGCGCGTCGACAGCTGGGTGGAGACCGGCACCGAGGTGACCACGTCGTACGACCCGATGCTCGCGAAGGTGATCGCGTACGGCCCCGACCGCGCCGAGGCGCTGCGCCGGCTGGACGAGGCGCTGACCGCCGCCCGCGTCGACGGCATCGAGACGAACCTCGGCCTGGTGCGCGCGGCGCTCGCCGACCCCGCGTTCCGCGCCGCCGCCCACTCCACGGCGACCCTCGCCGAGGTCACCGACCCCACCCCCCGGATCGAGGTCGTCGCGGGCGGCACGCTCACCACGGTCCAGGACTGGCCGGGCCGCACCGGCTACTGGCAGGTCGGCGTCCCCCCGAGCGGTCCGATGGACGACCGCTCCTTCCGCCTCGGCAACCTCGCCCTCGGCAACCCGGAGGGCGCGCCCGGCCTCGAGTGCACCCTGCGGGGCCCGTCCCTGCGCTTCACCCACCCCACCACCGTCTGCGTGACCGGCGCCCCGGCCCCGGTGACGGTCGACGACGCGCCGGTCGCGCAATGGGAGCCGGTGACCGTCCCGGCTGGGGCGCTGCTGCGGATCGGTGCCCCCACCGAGCACGGCCTGCGCACCTACGTCCTCGTCGCCGGCGGCGGCCTGGACGTCCCCGCCTTCCTCGGCAGCGCGAGCACCTTCACCCTGGGCCGGTTCGGCGGCCACGGCGGCCGGGCGCTGCGCACGGGTGACGTCCTGCACGGCGGGGCCGTGACCGACGGCGAGCCCGTCGCCGACCGTCCGCGCTTCACCGCCGACTGGCACCTCGCGGCCGTCGAAGGCCCGCACGCGGCCCCGGAGTTCTTCACCGAGGACGACATCCGGGACTTCTACGCGGCCCGGTGGAAGGTGCACTTCAACTCGGCGCGCACCGGCGTCCGGCTGGTCGGCCCCAAGCCGCGCTGGGCGCGCACCGACGGCGGTGAGGCGGGTCTGCACCCCTCCAACATCCACGACACCCCGTACTCGGTCGGCGCGGTCGACTACACCGGTGACATGCCGGTCCTGCTCGGTCCGGACGGTCCCTCCCTGGGCGGGTTCGTGTGCCCGGCGACGGTCCTGAGCGGCGAACGCTGGAAGCTCGGCCAGCTCCGCCCCGGCGACACGGTCCGCTTCACCCCGGTCGACGTGACGGGCGCGCCCCGCCCCGAGATCCTCGACGGCGGTGTCCTCGCCCGGGACGGCGACGTGACCTACCGGCGCAGCGGCGACGACAACCTGCTGGTCGAGTTCGGCCCCATGCAACTCGACCTGGCCCTGCGGATGCGCGTCCACGCGCTGATGGAGGCGGTGACGGCGGCGGACCTGACCGGCGTCACGGACCTGACTCCGGGCATCCGTTCGCTTCAGATCCAGACCGACCCGAGCGTCCTCGCCCAGGCCGGACTCCTGAGCGCGGTAAGGGAGATCGTCGTGGGACTGCCGCCCAGCGACGAACTGGTGGTGCCCTCCCGCACGGTCCATCTCCCGCTCTCCTGGGACGACCCGGCGACCCGCGAGGCGATCGCCCGCTACATGGCGGGGGTGCGCGACGACGCCCCCTGGTGCCCGTGGAACATCGAGTTCATCCGCCGGATCAACGGCCTGGACTCGGTCGAGGACGTCTACCGCACGGTCTTCGACGCGGAGTACCTGGTCCTCGGCCTCGGCGACGTGTACCTGGGCGCCCCGGTCGCCACCCCGCTCGACCCGCGCCACCGCCTGGTCACGACGAAGTACAACCCGGCCCGCACCTGGACCGCCGAGAACTCCGTCGGCATCGGCGGCGCCTACCTGTGCGTCTACGGCATGGAGGGCCCGGGCGGCTACCAGTTCGTGGGCCGTACGACCCAGGTCTGGTCGGGCTGGCAGCAGCGCGGCGCGTTCGAGCCGGGCAGGCCGTGGCTGCTGCGCTTCTTCGACCGGATCAGGTGGTACCCGGTGGACGCGGACGAACTCCTCGAACTGCGCGCCGACATCGTCTCCGGCCGGTTCGTGCCGCGCATCGAGGAGGGGACCTTCTCCCTCGCGGCCTACCAGGAGTTCCTCGCCACGCATGCCGGCTCGATCGGGGAGTTCAGGGCACGCCAGCAGAAGGCCTTCGCCGCGGAGCGGGACGCCTGGGAAGCGGCGGGCGAGTTCGCGCGGGCCGAGGCGGCCACGGCGCCCGCCGCCCAGCCCGCCGAGGTGGCGGTGCCGCCGGGCGGCCGTCTGATAGAGGCCGAGTTCGCGGCCTCCGTATGGCAGCTGAACGTGGCGCCGGGGGACGCGGTGACCACCGGGCAGCCGCTGCTCGCCCTGGAGGCGATGAAGATGGAGTCCAGGGTGCACGCGCCGATGACCGGTGTCGTCACGGAGATCCTGGCACGGCCCGGCGACCAGGTGGAGGCGGGCACGGCCCTGCTCGTCCTGGCACCGGCCCGGAACTGACCCCGAGGAGCAAGACCATGTCCAGCACCGTCTCCCGTGTCCGTGCCGCCTACGCACGCATCGAGGCCGTCGACCGGCCCGAGATCTGGATCGGCCTGCGCCCGCAGGAGGAAACCGAGGCGGAGGCCCGCGCGATCGACGAGCGGGTGGCCCGCGGTGAGCACCTCCCGCTCGCCGGCCGGCTGTTCGCCGCCAAGGGCAACATCGACGTGCACGGGCTGCCCACGACGGCCGGCTGCCCGGCGTACGCGTACGAACCGCGGGCCGACGCCCCCGTGGTGGCCCGCCTGCGCGCGGCCGGCGCGCTCGTCCTCGGCACCACCAACCTCGACCAGTTCGCGACCGGCCTGGTGGGGACCCGTTCCCCCTACGGCGCGGTACGCAACGCGATCGACCCGGCCAGGATCAGCGGCGGCTCCAGTTCCGGCTCGGCCGTCGCCGTGGCCCTGGGGATCGTCGACTTCGCCCTCGGCACGGACACGGCGGGCTCGGGCCGGATCCCGGCGGCCTTCAACGGCATCGTCGGCCTGAAGCCGACCCGGGGCCTGGTGCCGACGGCCGGCGTCGTCCCGGCGTGCGCGTCGATCGACTGCGTGACGGTGTTCGCCCGCACGGTCCCCGAGGCGGAGCAGGCACTGTCCCATGTCACATACCCCCCGGACCGCCCCCTCCCGCCGCTCCCCCAACGCGCTCCGGGCCCTTGGCGGATCGCCGTACCCCCGCGCGAGCAGCTCGGCGAGATGGACGAAGGCTGGGCGGAGGCCTACGAGGAGGCGGTGGGCCGTCTGGTCGCCGCGGGCGCCTCGATCCAGCCGCTCGCCCTCACCCCCTTCACCGAGGCGGCGGCGATGCTCTACGAGGGCGCGTTCGTGGCCGAGCGCTACACGGCGGTCGGGGACTTCGTCGACAAGCTGCTCATGTCCGGCGGCGCGGGTCTGGACCCCACGGTCACCGGAATCATCACCCGGGCCCGTGACATCCCGGCCCACCGGCTCTTCGCGGACCAGGACCGGCTGGCGGACCTGCGCAGCCGCGCCCTGGCCGCACTGGGAGACGCGGACGCCCTGCTGCTGCCCACGGCCCCCGGCCACCCCACCCTGGCCGAGGTGGCGGCGGACCCCCTGGGCGCCAACGCCCGCCTGGGCCGCTTCACCAACTCCACGAACCTCTTCGACCTGGCGGCGGTGGCGGTCCCGGCGGCCGAGGTGAACGGCCTGCCGTTCGGCGTGATGCTGATCGGCCCGGCGTTCACGGACGACCGACTGGCCGGCATCGCCCGCGCCCTGGAACCGAGGGTGCGCCTGGCGGTGGTCGGCGCCCACCTGACCGGCCAGCCGCTCAATCCCCAACTCCTGGCGCTGGGGGCGGTACGGGAACGCACGACGACGACGGCCCCCGCGTACCGCCTCTACGCCCTGCCGACCACTGTGCCCAAGCCCGGCCTGGTGCACGTGGGCGCGGGCGGCGCGGCGATCGAGACGGAGATCTGGAGCCTGCCGGCCGAGGGCCTGGGCCGCCTGCTGGCCGCGCTCCCCCGTCCCATGGCCCTGGGCAGCGTGGAACTGGCCGACGGCACCGCCGTCCCCGGCTTCCTGTGCGAGCCCGGCGCGCTGGCGGACGCCGAGGACATCACCCACCACGGCGGCTGGCGAGCCTTCCTGGCGTCGCGCTGACGACCTCGCCGCGCCCGGAAACCAGTGGAGCGGCGCCGCCGGGCGCCGCTGCCGTGCGGCCCGCCCCGGTCGTCTGATCAGGGACGTGCCGTTGTACATCGTGTGAGACCTACCAAGCGCTGACCGGTCGCGCGCCGCACCTGTGCGCCGCGCCCCTTCTTACCGCTGAGCCCGCACGGCCTTACCGCTGATCCCGCACGGCGAACGGGGCCTGCCCGGCGGGATCCGCCGGGCAGGCGCCACGCGCTCACGGCCGTCAGCCCACCGACGAGTAGGCCACGACTCCTCGCAGCACCAGGTCGACCGCCTTGCGCGCGGCCTTGGCCACCGTCGACCCCTCCACCGGGGCCGCGGCCGAGATCTGCCCCAGCACGTCGATGACCTGCTTGCACCACCGGACGAAGTCCCCGGCGGGCATCTCCGCCTCCCGCAGCACCTCGTCCAGCCCCGTTCCCGAGGCCCACATGTACACGGCCCAGGCGAACCCGAGATCCGGTTCCCGCTGCCCGACGCCCTCGGTCTGACTGATCCGGAACTCCTCCTCAAGGGCGTCCAGCCGACCCCAGATCCGCACCATCTCGCCGAGCGCGGCCTTGGCCTTCCCGGAGGGCAGCTTGGGGGCCATCGCGTCGTCACCGACCCGGGCCTCGTACACCAGCGCCGAGACGCAGGCGGCGAGTTCGGCGGGGCCGAGGCCCTCCCAGACACCCGCCCGCAGGCATTCGCTGGCGAGCAGGTCGAGTTCGCCGTACAGCCGGGCCAGCCGCTTGCCGTGTTCGGTGACCTCGTCCCCGCGCAGGTAGTCCAGCTCGGTCAGCAGCGCCACGATCCGGTCGAAGGTCCGGGCGATGGTGTTGGTCCGCCCCTCGATCCGCCGCTCCAGCTGTGAGGTGTCCCGGATCAGCCGGTGGTAGCGCTCGGCCCAACGGGCGTGGTCCTCGCGGTCGTTGCACCCGTGGCAGGGGTGTGCGCGGATCGCGGTCCGCAGTCGCGCGATCTCGCGGTCGTCGGCCGCCTGCGACCGCTTCTTGCGGGCCCGCTCCGGGGGGATGTGCCCGGCCTTGGTGCGCAGCGCGGAGGCGAGGTCCCGACGGGACTGCGGGGAGCGGGGGTTGAAGGACTTGGGGATCCGCATCCGCTCCAGCGCCTCGACGGGCACCGGGAAGTCGATGGCGGCCAGCCGCTTGACCTGCCGCTCGGCGGTCAGCACCAACGGCCTGGGCCCGTCGTGCTGTTCGAAGCCGCGGTGACCGTTGGACCGGCCGGCGGGCAACCCCGGGTCCAGCACCAGGGCGAGCCCGGCGTACTTGCCGGTCGGCACATGGATGACGTCGCCGGGCCTGAGCTTCTCCAGCGCGACCGCCGCCTCGGCCCGCCGCTGGGCCGCGCCCTGCCGGGACAGTTCGGTCTCCCGGTCCTTCAGCTCGCGCCGCAGGCGCGCGTACTCCTCGAAGTCGCCGAGGTGGCAGGTCATGGACTCCTTGTAGCCGGCGAGCCCCTCCTCGTTGCGCTGCACCTGACGGGAGATGCCGACGACCGACTTGTCGGCCTGGAACTGCGCGAACGACGTCTCCAGCAGCTCCCGCGAGCGATGCCGCCCGAACTGCTCGACCAGGTTGACCGCCATGTTGTACGACGGCTTGAAGCTGGACCGCAGCGGATACGTGCGGGTGCCGGCGAGCCCGGCGAGGTGCTCGGGGCTCATGCCGCGCTGCCACAGCACCACCGCGTGGCCCTCGACATCGATGCCGCGCCGGCCCGCACGGCCCGTCAGCTGGGTGTACTCGCCCGGGGTGATGTCGGCGTGCTGCTCGCCGTTCCACTTGACGAGCTTCTCCAGCACCACGGAGCGGGCGGGCATGTTGATGCCGAGCGCGAGGGTCTCGGTGGCGAACACGGCCTTGACCAGGCCGCGGACGAACAGCTCCTCGACGACCTCCTTGAAGGTCGGCAGCATGCCGGCGTGGTGGGCGGCGATGCCGCGCTCCAGGCCCTCCAGCCACTCGTAGTAGCCGAGGACGTGCAGGTCCTCCGGCGGGATGGAGGAGGTGCGCTCCTCGACCAGGGCGCGCACTCTGTCCCGCGCCTCCTCGTCGTTGAGCCTGAGTCCCGCGTGCAGGCACTGCTGGACGGCGGCTTCGCAGGCGGCGCGGCTGAAGATGAAGGTGATGGCCGGCAGCAGGCCCTCGTTGTCGAGCCGTTCGATGACCTCGGGGCGGCCCGGTGTCCACACCCGGGAACGCTGCCGGCGCTCCCGCTCCCGGTCCGCCTCGCGCATGGCACGGCCGCGTCTGCGGTCCTGGTACGAGGGCCGGGTGGCCTCCATCCGGGCCAGCCGGACGAGGTCGGGGTTGACGGCCTTCTTGTGGCCCTCGCCCTCCTCGAACAGGTCGTACATCCGGCGTCCGGCGAGCACGTGCTGGAACAGCGGGACGGGCCGGTGTTCGGAGACGATGACGTCGGTGTCGCCGCGGACGGTGTCCAGCCAGTCGCCGAACTCCTCCGCGTTGGAGACGGTCGCCGACAGGGAGACCAGGGTCACGGACTCCGGGAGGTGGATGATCACCTCTTCCCAGACGGCGCCGCGGAAGCGGTCGGAGAGGTAGTGCACCTCGTCCATGACCACGTAGCCGAGGCCGATGAGGGTCTGGGAGCCCGCGTACAGCATGTTCCGCAGGACCTCGGTGGTCATGACGACCACGGCGGCGTCCGGGTTGATGCTGTTGTCGCCGGTGAGCAGGCCGACCATGCCGTCGCCGTAGCGGCGGCAGAGGTCGGTGTACTTCTGGTTCGACAGTGCCTTGATGGGTGTCGTGTAGAAGCACTTCCTGCCCTGCATGAGGGCGAGGTGGACGGCGAACTCGCCCACGATCGTCTTGCCGGAGCCGGTGGGGGCGGCCACCAGTACGCCCTTTCCGGCTTCGAGCGCCCGGCAGGCCTCGATCTGGAAGGGGTCGAGGCCGAAGTCGTACATCTCGCGGAAAGACGCGAGCGCGGTGGCCTGCTCGGCGGCCCGCCTGCGGGCCGCCGCATACCGCTCGGCCGGTGAGAGGTCCTCTGTCATCGTGCTTTCGAGCGTACCGGTCCCCACTGACAACAGGACGATCATTATCCGGAACATGGGACGACGGACGACGAAGAGGTGCCCGCGTCGTGGGACGCGGGCACCTCTCGGTGGTTGTGGGAGCCCTGTCAGGTCACGTCGTCGTAGCCGTTGACCCGGTCCGGGGCCTCGGGCAGCGCGCGGCTGGCGGAGACGGTCTCGATCTCGCCGACGTCCTCGGGGGTGAGGTCGAGGTGGGAGGCCTCGTCGTCGTCGAGGCCGTCGTCGTCGCGGCGGCGCCTGCGCCGGTCGTTGAGGAGGGAGAACATGACCGCGCCGAAGTACAGCACCCAGATCGGTCCGGCGAGCGCCAGCATGGAGAGCGGGTCGGTGCTCGGGGTGGCCACGGCGGCGAAGACCGTGATGCCGAGGATCATCCCCCGCCACCAGCCGAGCATCCGCTTGCCGGAGATGATGCCGGTGAGATTGAGCATCACCAGGAGCAGCGGCAGCTCGAAGGAGAGGCCGAAGACGACCACCATGCGCGTGACCAGCTGGAGCAGGTCGTCGAGCGGCAGCAGGTTGCTCACCCCGTGCGGGGTGAAGCCGATGAGCACCTTCGCGGTGGTCGGCAGCACCTTGTACGCGAAGAACGCGCCGGCGAAGAAGAGCGGAACGCCGGTGCCGACGAACGCGTAGGCGTACTTCTTCTCGTGCCGGTGCAGACCGGGGGCGACGAACGCCCACAGCTGGTACAGCCAGACCGGCGAGGCGAACACCACACCGGCCATCAGGGAGACCTGGAGGGCGAGCGTGAAGGGCGCGAGCAGACCGTTGATGGTGATCTGGGCGCACTGCTCGTCACCGCTCGTCTTGTTCATCTCCGAGAAGGTGTGGGCGCAACCGACCGAGTTGAGGATCGGCTTGGTGAGGAAGTCGATGATGTTGTTGTAGAAGAAGGCGGCGATCACCGTGATGACGATGATGGCCAGCATGGCCTTCGCGAGTCGGTTGCGGAGCTCACGAAGGTGATCCGCGAGAGGCATCCGCCCCTCGGGATCCTTCTCCTGTTTGCGGGCAGACTTTGGCAACCCACGTCCTCATCTCGTGCGGCGGGCCGGGGGCTACCGGCCCTGCGTCAGCGCTGGGTGGTGTCCGACGGCTCGTTGACCGGGCGCGAGCTGGTCACGTCGCCGGGGGCCGCCTGGATGGTGCGCTGGGCCTGGGACTGCTCGCCGGAGGCGGGCGCCTGGGCGGAGGTGGTGGTGTTGCCGTCTTCCTTCATCGCCTTGGCCTCGCTCTTGAGGATGCGCGCGGACTTGCCGAGCGAGCGGGCCATGTCCGGAAGCTTCTTCGCGCCGAACAGCAGGATGACGACCACAAGGATGAGAATGATCTCGGGGGCTCCGAGCCTTCCGAACATAAGTCTTTACCTTCTCACCGAGGCGGCTGGATGGGGTGCTGTCCGATCCGTCGGACATGCGTCCGAGTGATCGTGCTGTCAGCGATCGTAACGCTCAGGGGTAAACGTGAGGCAATCCCCGTGCGTACTCCCGGTCCGCGGAACGGGCCTCGTTCTCCGTGCCGCGTGCAGCAGCGTACCTGCCCCTGCGGGCGCCGTGACAGGCCGAAGTGACGCAAACCGCTTATGGCCCGTTCCTCACACCGCTTGCACAGCGTGGGTCACAGCGTGTCCACAGTGCGGGCGGTGCTGACGGCGGCCCGCTCCAGGTCCTCCGCGGCCCGGTTGATCCGCCGTGCCGAGTCCGCGACCTGCGCTCCCAGCCGGCGTGCCTCCAGGAAGACCCGGACGGCGAGCACGCCGAGCACGGCGAGACCCACGAAACCCACAGCTACCGCGACCATCGCCCAGAACATGGGGCCGAGCCTAGACGGTGGGGTGCAGCCGCAGTGTCCTGACCCCGCCGCCGGTGAGCAGTTCGACGATCCGCTCGCCTGCGGGCTTGCGGACGGCGGCCCCGCAGTCGGGGCAGGTGAAGGAGTAGAACGTGGTCTGGCTGGTGGCCCCGATGGCCAGGCGCAGGGCGCTCGCGGTCAGCTCGAAGCTGCCCCGGCAGTCCGGACAGCCGGCCCTGAAGACCACGGGGACCACCCTTCTCATCCCGGCGAAGGCGGCCGCGACCGTCATCTCCCGCGCGCCCGCGCCACCGGAACCCGAAGACTCGTTCAAAACCCTCGCCCCTCCTTCTCGGTGGTTCGCCTTCGGAGCGCGCTCCTCGGGCTCACTCATGCCCTTCCTCATCGACGTGCCCCATGCGGTCGTACGCCGTCAGTGCCTCCCGGGCCGCCCGGCGGGCGCTGTCGGCCAGCTCGGGCGGTGACACGATCCGGCCGTCGCCGCCGAGCCTGAGCGCCAGCCGGCGCAGGGAGGCCGGATCGGGGGTGCGCAGACTGATACGCAGCCCGCCGTCGGGAAGCTCATCCGCGCTGTCGTGCGGGTAGTACTCGGCGACCCAGCGGCCGGCCGGGCCGACCTCGACGACCACCTCGGGGTCCTCGGCGGCCGGCTGCACCAGGGCCTCAGACAGGTCGCGCAGCTCGATCTCGGGGGGTGCGGACGGCTCGTCGAGGATCTTGATCTCGGCGACCCGGTCGAGCCGGAAGGTGCGCCGCGCCTCGGAGCGGCGGCACCAGGCCTCCACGTAGGTGTGGCCGACGCTGACCAGGCGGATGGGGTCGATCTCGCGCTCGGTGACCTCGTCGCGGGCCGGTGAGTAGTAGCGGATCCACAGCCGGCGGCGCTCGGCGATCGCCCGGTCGACGTCGGCGAAGACACCGCCCTCGGACTCGAAGGTCACCGACAGGCGGGCGCTGGCGTCGCCCGCGTCGCCGGCCGCGGTCTCCACCTTGGCGGTGGCCCGCAGCAGCGCCTGCCGGTCGCCCTCGCGCAGCCCGGGCAGGGTGGCCACCGCGCGGGCGGCGACCAGCAGCGCAGTCGCCTCGTCGGCGGCGAGCCTGAGGGGTTCGGCGGCCTCCTCACCGAGGGCGGCCGCGTTGTGCCACCAGATCCGCTCGCCGTCGGTGTCGATGTCCAGCAGGTCGCCGCCCCGGAAGCTGGTGCCGCACATGGGCAGCACGTCCAGGTCGGAGACCAGCTCGTCCTCGGTGATGCCGAAGGCGCGCGCCACGTCCGCGATCCGGGCGCCGGGGCGCTCGCGCAGGTAGGTCACCAGGGAGAGCATCCGCCGGGTCTGGTCGATGGCGTTCACGGGCCTGACCGGTTTTCCTGCCACTGCCTTGCTCCGCTCCCCCTCAGCCCTTGGCCACGGCACGCAGCCGGTCCACGACGTCCGCCCGCAGCTCGGCCGGCTCCAGGACCACCACGTCCGGCCCGAACTCCACCAGCCACGCGTCCAGCCCGTGCCCGTACGGAATCTCCAACTCGTCCCACCCGTCGCCGAGTTCCCGCACCGCCGTGGCCTTCGCCCGAAGGGGGTACCCGGACCCCGAACGCAGCCGGATCAGCGCGGAGCGGTCGGCGATCTCCCCGGCCCAGCTCGCCACGGTCTCGCGGACGGTGACGACGTCCGGGACCGGCGCGGTGAAGGCGGTGCCCCGGGAGCGGACCTTCCCGGTGATCCGGGACAGCCGGAACACCCGCTCGGCGCCCCGGTCACGGTCCCAGCCGGCCAGGTACCAGTGGCCGCGCCAGCACTCCAGGGCCCAGGGCTCCACGTTCCGGGTCTCGGGGCGGGCGGCGGTGGCCTTGCGGTAGTCGAAGAGGACCGGGCGGCGGTCCCGGCAGGCCAGCATCAGCGGCTCGAACGCGGCCTCGTGCACGGGGATCCGCGGCTCCAGGGCGCCATGGGCCTCGTACGGGTCGACGTCCTCGGGGAGGCCTGCCGCGCGCAGCTTCTGCAGGGCGCCGCTGGCGGCGCCGGCGAGCCGGGCCTGCTGCCAGACCTTGGCGGCAAGACCGAGGGCGGCTGCCTCCTCGGCGTCCAGCGTGATGGGCGGCAGACGGTTGCTGTCGCGGCGGGCGAGGTAGCCGACCTCGCCGTCCAGGTTCTCGACGGTCTCGATCACCAGTCCGAGTTCACGGAGATCGTCCTTGTCCCGCTCGAACATCCGGTTGAAGGAGTCGTCGCTGCCCGCTGCACCTTTTCCCGGCCCGGAGGCCGCACCCCTGCCCGGCCCGGAGGCCTCGACGTATGCCTCGATGGAGTCCCGCAGCTCACGCTTGCTGAGCGGCCGCCGCGTCCCCAGCAGGCACAGCGCCAGGTTCATCAGCCGCTCGGCCTTGGCAATGGCCATCGACGCCCTTCGCCTTCCCTATGGTGCTTCTGACCGATGACCGTACCGCTCCGGAGTGTCACGGCAAAAGCCACTACGAACAACGAGGACCGAAACGGACACAACCCCGCAAACACCGAGGGCCCGCACGCACCGCACGGGCCCTCGTCCAGCCGGTTCACGGCCGGGACCGGTCGGCGCGTGACGGCGCCGGCCCGGGGCGGGGATCAGACCGCGATCAGGTCCACGACGAAGATCAGCGTCTCGCCGGGCTGGATCGCCGGCGTCGGGCTCTGGTTGCCGTAGGCGAGGTGCGCCGGGATGGTCAGCTGCCGCCGGCCACCGACCTTCATGCCCTGCACGCCCTGGTCCCAGCCCTTGATGACCCGGCCCCCGCCCAGCGGGAAGCGGAACGGCGTGCCCCGGTTCCAGCTGGCGTCAAACTCCTCGCCGGTGCTGAACGCGACACCCACGTAGTGCACGGTGACGGTCTGGCCCGCCTGAGCCACCTCGCCGTCGCCCTCCCAGATGTCCTTGATCTCCAGGTCGGCCGGGGGCTCGCCCTCGGGGAAGTCGATCTCGGGCTTGTCGATGCTCACGTCTTAAGCTCCTGCTTGTGTAACGACACGGAACCCGGACAGTCTTTCATCCCCGCCCCGGTACCGCCCGCGCCACTACATCGCCGCGAGAATGTCCACCGAGAACACCAGCGTCGAACCCTTCTGCACCACTCCACCGCTCGGCGGGTTGTCCCCGTAGGCCAGGTCCGGCGGCGTGACGACCATGATCCGGCTGCCCACCTTCTTGCCGGTGATCCCCTGCGCCAGCCCCTTGACGACCTGCTGCATCTGCGTGACCGAGAACTGGGCCAGCCGCCCGCTCTCATACGTCTGCTCGAAAACCTTGCCGCTGTCCCAGACCTCGCCCTTGAACTGGCACAGAATGGTCTGCGCCGCCTTCACCTCCGGGCCGTCGCCCTCCAGCACGTAGTTCGACACCAGCTTCTTCGGCGGGTCCGCCTTGGGAATGTCGACCGACGGAGCCTTGCCGTCCGTGTTCGTGCCGACCTTCGGCAGCGCGGCGTCGCTCTGCGCGACCTCCTTGCCCGTACTGGAGCTCTTCGAGTTGTACGAGTTCAGCACGTCCACCACGAACACCAGCGTGTCCGTGCCCTTGATCCCGGCCTGCGCGTTGCCCGAGCTGCCGTACCCCCAGGTCGGCGGCACGGCCATCAGCACCCGGCTGCCGGCCTTCTTCCCGGCCAGCCCGTACCGCCAGCCGTCGATGATGCTGCCCGCGGCGAGCTGCATGAGCAGCGGCGTACGGTCGTACGACTGGTCGAAGACCTTCCCCGTGGACCAGATCTGCCCCAGGTAGTTCGCCTGGATGAAGTCGTTCTCCGCGACCGTCTTCCCGCTCCCCGCGATCACCGTCTTGACCGCCAGGTTCTTCGACGGATCCCCGCTGCCCTTGGCGACCGTCGGCTTCTCGTCGAACTTCGTGCCCGCCGTGATCGCCGGCAACGGCCCGTCCACGATCTTCGGCGGCGGCACCGAAGCCGAGGCCGACGGCGAGGCGCTGGCCTTGCTGGAGGAGGACGACTTGTCACCACACCCGGCGAGCGTGACCAGTCCTGCGGGAACAGCGGCAAGGAGAAGAGAGCGTCGGCGCACGGAAGAGCCTCGTAATCGGTCGATCTTGCGGATGGCGTGCGCGCAACTCTACGGCGTGCGAAGGGCGCCGTACGGAAAACGTACGGCGCCCGTGTGGCGATCGCTCACATACCGGCGATGAGCTTCTCCACCCGGTCGTCGACCGAACGGAACGGGTCCTTGCACAACACCGTGCGCTGCGCCTGGTCGTTGAGCTTCAGATGCACCCAGTCGACCGTGAAGTCCCGGCGCTGCTCCTGAGCCCGCCGGATGAAGTCACCGCGCAACCGCGCCCGAGTCGTCTGCGGCGGCACCGACTTGCCTTCGAAGATCTTCAAGTCATTGCAGATCCGAGCGGTTTGCCCCTTCTTCTCCAGCAGGTAATACAGACCCCGACGACGGTGGATGTCGTGATAAGCGAGGTCTATCTGCGCCACCCGCGGATGCGACATGGTCATGTTGTGCTTGGCCCGGTACCGCTCGATGAGCTTGTACTTCATCACCCAGTCGATCTCGGTGCCGATCCGGTCCAGGTCCTCGGCCTCGATCGCGTCAAGCGTCCGGCCCCACAGCTCCAGCACCTGCTCGACCGTGCCGGTGCGGATACCGCGGCGCTCGCAGAAGTCCACGGCCTTCTCGTAGTACTCCCGCTGCACCTCCAGGGCGGAGGCCTCCCGGCCGCTGGCCAGGCGCACCTTGCGCCGGCCCGTGATGTCATGGCTGACCTCCCGGATCGCCCGGATCGGGTTCTCCAGGGTCAGGTCCCGCATCACCGTGCCCGCCTCGATCATGCGCAGCACCAGGTCGGTGGCACCGACCTTCAGCAGCATCGTGGTCTCGGACATGTTCGAGTCGCCGACGATGACATGCAGCCGGCGGTAGCGCTCGGCGTCCGCGTGCGGCTCGTCGCGCGTGTTGATGATCGGCCGGGAACGCGTCGTCGCCGAGGAGACGCCCTCCCAGATGTGCTCCGCCCGCTGGCTCACGCAGTACACCGCACCGCGCGGCGTCTGAAGCACCTTGCCCGCGCCGCACAGCAGCTGCCGGGTCACCAGGAACGGGATGAGAATGTCCGCGAGCCGGGAGAACTCCCCGTGCCGCGCCACCAGATAGTTCTCGTGGCAACCATACGAGTTGCCCGCCGAGTCGGTGTTGTTCTTGAAAAGGTAGACATCGCCCGCGATTCCTTCCTCATGCAGGCGTCGTTCGGCGTCCACCAACAGTCCTTCGAGAATGCGCTCGCCGGCCTTGTCGTGGGTGACCAGTTCGATCACATTGTCACACTCGGGTGTCGCGTATTCCGGATGTGAGCCCACGTCGAGATAGAGCCGGGCGCCGTTGCGCAGAAAGACATTGCTGCTACGGCCCCATGACACGACACGGCGGAAGAGGTACCGCGCCACCTCGTCAGGCGACAGGCGGCGCTGTCCCCTGAACGTGCACGTGACGCCGTACTCGTTCTCCAGCCCGAAAATGCGGCGGTCCATGACTGAACATTACGCCCGATCCCCTGAGCTGAAACGGGGTTCGGCAGCACGATTTGGATCATTTTCCGAACCGGCCGCAATCACCGTGGCCCCACCGGGAGCTGCGAGGACCCGCCCGGTGACCGCCAGGACCAGCAGCGACACGGCCCCCGCCGCACCCGGCACAGCGAACCCCCACAAGGCCCCGCCCGCCTCGACGACCGGGCCCGCCAGGCCCGTTCCCACCGACGCGCCCACTGTGAACGTCGTCACAAGCCAGGAGAACGCCTCGGTGACCGTACCGCTCGGCGCATGCCGGTCCACCAGCACAAACGCACACGCGATCACCGGCGCCAGGAACACCCCGGCCAGCACGGTGAGCAGCACCATGGCCACCGCACCCGGCATCAGCATCAGCGGCAGATAACACACCGCCAGAAAAGCCACCAGCACGCGCAGTCGCCGCGCCGGCTCCCCTGTCCACCGCCGCGCCCCGTAGACCGTGCCCCCCAGCAGCGCACCGAGCCCCAGAGCGGCCATCAGCCAGCCGTACACCACGTCACCGCCATGGCCGTCCGCGTACGGCACCGACGCGACCGTGATGGAACCCAGCGCGATCCCCACGAACAGGAACGCCGCCAGCATGACCAGCAGACCGGGCGACCGCAGCGCGCCCAGCCAGTGCGCCTCGCGCGGCGCCGAACGCCACGCCCGCGACGGCGGCGAGACCACGACCGAGAGCGCCCCGAGGACACCCACCGCGTTCACGACGAGCAGCGCCGCCTGCGCCGACCACAGCGACACGCACAACGTCACCAGCAACGGTCCCACGGTGAACATGACTTCCTGCGCCACCGCGTCCATCGCGTACGCCGTGTGCACCCGCTCCCCCGCACCGAGCACACTCGACCACAAGGCCCGCAGACCGCCCTCCAGCGGAGGCGTGAACAACCCGGCGGCCGCCACGCACACATAGGCCGACGGCAGCGGATCGGTTCCGGCGAAGGCGAAAGCGGCCATCGCGACGGCCGACGCCACAGCGGCCGGCAACTGCACGCGCGGCTGGCCGTACAGATCGACCAGCCGCCCGAGCACCGGCTGCCCCACGGCGTTCGCCACCCCGTACACCGCCGCGAGCGCCGCCGCGAGGCTGTACGTACCGCCCTGCGCCCGCACGAACAGCACGATCACGAGAGCGGCCGTCGCGTTCGGCAACCGGCCCACCAGCGTCCCCGCCAGCAGCCGGGCCGCGTGCCTCGCCCTGAGGATCTCCAGGTACCCCGCGGCCATGCCCCGCCTCCAAGTTTTACGTATAACCCCGCCTCCCATACGTACCATGTGCGCTGTTACACGTCCAGACGAAGGAGCCCACCCCCGGTGCCACCCAGCAGCACGCGCCCGACGAGCCGCGACGTCGCCCAGGCCGCCGGCGTCTCCCAGGCAGCCGTCTCGCTCGTGCTCGGCGACAAATGGCGCGGCCGCGTCTCCGCAACCACCGCCGAACGCGTCCGCGAAGCCGCCCGCGACCTCGGCTACCGCCCCAACCTCGCCGCCCGCAACCTCCGCCTCGGCCGCACCCGCACCGTCCTCCTCGTCGTCCCCGCCCTCACCACCGAATTCTTCGCGGGCGTCTACACCGGAGCCGCCCGCGTCGCCTCCGCACACGGCTTCGGCGTCGTCCTCTACCCCTCCCCCCAAGGCATCGGCCCAGCCCGCGACCCCTTCGCCTCCGCCCAGGCCGCCCTCGACGGCGTCATCGCCTCCTCCATGGCCGCCGACGCCCTCACCGACATCCGCGGCGACCAGCTCCCCCTCGTCATGCTCGACAGCGACCCCGACGGCAGCCTCGGCGCCGCCACCGTCAACCTCGACATCGCCGACGGCGTACGCCAGATCGCCGGCCACCTCCTGGACCTCGGCCACCGCCACTTCCTGCACCTGGCCGCCGACATCCCGTCCTGGACCTTCGAGGTACGCGCGCACGAACTGGCGACCCGCACCGCACGCGTGCCCGGCACCTCGGTACGCACCGTCCACGCCCCCATCTCGATCGAGGGCGCCCTGGCCGCCACCGAGGCCGCCCTCACCACCCCCGGCCCCCGCCCCACCGCCCTCGTCTGCGACGACGACAAACTCGCCGCCGGCGCCTACAAAGCCCTGCGCCGCCAAGGCCTGCGCATCCCCGACGACATCTCCGTCACCGGCCTCGACGACCTCGCCCTCGCCACCGCCATCGACCCCGAACTCACCACCGTCCGCCTCGACGCCGAACTCTTCGGCGAACGCGGCATGCAAGCCCTCCTCGCCGTCCTGGACGGCCGGGAACCCGAACACGGAGACATCCCCGTCGAACTCGTCGTACGAGGCTCCACAGCCCCGCCACCGGCGCCCTGACCACCACAGCCACCCCAACCCCCACAAACGCCCGCGCCCCGTCCGGAAACCACCGGACGGGGCGCGCAGAGCAGGGCCCGCACCAACTGCTACTCGACGTCTCCGCCGGACTCCTCGGCCCCTTCGGCCTCGGCAGCCCCTTCGGCCTCGGCAGCCGTGGCCGCACCCTCCGCCTCCAGCAACCGGGCCAGCTGCGGACCGACGATCCGCTTGAACTTACGCGCCTGCGGCCGCGTACGATCCAGCACCGCCACCTCCAGACGCTCCGCCGGAATCTCCCGCTGCGTACCGTTCGGCTCCCGCGACAGCGCCGTCACAGCCAGCTTCAGAGCCTCCGCGAGAGTCATCCCCTCCCGGTGCTCACGGTCCAGATACGTACTGATCTGCTCCGCGTTACCACCGACCGCCACCGAACCGTGCTCATCCACGATCGAACCATCGTGCGGCAACCGATAGATCTGATCACCCTCCGGGATCTCCCCCACCTCGGCGACGACCAACTCCACCTCGTACGGCTTCTCCGCCGCCGACGAGAAGATCGTGCCCAGCGTCTGCGCGTACACGTTCGCCAGACCACGCGCCGTCACATCGTCACGGTCATAGGTGTAACCACGCAGATCGGCGTAGCGCACCCCACCGATCCGCAGATTCTCGTACTCGTTGTACTTACCGGCGGCCGCGAAACCGATCCGGTCATAGATCTCGCTGAACTTGTGCAGCGCACGGGACGGGTTCTCACCGACGAACACGATGCCGTCGGCGTACTGGAGCACAACCAGACTGCGGCCACGCGCGATGCCCTTCCGGGCGTACTCGGCACGGTCCGCCATCGCCTGCTGAGGTGAGACATAAAACGGCGTCGACACCGGTATCCGTCCCCTTCCCTAGGGTTCCGTCGAAGTCACTGGGATCACCTTGATAAGAACGCCGACGCCTACAGCAGCGCCGCGCGCGGACCGTCCGGCTGCTCCAGACGGCGCGCCAGCACCGCACGGGCGAGCTCGGAGGACTCGTCGTCGGTGAGCCGGCGGAAACCGCCCTCGGTGATCACGGTGATGATCGGGTAGATCCGGCGGGCGACATCGGGACCACCCGTCGCCGAGTCGTCGTCAGCCGCGTCGTACAGAGCCTGCACCACCAGTGTGGTCGCCTGCTCCTCGGACAGGTCGTCACGGAACAGCTTCTTCATCGCACCGCGCGCGAAGATCGAGCCCGACCCGGTGGCGGCGAAGTGGTGCTCCTCGGAACGGCCGCCCGTCACGTCGTACGAGAAGATCCGCCCCTTCGCCCGGTCCACGTCGAACCCGGCGAACAGCGGCACGACCGCGAGCCCCTGCATCGCCATGCCCAGGTTGGACCGGATCATCGTCGACAGCCGGTTCGCCTTGCCCTCCAGCGACAGCTGAGCACCCTCCACCTTCTCGAAGTGCTCCAGCTCCAACTGGAAGAGCTTCACCATCTCCACGGCGAGACCGGCGGTGCCGGCGATACCGACGGCCGAGTACTCGTCCGCCGGGAACACCTTCTCGATGTCCCGCTGCGCGATCACGTTCCCCATCGTGGCCCGGCGGTCACCGGCCAGCACGACCCCGCCGGGGAAGGTCACCGCCACGATCGTCGTCCCGTGCGGCGCCTCGATCACCCCCTGCGTGGGCGGCAACTGCCGCCTGCCGGGCAGCAGCTCGGGCTGGTGCTCACCGAGAAAGTCCATGAACGAGGACGACCCAGGCGTCAGGAAGGCAGCTGGTAGACGCCCGGTGCTACGAGTGTTGGCTTCCACGCGTTTCCTTCCAGGTAGTCGGCGGCTCGGTTGAGCGTCTCGGGATCGTCCCTCAACAGACCGATGGCCGAGTTGCAGTTGAAGCACAGTACGCCTCGGACCCTACCCGTCTTGTGGCAGTGATCCACATGCACGGCGGGAGCGGATAGGCAGATACAGCAGACACCTCGCTGCGAGGCGATCAGCGCGGCACGCTCGGCTTCGGTGAGGCCGTACTTGCGCTTGAAGTAGCTGACC
The DNA here is from genome assembly GCF_040686075.1 of Streptomyces sp. NPDC086519. Lineage (NCBI taxonomy): Bacteria > Bacillati > Actinomycetota > Actinomycetes > Kitasatosporales > Streptomycetaceae > Streptomyces > Streptomyces sp. NPDC086519. The sequence goes on from NZ_JBFBJL010000001.1 coordinate 354,097, forward strand.
CTGTTCCGCTCCGCACGGCACGCGCGGCAGTAGCTCGCCCAGCCGTCCGAAGTCGACGTGTTGCGCTCCCGTTCGGAGTGCGGCTTGACCACTTCGCACTGCGGACACCGCTTGTGACCCTCGGGAACGAAAACCTTTTCACGCACCTTCTTGCCCTTGGCCTCCTGGCGCTGCCGGTAGTACTCGGCCGAACATTCCCGGCAGTATGCCTGGAGGCCACCAGGCATGGACTTGTTACTTGCGAACGCTGCTCGCGGCTTGTGTTCCCCACACCGCGAGCAGCGCTTCACACCGCCACCGTCCATCAACCCCGACTCCCCCGCGCCTTCGATTCGAAGGAAAAATGGGCCTACTGCCCACCCTTCTGAACGAAGGACCTCACGAAATCCTCTGCGTTCTCCTCAAGGACATCGTCAATTTCGTCAAGAACAGAGTCCACGTCGTCGCTCAGCTTCTCGTGCCGCTCCTTGAGGTCCTCCGAGGACTGCGACTCCGCCGCCTGCTCCTCGACCTCCTCGGTGGAGTGCGTCGCCTTCTGCTGTCCGCCGCCGGTGTCCTTGGTTGCCATGACACTCACCCCGCTCAGTTCGCCCGACATGGGTCGACAGGTCGGCTTTCCTGCCGATCGGTGATGATCAGACCCTACAAGCCGGGTCCGACATCGGCCCCGCAGTTTCTCCAACGTACGGGGGCCACCTCGATGATTCCCGGGCGGCGGGGTTTTGACCCCGGCCGCCCGGTGTGGTCCGAGCGCCCGCTCAGCCGCCGGAGAGGACCCTGACCAGGTCTTCTGCGGTGCGGCAGCGGTCCAGGAGCTCCTTGACGTGATTTCGCGTTCCGCGTAGTGGTTCCAGGGTTGGGACGCGCTGGAGGCTGTCGCGGCCGGGAAGGTCGAAGATGACCGAGTCCCAGCTGGCCGCGGCGACGTCGTCGGCGTACTGCTCCAGGCAGCGGCCGCGGAAGTAGGCCCGGGTGTCCTCAGGAGGGGTGGTGCGGGCCCGTTCCACCTCGGCCTCGTCCAGGAGCCGCTTCATGCGTCCGCGGGCCGCGAGGCGGTTGTAGAGGCCCTTCTCGGCCCGTACGTCGGCGTACTGGAGGTCGAGGAGGTGCAGCTTGGCGGCGTCCCAGTCGAGGTCGTCGCGGCGCCGGTAGCCCTCCATGAGTTCCAGTTTGGCGACCCAGTCGAGTTCTCCGGCCAGGCTCATGGGGTCGTGTTCCAGGCGGTTGAGGGTGTCCTCCCAGCGGGTGAGGACGTCCCTGGTCTGGTCGTCGGCGTCGGCGCCGTAGCGCTCCTCCACGTATTTGCGCGAGAGCTCGTAGTACTCCATCTGGAGCTGGACGGCGGTGAGCGTGCGTCCGCTGCGGAGGGTGACGAGGCGCTTGAGGGTGGGGTCGTGGGAGACCTGGTGGAGGGTGCGTACGGGCTGGTCGACGGCGAGGTCGACGGCGATGAAGCCGTCCTCGATCATGGAGAGGACGAGGGCGGTGGTGCCGAGCTTGAGGTAGGTCGAGGTCTCCGAGAGGTTGGCGTCGCCGATGATGACGTGGAGGCGGCGGTATTTCTCGGCGTCGGCGTGGGGCTCGTCGCGGGTGTTGATGATGGGCCGTTTGAGTGTCGTCTCCAGGCCGACCTCGACCTCGAAGTAGTCGGCGCGCTGGCTGAGCTGGAAGCCGTGTTCGTGGCCGTCCTGGCCGATGCCGACGCGGCCGGCGCCGGTGACGACCTGGCGGGAGACGAAGAAGGGGGTGAGGTGGCGCACGATGTCCGAGAAGGGGGTTTCCCGCTTCATCAGGTAGTTCTCGTGGGTGCCGTAGGAGGCGCCTTTGTTGTCGGTGTTGTTCTTGTAGAGGTGGATGGGCTGGGCGCCGGGGAGTGCGGCGGCTCGTTCGGCGGCTTCGGCCATGATGCGTTCGCCGGCCTTGTCCCAGAGGACGGCGTCGCGGGGGTTGGTGACCTCGGGGGAGCTGTATTCGGGGTGCGCGTGGTCGACGTAGAGGCGGGCGCCGTTGGTGAGGATCACGTTGGCGAGGCCGATGTCCTCGTCGGTGAGCTGGCTGGCGTCGGCGGCCTCGCGTGCGAGGTCGAAGCCTCGGGCGTCCCGTAGCGGGTTCTCCTCCTCGAAGTCCCAGCGGGCCCGGCGGGCCCGGTGCATCGCCGCCGCGTAGGCGTTGACGATCTGGGACGAGGTGAGCATGGCATTGGCGTTGGGGTGACCGGGGACGGAGATCCCGTACTCCGTCTCGATGCCCATTACTCGCCGTACGGTCATGCGGCCCTCCTTGCCCGGCGGAGCCCTCGGTCGTGGGCTTCGCTCGCGTACCGCTGGCGCTCCGGTGCGTGTGCGGTGCCCGTCCCCGCACTGCGCGACTCGGCGGTAGGAAAGAGCCTAGAACGCCTTTGCACTGGTGGGGAGATCATTTGCGTCATTGCCTTGCTCGCCTCGGTTCCGGTCTTGGCCGGAAAAACAGTCGGCTGCGGGTACCCGGTGAGGGCACCCGCAGCCGCCCTGTGTTTTACAGGTACTGTCCGGTGTTCGCCACCGTGTCGATGGAGCGTCCGGTGTCGGCGCCCTGCTTTCCGGTGATGAGGGTACGGATGTAGACGATCCGTTCGCCCTTCTTTCCGGAGATTCGGGCCCAGTCGTCGGGGTTGGTGGTGTTGGGCAGGTCCTCGTTCTCCTTGAACTCGTCCACGCAGGCCTGGAGGAGGTGGGAGACGCGGAGGCCCTTCTGGTTGTGTTCGAGGAAGTCCTTGATCGCCATTTTCTTGGCGCGTCCGACGATGTTCTCGATCATGGCGCCGGAGTTGAAGTCCTTGAAGTAGAGGACTTCCTTGTCGCCGTTGGCGTAGGTGACTTCCAGGAAGCGGTTTTCCTCGGATTCGGCGTACATGTGTTCCACTGCCGTCTGGATCATGCTTTCGACGGTGGTGGCCTTGCTGCCGCCGTGCTCTCCGAGGTCGTCGGAGTGCAGCGGGAGGCGCTCGGTGAGGTACTTGCCGAAGATGTCCTTGGCCGCTTCGGCGTCGGGACGCTCGATCTTGATCTTCACGTCGAGCCGGCCGGGGCGGAGGATGGCGGGGTCGATCATGTCCTCGCGGTTGGAGGCGCCGATGACGACCACGTTCTGGAGGCCTTCAACACCGTCGATCTCGGCGAGCAGCTGGGGGACGATGGTGTTCTCGACGTCCGAGCTGACGCCCGAGCCGCGGGTGCGGAAGAGGGACTCCATCTCGTCGAAGAAGACGATGACGGGGGTGCCCTCGCTGGCCTTCTCCCTTGCGCGCTGGAAGACGAGGCGGATCTGCCGCTCGGTCTCGCCGACGTACTTGTTCAGGAGCTCGGGGCCCTTGATGTTGAGGAAGAAGCTCTTGCCGGCGGCCTGGCCGGTGACTTCGGCGACCTTTTTGGCCAGCGAGTTGGCGACGGCCTTGGCGATGAGCGTCTTGCCGCATCCGGGGGGTCCGTAGAGCAGGACGCCCTTGGGCGGGCGCAGTTCGTGCTCCTTGAACAGGTCCGGGTAGAGGTAGGGGAGCTCGACGGCGTCGCGGATGGCCTCGATCTGGCCGCCGAGACCGCCGATCTGCTCGTAGCCGATGTCGGGGACCTCTTCGAGGACGAGTTCCTCGACCTCGCTCTTGGGGACGATCTCGTAGACGTATCCGGAGCGGGGTTCGAGCAGCAGGGCGTCGCCGGGGCGGATGTTCACGTCCAGCAGTGGCTCGGCGAGCCGTACCACCCGTTCCTCGTCGGTGTGCCCCAGTACGAGGGCGCGCTCGCCGTCCTCAAGGATCTCCTTGAGGGTGACGATGTCGCCGACGCGCTCGAACTGCATGGCCTCGACCACGTTGAGCGCTTCGTTGAGCATGACTTCCTGGCCGCGCCTGAGGTCGTCCAGGTCGACGCTTGGGCTGACGTTCACCCGCAGTTTGCGGCCGCCGGTGAAGATGTCGGCGGTGCCGTCCTCGTTCGCCGTGAGGAAGACGCCGAAGCCGGCCGGCGGCTGTGCGAGTCGGTCGACCTCTTCCTTGAGGGCCACGATCTGGTCGCGGGCCTCGCGGAGGGTGTTCGCGAGTCGTTCGTTCTGGGCGGACACGCCGGCCAGGTTCGTCTGTAGCTCGACGATCCGCTCTTCGAGAATCCTCGTGTGTCGCGGAGAGTCGGCGAGCTTGCGTCGCAGGACGGCGATCTCCTGCTCAAGATAGGCGATCTGCTCGGACGGGTCGTCGGACCCCCGTCCCGGGCGGATGCCGCGGTTCATGTCGTCGTCGTGGGCTGCCACGGTCCTCACCTCCTCCAAGGGGAGCTGGACGCTTCCAGACCCTACCTGGGTGGGTGTCGATTGAAACCCCTAGATCACAAAGACTGTCAAGGTGTGTCGTCGGTCACCCGCTGCGTTCTCCCTCGTGCCGGGTGGATACCCACTCAACGCGTTTCAGAAGCGGCGTGTTCCGGGCCGGGAGTGGTCAAAACCCTTCGTCACTGACCGGAGTTGTCCGCTCCAGTGCCGGTTCAGGGGTTGTGCCCCGGTGGCGGATTTCTTACACAGAGCGACTGGTCGGATGTGATGGGTGATCATGGAGGTGGGCCGCGGGTTGGCTCAAGTCGATCGATCCGGTGGCCGAGCGCCGCCGTACCGCGCGGTGGGACGCGCCGTGCGCACGGGTCCGGAGCGCGCGCGGGGGTGCGCCGGGAAGGTGCGCGGGCGGCCGTGGGCCGGAGGTAGGGTCGAAGTCGTTCAACACCCGCCGGGGCGGGACCGGGTGATCCCCGTCTCCTGTCGGCCGGCGCTTTCGACGGCAGGAGAGATGACCGTGCAGCAGGAGGCCCTGGCCGGCGGCGAGGCGCTTGAGGTCTGGATCGACCAGGATCTGTGTACGGGTGACGGGATCTGTGCCCAGTACGCCCCGGAGGTGTTCGAGCTGGACATCGACGGCCTGGCCTATGTGAAGGGCGCGGACGACGAGCTGCTTCAGGCGAAGGGAGCGACGGTGCCGGTGCCGTTGCCGCTGCTGACGGATGTGGTGGACTCGGCGCGGGAGTGTCCGGGCGAGTGCATCCATGTGCGCCGGGTCGCGGACCGGGTCGAGGTGTACGGGCCGGACGCGGAGTGATTTTCCGGCCACCGAGTGTGGCGGCCGTGCCGGCCTGTCGGCGGTGCGGTCGTCAGACGCTGTGGGCGGCCGCCGGGGTGGAGCGGACGAACGCGTGGCCGTTCCACTGCCACTTGGCGCTGGACTTCAGGTCCGGGCAGCAACTGGGCACATTGTCCGAGGAATAGCCGAGCAGGGTGGCGGTGACCGCTTGGCCGGCGACGGCGAAGTCGGTCACGGTGAGCCGGTCCTTGGGGTCGACCAGGGTGGCGACGACGCGGGGGCTGGTGGCGTCGGCGGCCTGGGTGAGGACGTAGACGCCGTCGGGCGGGGTGCCCATGGCCGAGTCGCAGTGCACCACCACCACGGTTTCCGGTCTGCCGTCGCCGTCGAGGTCGCCGGTGGCCTTCTTGACGACCAGTTCCTTCACGGGGCCGCAGTCGAGGGGGAAGTCCACGCCGGTGGTGCTGGGCGGCGCGGCGGCCGCGGGGGCGGGCTTCGGCTTGGCCGCGGCGGCGGGCTGGGCGGCTTTGGCCGAGCCCGGCTGGAAGAGGGACGACAGAGCGACGACGCCGGCCACGGCAGCGGCGGTGGCGAGCCAGTGCATGGGGCGGGTGTCGGTGTGAGCGAGCTCCGGGACCACGGATTGCTGCACTAGGAGTGTCTCCTGTGAGGCCTGTGCCGGTGGGGGTGGCCTGCATCGTGCCACACGTCACAGCGGGTGGGAACGGCGGGGTGGGCTTTCGTGGCCGGTGGGGTCCGCGGTCCGGTGCGGGTGTCCGCGACGGCGCCTGTGGCGGGGAATGCGCCGGTGTCTGCGGCGGGCCGTGCCATGGCACCTGTGACGGCACCTGTGACGGCGTCAACGTCGGAGCGCCGCGGCCGAGTTCCGGTGGGGTCCGGGGAACTCGGCCGCGGCGCTCGTGCGTTGTCGCGGCAGCGGGGACGGGCTCAGCGGCCGGCGCCGCCGTCGGCGTTGGGGCCGTCGTAGTCCTCGCCGTAGGCGCCCTTGGCGGGGCGGCGGCGGCGCATGGGCGGCTCGACGCCGTCGGCGAGCCGGCGGGCGGTGAGCAGGAAGCCGGTGTGGCCGATCATCCGGTGGTCGGGGCGGACGGCGAGGCCTTCCACGTGCCAGTTGCGGATCATCGTCTCCCAGGAGGTCGGCTCGTTGAAGCAGCCGATCTCGCGGATGGACTCGACGGTCCGGGCGAGCTGGGTGGTGGTGGCGACGTAGCAGCAGAGGATGCCGCCGGGGACGAGTGCCTTGGAGACGGCCTCCAGGCATTCCCAGGGGGCGAGCATGTCGAGGATGACCCGGTCGACGTCGGTGTCCGAGAGGTTGTCCTGGAGATCGCCGACGGTGAGCTGCCAGGCGGGGTGCGGGCCGCCGAAGTAGCGCTCGACGTTCTGCTGGGCGATCTCGGCGAAGTCAGCGCGGCGCTCGTAGCTGTGCAGCATGCCCTGGTCGCCGATGGCGCGCAGCAGGAAGCTGCTGAGCGAGCCGGAGCCGACGCCGGCTTCGACGACGCGGGCGCCGGGGAAGATGTCGGCGAAGGAGAGGATCTGCCCCGCGTCCTTGGGGTAGACGACGGCTGCCCCGCGGGGCATGGACAGGACGTAGTCGGGGAGCAGGGGGCGCAGCGCGAGGTAGGCGACGTTGCCGGTGGTTCGGACAACGCTGCCCTCGGGAGCGCCGATCAGTTCGTCGTGCGGGAAGGAGCCCTTGTGGGTGTGGAAGTTCTTCCCGGCTTCGAGCGTGAACGTGTAGTGGCGACCCTTGGGGTCGGTCAGCTGTACCTGGTCCCCGACCTTGAAGGGCCCGCGCCTGCGGGCGGCACCGGTCGGTTCGGACATGTGAACAGCCTACCGGTTCCCCGCGGGGGGCTGGACCGACAGGGGGCGAGGGCGGGTGCGTCGGATGCGGGCCGTGGGCGGCTGGTCGCGCCCACGCGGCGGAGCCGCACACCGGCTGTGCCCCGCGCCCCTGCGGGGCGCCTCCGGGTCCGGGCGTTTCAGGACGGCCTTGCCATCGCCCTGACGAAGGCCCGCTCGACGTCCGCGGCCGACAGGACGCCGTAGATCTCGCCGGTCTCCTCGACCACCAGGTACTCGGTGGCGGGGGTGGCGCGCAGGACGTCGAGGAGGTCCTCGCCCGCGAGTTCCGCGGAGACGCGCATGCCGTCGGTGAGGTCCTGGGCGAGGCCGCTGACGGCGACCCAGGGGCGGCGGTGTTCGGGTACGCCGACGATCGCGGCCTCGCGGACGAGGGAGAGGGGCGTGCCGTCGGCGTCGACGACGACCAGGGCGCGGGCGCCGGCGGCGTTGGCACGGCGCAGGGCCTCGGAGAGCGGGGTGTCGGTCTCGACCGGGACGGCGCGGCGGGTGAGGGTGCGGGCGCGCAGTTCCGGGAGGTGTTCGCGGAGCCGGGCCATGCGCAGGCTGTTGCCGGCGCCGGTCCAGATGATCGCGGCGAGGATGGCGGCGAGCAGGGCGTCGGTGACGGCGTCCATGCCGCTGCTGTCCGCGGTGTTGCCGCCGAAGGCGCCCCAGTGGTTGAGCAGCGGGAGGCCGATGAGGACGGAGACGGCGAGGGCGCGGCCGACCCAGGCGGCGGCGATGGTGCCGCTCATGGGCCTGCCGGTGATCTTCCAGACGACGGCGCGGAGCATTCGGCCGCCGTCGAGGGGCAGGCCGGGCAGGAGGTTGAAGGCGGCGACGATGAGGTTGGAGACCATCAGGCCGGCCAGCAGGACACCGGGGACGGTGCCGGGCTCGACGGGCTGCATGGCGAGGTAGAAAAGGCCGGACAGGACGAGGGAGAGCAGCGGGCCGACGAAGGCCAGCACGAACTCCCGTCCGGGGGTCTCGGCCTCTTTCTCGATCTCGGAGACGCCGCCGAAGAACTGGAGCTGGATGCGGCGGACGGGGAGTTTGAAGCGGATCGCGGCGACCGTGTGGGCGAGTTCGTGGACCAGCACGGAGGCGTAGAAGGCGATGGCGAAGAAGAGGGAGACGAGGTAGCGGGCGGCGCCGAGTTCGGGCAGCACCCGGTCGAGCTGGCCGCCGAAGACCCAGGTGATCAGGGCGGCGACGAGGAACCAGCTGGGGGCGACGTACACCGGGACGCCGAAGGGGCGCCCCATGAGCAGCCCGCCGCCGGGTTCCTTGGGCCGCTGCGGCGGCTGTCCCTTGGCCATACCGGACTGTGCGGGGCCCGGCCGGTCGCCTTCACGGGGTGCGTCGAGGCGTGGCACGGGCACTGGTTCCGGCGCTTGCGCGGTGCCGGGCGTCACCGCTGTCTGCGGCGTCTCCTCCGAGTTCGGCGTCTTCGGCGTCTCCCTCGGCTTCGTCGTCTCCGGCTTCTCCGTCGCCTCCGGCCTCTCCGGCTTCTCCGTCGCCTCCGGCTTCTCCGTCGTCGGTTCGGCCTGGTCGGTGGGGGTGGTGGCACCGGGATCGGCCGGGTCCCGGCCCGCGTCGGTGGGCCCTGGGCGGTGCTCGGTCGGGTCGGGGCTGTCCGACCGGGGCTGTCCGCTGCCGCCGCTCACGTCCACGGTGTCCCCTCGTTAGATACGTCGTCTCTGGTCGATGGTATGCGGCCGTCGTGGCGTGTTCCGCCCCGGCACCCCCTGTGTTGGCCGGGCCGTCGTGCGGGTTGGGTGACTGTCAGTGGCGGGCCGTATGGTCTGTGGTCATGGACAGCAGCATCGAGGACGCCTCGCAGGATCGGGACGCGGTCGTCGCGCAGGGGGAAGGGCCGGTCACGGCGGGGGCGGTGAGGGCGGCCGGGCCGCCCGCCTCGCTGTCGCCGTCGCGGGCCAGTGACTTCATGCAGTGTCCGCTGCTGTACCGGTTCCGGGTGATCGACCGGCTGCCGGAGAAGCCGAGCGAGGCGGCGACGCGGGGGACCCTGGTGCACGCGGTCCTGGAGCGGCTCTTCGACGCGCCCGCGACGGAGCGGACGGCGCCGCGGGCCAAGTCGTTGATCCCGGGGCAGTGGGACCGGTTGCGGGAGTCCCGGCCGGAGCTCGGGGAGCTGTTCGCGCAGGATCCGCAGGGTGAGCGGCTGGCGCGCTGGCTGGGTGAGGCGGAGCAGCTCGTCGAGCGCTGGTTCACGCTGGAGGATCCGGTCCGGCTGGAGCCCGTGGAGCGGGAGCTGTTCGTGGAGACCGAGCTGGAGTCGGGGCTGCGGCTGCGCGGGATCATCGACCGGGTCGACGTGGCGCCGACGGGTGAGGTGCGGATCGTCGACTACAAGACGGGCAAGGCGCCGCGGCCGGAGTACGCCGAGGGCGCGCTGTTCCAGATGAAGTTCTACGCGCTGGTGGTGTGGCGGCTGAAGAACGTGGTGCCGAGGCGGCTGCAGCTGGTCTATCTGGGCAGCGGTGATGTGCTGACGTACGACCCGGTCCTCGCCGATCTCCAGCGGGTGGAGCGCAAGCTGCTCGCGCTGTGGGAGGCGATCCGGCAGGCGACGGAGTCGGGCGAGTGGCGGCCGCGCCCGACGAAGCTGTGCGGCTGGTGCGACCACCAGGCGCACTGCCCCGAGTTCGGCGGTACTCCCCCGCCGTACCCCCTGCCGGTGAGGTCGGCCGGGTCCGAGGACGTGACGCAGGGCAGAATGGGCGCGGACTAGCAGAAGGAGACTCACCGTGGCCATCCGCGTCCTACTGGTCGACGACCAGCCGCTGCTGCGTACCGGGTTCCGGATGATTCTGGAGGCCGAGCAGGACATCGCGGTCGTGGGCGAGGCAGGCGACGGCCTGCAGGCCCTCGACCAGGTGCGCGCTCTCCAGCCCGATGTCGTGCTGATGGACATCCGGATGCCTCGGATGGACGGCGTGGAGGCGACCCGGCAGATCACCGGTCCCGGCCGGGACGGTCCGGCGAAGGTGCTGGTGCTGACCACGTTCGATCTCGACGAGTACGTGGTGGAGGCGCTGCGCGCGGGGGCCAGCGGCTTCCTGCTGAAGGACGCTCCGGCCAATGAGCTGGTGCAGGCGATCCGGGTGGTGGCGAACGGCGAGGCGATGCTGGCGCCGAGCATCACGCGTCGGCTGCTGGACAAGTACGCGACGCATCTGCCGTCCGGCGAGGAGCCGGTGCCGAACACCCTGCACACGCTCACCGACCGTGAGGTGGAGGTGCTGAAGCTGGTGGCGCGGGGGCTGTCGAACGCGGAGATCGCCGCGGACCTGTTCGTCAGCGAGACCACGGTGAAGACGCATGTGGGGCATGTGCTGACCAAGCTGGGGCTGCGGGACCGGGTGCAGGCCGCGGTGTACGCGTACGAGAGCGGCCTGGTGCGGCCCGGCGCGCAGTAGGGCGGGCGAGGACGACGCGAAGGGCGCCCCTCTCGGTGGAGAGGGGCGCCCTTCGCGTCGTCTGACCGGGCGTCAGCTGCTGGAGCCGCGGCCGAGCTCCCACAGCTGGAGGCTGGCGGAGGAGTTGAGGGCGTAGGCGACGCCCGTGATGTCGGTGCGGGCGGCGACGTACTGCTTGCCCTGCCACAGCGGCAGCACCGGGACGTCGTTGGCGACGGTGTTCTGGATCTCGGTCAGGGGGCCGGTGGCGGTGGCCCGGTCGGCCTCGCGGCGGGACTCCGGGATCAGGGTGTTGATGATCTTGCTGTTGAGGTAGGGCGACTTGAGGAAGTTGTCCTTGTCGAGGAACGGCGCGAGGAAGTTGTCGGGGTCCGGGAAGTCGGGGAACCAGCCCATGCCGTAGACGTCGTAGTTGCCCTTGCGTTCGGCCGTCTGGTAGGTCGACCAGGCGGTGCCCTGGATGCTGACGTCGAACAGGCCGCTGTCGTCGAGCTGCTGCTTGAGGACCTCGAACTCCTGCTTGGTGGCCGGACCGTAGTGGTCGGTCGTGTAGTGCAGGGTGAGCTTCACCGGGGTGGTGATGTTCGCCGCGGCCAGCAGGTTCCTGGCCTTGGAGACGCTGGGGTCGCCGTACTTGTTGAAGAAGGAGTTGGAGTGGCCGGTCACGGAGGCCGGGACCAGCGAGTACAGCGGCTCGGCCTGGGAGCCGTACACCTTGGCGACGAGTTCGTCGCGGTTGATGACCTGGGCCATGGCCTGGCGGACGGCCTTGGACTTGACCGACGGCGCGTTGGTGTTGAAGCCGAGGTAGCGGATCTCCAGGCCGGATATCTCGACGAGGTCGACGTTGGAGTCGTCGCCGGCGTCGAGCTTGTTGATCTGGGACGGCGACATGGTGCGGGTCATGACGTCGATGTCGCCCTTGTCGATCGCCTCGCCCATGGAGTCGGCGTCCTTGAAGGAGCGCATGACGACCTGCTCGTTCTTCACCTTCACGCTGCCCTTGTAGTTCGGGTTCTTGGTGAAGGTGCCGGAGACGAACTCGTTGTCCTTGACGTCGGCCTTGAAGGTGTACGGGCCGGAGCCGTCGATGTCGAAGCCGTCGCGGAGCTTGTCCTTCTCGTAGTCCTTCGGGTTCACGATGCCCGCGACCGGAGTGGACAGCTTGTACGGGAAGGTGGCGTCGGCGCTCTTGAGGTGGAAGACGACCTCGCGGTCGCCCTGGGTCTCGATGGTGTCGATGTTCGAGAGGAGGGCGAAGACACCGCTGTCCGACTTGATGCGCAGGGCACGCTCGATGGACCACTTGACGTCCGCGGCGGTGACGGCGTTGCCGTCGGAGAACTTCAGGCCCTCGCGCAGCTTGCAGGCGTAGCGCTCGCTGCCGCTGTCGGTGAAGGAGCAGCTCTCGGCCGCGTCGGGGACCGGGTCGCCCTCGCCCTTGGGCTGGGACATGAGGGTCTGCACGGTCTGACGCAGGATGTTCCAGCCGCCGACGTCGTAGGAGTAGGCGGGGTCGAGCGGAGCCGGGGCGTCCTTCGTGGCGGTGAACCCGTCGGTGGTACCGACGACGATCGCGTCGCTACTGCTGCTCCCGCTGCCGGATCCACCGCACGCGGCGAGCACGGGAGTGAGCAGGCCGACCACGGCCGGCAGCACCAAAGTCTTGCGGTTCATGCTCGAAGTTCTCCAGAGCTGTTCGAATCCGTGTATCCCGCATGCAGGGGGTGTCGAAGCGGATCACGGGGGTTACGGTGATGTTCTCGCGACGAGATTAGTCCGCGCCCGCAGGAGGGTTGGCAGCGGCGTGAGTTGAGGCGCCATCACGCAGGGGAGCCGGTTGCGGACAGACCGAACACCAGACGGCGTCAGGATTAGTGCAGCCTCTCCCCAATCGGGACACATGGTCACCCTGATTCCCCCCGAACGGGGGTGGTCTGCACACTCGGGCAACGTTGTCGAGCTTCCGTACACGTGGGGAACGTCACACGGGCATTTCGGTGATGATGTATCGGAATTCAGCCCGTTGAACAGTTGCGAATTCCGTTGAATGACCGCCCTGGGGATTTCGCCCAATGGACATTGCACGCTGGGTGAACGGCTAGCGCATTTCCGTCATCAGACCGTGCAGAAAAGCCAGGTCGACGTCTTCCAGCGAGGTCACCACGGTACGCCGCTCGGCCGGGGCGATCGGCGCGACCGACGGGACGGCGACCACGTGGCAGCCGGCGGCCTCGGCGGCGGCGACTCCGGTCGCGGTGTCCTCGACGACCGCGCATCGGGCCGGATCCACCTCCAGCCCGGCGGCGGCGAGCAGATACGGGTCCGGGAAGGGCTTGGTGCGCGAGACCTCGTCGCCGGCGACGGACAGGGTGAAGTGGTGGGGGCCCAGCGAGGTCAGGACACGGTCGATGATGCGCCGGTGCGAGGCGGAGACCAGGGCGGTGGGGATCTGCTGCTCGTACAGCTCGGCGAGCAGCCGCTGTGCGCCCGGCATCAGCGGCAGGGCGGCGCCGATGCGCTCCTCGAAGCCCTCGTTGAGCAGCACGCTGAGCTCGGCGAGCGTAATGGCGGCGCCGGTGGCCTCGATGAGGAAGCCGGCGCTGCGGGTCATGGGGCCGCCGACCACGACATGGCGCCAGGACTCGTCGAGGGCGTGGCCGAGGCGGGCGAAGATCTCGACCTCGACGTCCCACCAGAAGCCCTCGGTGTCCACCAGGGTGCCGTCCATGTCCAGGAGCACCGCCTGGAGTGCCGAGCCTTCCGCCGTACGGGTTCCGAGCGCGGGGACCGTGCTGGTCATCCGGTCGCACCTCCTTGAGGGACGATCAGGCCGGTTCCCGCGCGGGGAACCGGCCTGCTGTGGACCGACCAGTGTACGACGTGTCCGATCAGTGCGCTGTGCGGCGCGCGTCTCGGCGCGCCGCACACCGCATCGGACGCCTCACCGTGCGTTGAAGTACTTCGCCTCCGGGTGGTGGATCACGATCGCGTCCGTGGACTGCTCGGGATGCAGCTGGAACTCCTCGGAGAGGCGGACGCCGATCCGCTCCGGCTGGAGCAGGTCGGCGATCTTGGCGCGGTCCTCCAGGTTCGGGCAGGCGCCGTAGCCGAGGGAGAAGCGGGCACCCCGGTACTTCAGGGCGAACATGTCCTGGATGTCGCCCGGGTCCTCGCCGGCGAAGCCCAGTTCGGAGCGCACGCGCGCGTGCCAGTACTCGGCGAGGGCCTCGGCGAGCTGGACGGACAGGCCGTGCAGTTCGAGGTAGTCGCGGTAGGAGTTGGCCTCGAACAGCTTGGCGGTCCGCTCGCCGATGCGGGAGCCGACGGTGACGACCTGCATGCCGACCACGTCCGTCTCCCCCGACTCCTCCGGCCGGAAGAAGTCGGCGAGGCAGAGCCGGCGGCCGCGGCGCTGGCGCGGGAAGGTGAAGCGGGTGCGCTCGTTGCCCTGTTCGTCGAGGATGATCAGGTCGTCGTCCTTGGAGACGCAGCGGAAGTAGCCGTAGACCACGGCCGCTTCCAGCAGGTTCTCCGTCTGGAGCTGGTCGAGGAGGCCGCGCAGCCGGGGGCGGCCCTCGGTCTCGACGAGTTCCTCGTAGGAGGGTCCCTCGCCGGTGCGGGCCTGCTTGAGGCCCCACTGGCCCTTGAAGAGGGCGCCCTCGTCGAGCCAGCTCGCGTACTCCTTGAGCTGGATGCCCTTGATGACGCGGGTGTCCCAGAACGGCGGGGTGGGCACCGGGTTGTCGACGGCGACGTCGGAGCGGACGTGACCCTCCTCGGGCCGCTCCTCGGCCTCGACGACGGCGGTGGGCCGGACCCTGCGCTGCTTGAGCTCCGGGAGGACGGCGCCGGGCATGCCGCGCTTGACACCGATGAGGGCGTCCATCAGGCGCAGGCCCTCGAAGGCGTCGCGGGCGTAGCGGACCTCGCCCTCGTAGAGTTCGTACAGGTCCTGCTCGACGTAGGCGCGGGTGAGGGCGGCGCCGCCGAGGATGACCGGGTAGGCGGCCGCCAGGCCGCGCTGGTTGAGCTCCTCCAGGTTCTCCTTCATGATCACCGTGGACTTGACGAGCAGACCGGACATGCCGATGACGTCGGCCCTGTGCTCTTCGGCGGCCTCCAGGATCGCGGAGACGGGCTGCTTGATGCCGAGGTTGACCACGTTGTAGCCGTTGTTGGACAGGATGATGTCGACGAGGTTCTTGCCGATGTCGTGGACGTCGCCGCGCACGGTGGCCAGCACGATGGTGCCCTTGCCCTCGGCGTCCGACTTCTCCATGTGCGGTTCGAGGTGCGCGACCGCGGCCTTCATGACCTCGGCGGACTGCAGGACGAAGGGCAGTTGCATCTGGCCGGAGCCGAACAGCTCGCCGACGACCTTCATGCCGTCCAGCAGGGTCTCGTTGACGATGTCGAGCGCCGGGCGGGTCCGCAGGGCCTCGTCGAGGTCGGCTTCCAGGCCGTTGCGCTCGCCGTCGATGATGCGGCGCTTGAGCCGCTCCTCCAACGGGAGGGCGGCCAGTTCCTCGGCCCTGCCGGCCTTCAGCGACTTGGCGGTGGCGCCCTCGAAGAGCTGCATGAGCTTCTGGAGCGGGTCGTAGCCCTCGGCGCGGCGGTCGTGGATGAGGTCGAGGGCGGTCTGCACCTCCTCCTCGCTGAAGCGGGCGATCGGCAGGATCTTGCTGGCGTGCACGATCGCCGAGTCCAGGCCGGCCTTGACGCATTCGTCGAGGAAGACGGAGTTCAGCAGGATGCGGGCGGCCGGGTTGAGGCCGAAGGAGATGTTGGACAGGCCGAGGGTGGTCTGGACGTCCGGGTGGCGGCGCTTGAGCTCGCGGATCGCCTCGATGGTGGCGATGCCGTCCTTGCGGGACTCCTCCTGACCGGTACAGATGGTGAAGGTCAGGGTGTCGATGAGGATGTCCGACTCGTGGATGCCCCAGTTCCCGGTCAGGTCGTCGATCAGCCGTTCGGCGATCTCGACCTTCTTCTCCGGGGTGCGGGCCTGGCCCTCCTCGTCGATGGTGAGCGCGATCAGCGCGGCGCCGTGCTCGCGGGCGAGCGCGGTGACCTTCGCGAACCGGGACTCGGGGCCGTCGCCGTCCTCGTAGTTGACGGAGTTGATGACCGCGCGGCCGCCGAGCTTCTCCAGGCCGGCCCGGATGACGTCGACCTCGGTGGAGTCGAGGACGATCGGCAGCGTGGAGGCAGTCGCGAAGCGGCCGGCCAGTTCCTCCATGTCGGCGACGCCGTCCCGGCCGACGTAGTCCACGCACAGGTCCAGCATGTGGGCGCCCTCGCGGATCTGCTCGCGGGCCATCTCCACACAGTCGTCCCAGCGGGCCGCCAGCATGGCCTCGCGGAACTTCTTGGAGCCGTTGGCGTTGGTGCGCTCGCCGATGGCCAGGTAGGAGGTGTCCTGGCGGAACGGCACGGTCTGGTAGAGGGAGGCGGCGCCGGGCTCGGGGCGCGGGCTGCGCTCGGGCGGGGTGACGCCCCGGACCCGGTCGACGACCTGGCGCAGGTGCTCGGGGGTGGTGCCGCAGCAGCCGCCGATGAGGGAGAGACCGTAGTCGCGGACGAAGTTGCCCTGTGCGTCGGCCAGCCCCTCGGGGCCGAGCGGGAAGTGGGCGCCGTCCTTGGTGAGGACCGGCAGACCGGCGTTGGGCATGCACAGCAGCGGAATGCGCGAGTGCCGGGTGAGGTAGCGCAGGTGCTCGCTCATCTCGGCGGGGCCGGTCGAGCAGTTCAGGCCGATCATGTCGATGCCGAGCGGCTCCAGCGCGGTCAGCGCGGCCCCGATCTCGGAGCCCAGCAGCATGGTGCCGGTGGTCTCGAAGGCCATGGAGACGAAGAGGGGGACCTCGGTGCCGAGGGCCGCCATGGCGCGGCGGGCGCCGAGCACGGAGGCCTTGGTCTGGAGCAGGTCCTGGGTGGTCTCGACGATCAGGGCGTCGGCGCCCCCGGCGAGCAGGCCCTCGGCGTTCCGCTGGAAGCCGTCGCGGATGGTGACGTACGGCACATGGCCGAGGGTCGGCAGCTTGGTGCCGGGGCCGATGGAGCCCAGGACCCAGCGCTGGCGGCCGTCGCGGGCGGTGAAGTCGTCGGCGACCTCGCGGGCGATGCGGGCACCGGCCTCGGACAGTTCGTGGACGCGGTCGGCGATGTCGTACTCCGCCATGGCCGCGTGGTTGGCCCCGAAGGTGTTGGTCTCGACGCAGTCGACGCCCACGGAGAAGTAGGCCTCGTGGACCGAACGCACGATGTCCGGGCGGGTGAGGTTGAGGATCTCGTTGCAGCCTTCGAGATTCTCGAAGTCCTCCAGGGTCGGGTCCTGCGCCTGGAGCATGGTGCCCATGGCTCCGTCGGCGACCACCACACGTGTGGCGAGCGCCTCCCGGAGCGCGGACACCCGGGTCCGGCTGTCGGCGGAGGGGGACGGCGGCAACGAGGCCATGAAGGGCTCCCTTGGATGCGACGGCTGTCGGCTATGCGGTTTCCCCGGGCGGACCCGGCTGTGGACGCACCGCGCCAGCCTAGCCGGGAGTGGGCTTGGATGGGCAGGGCGTCCACGTGGCGGACGAGTGAGCCGCGGGGCGGGCAGTATGACGCCCACCATGGCGTTTCGGCCGCTCACAGGCCATCGTGCGGGGCGGACCTGTGCGGCCGGGCACCCAAGACCGGCCACACGCGAAGTAACGGATGTCGACCGACCATTAGCGGAGAGTCGACATGGACCGGTAGTGTTCGACATTGCCGAACGACGGTTACGGCGTCGTGACGGTGAGGGTCACCGGGAACGGAGGCAGAACGGCGATGGCACGGAACATCCAGTCGCTCGAACGGGCGGCCGCGATGCTGCGGCTGCTCGCGGGCGGCGAGCGACGGCTCGGGCTGTCGGACATCGCCTCGTCACTGGGTCTCGCCAAGGGCACCGCCCACGGCATCCTGCGCACCCTCCAGCAGGAGGGGTTCGTCGAGCAGGACGACGCCTCGGGGCGCTATCAGCTGGGCGCCGAGCTGCTCCGGCTGGGCACCACCTACCTGGACATCCACGAGCTGCGGGCGCGGGCCCTGGTGTGGACGGACGACCTGGCCCGCTCCAGCGGGGAGAGCGTCTACCTGGGCGTGCTGCACCAGCAGGGCGTGCTGATCGTGCACCACGTCTTCCGGCCCGACGACAGCCGGCAGGTGCTGGAGATCGGCGCCATGCAGCCGCTGCACTCCACGGCGCTGGGCAAGGTGCTGTCGGCGTACGACCCGGTGGCGCACAGCGAGGCCCTGGAGGCCGACCGCAAACCCTTCACCGACCGCACCACCTGCGACCTGGACGCCTTCGAACACATCCTTGACATCACGCGGGCGCGCGGGTACGCGGCCGACGTGGAGGAGACCTGGGAGGGCGTGGCCTCGGTCGCGGCCCCGATCCACGACCGCCGCCGCATGCCGGTGGGCGCGGTGGGCATCACGGGCGCGGTGGAGCGGCTCTGCAAGGACGGGGAGGTGCGGCCCGACCTGATCGCGGCGGTGCGGGACTGCGCCCGTGCGGTGTCGCGGGACCTGGGCGCGGGCCGGTTCTGACCGCGCGCCACTGATCGACGGCCGAGGCCGGTTCGCGTGTCGGCGGACCGGCCTCAGTCGTACCCTGATATGGACATAACAGGGCAAAAGTGCAGATCAGTGCAGTTACCGCAGGACACCCGGCGGACGACCCGTCTCACCGACAAGCCACAGCAATCAATAACGATCGCGCTTTCGATAACAGAACTCTTGACGCACATGTAACGCCGGAGCGAGACTCCCGTCCATCGGTCGGCATTGTCGAACACCTACCGGCAATACGCGCTAGAGTGTGACAACGCCAAAGGCCGACATCGCTCTCACCCCTGAGGGCGCCAACACCCCGAAGGGACTCGGGGTTCGGCTTCCCTGGACGAAGGACAAAGGAGTCGCGGGTGTCCAGCTCCGACATCTTCATCGGCGAGACCATCGGTACCGCCGTTCTCATCCTGCTCGGCGGTGGCGTCTGCGCCGCCGTCACGCTCAAGGCCTCCAAGGCCCGTAACGCCGGCTGGCTCGCCATCGCCTTCGGTTGGGGCTTCGCCGTCATGACGGCCGTCTACATCTCCGGACCCCTGTCCGGTGCCCACCTCAACCCGGCCGTAACCGTCGCTCTCGCCATCAAGAACAGCGACTGGAGCAACGTCCCGGTCTACTTCGCCGGACAGCTGCTCGGCGCGATGATCGGCGCGGCCCTGGTGTGGGTCGCCTACTACGGCCAGTTCCACGCCCACCTGACCGACAAGGAGATCGTCGGCGGTCCGGGCGCGCAGGCCACCGAGGCCAAGGCCGTCGAGGCCCAGGAGACGGGCGCCGGCCCGGTGCTCGGCATCTTCTCCACCGGCCCGGAGATCCGCAACGCGGTGCAGAACCTCGCCACGGAGATCATCGGCACCGTCGTGCTGATCCTCGCCGTCCTCACCCAGGGCCTCAACGACAAGGGCAACGGACTCGGCGTGCTGGGCGGCCTGATCACCGCGCTCGTGGTCGTCTCGATCGGTCTCTCGCTCGGCGGCCCGACGGGCTACGCCATCAACCCGGCCCGTGACCTCGGCCCGCGCATCGTGCACGCGCTCCTCCCCCTGCCCAACAAGGGTGGTTCCGACTGGAGCTACGCCTGGATCCCGGTGGTCGGCCCGCTGATCGGCGGAGCCATAGCCGCGGGCCTCTACAACGTCGCCTTCGCCTAGAGCGTCAGGCCCCGCCGAAGAAGCAGACGTAGACAGACGTACCGCCACACACCACGGATCTTTGAGGAGCACACAGTGACCGACGCCCACACCGCAGGACCCTTCATCGCCGCGATCGACCAGGGCACGACCTCCAGCCGCTGCATCGTCTTCGACCGGGACGGCCGGATCGTCTCGGTCGACCAGAAGGAGCACGAGCAGATCTTCCCGAAGCCGGGCTGGGTCGAGCACAACGCCAACGAGATCTGGACCAACGTCCAGGAAGTCGTCGCCGGGGCCATCCAGAAGGCCGGCATCACCCGCGACGACATCAAGGCCATCGGCATCACCAACCAGCGCGAGACCACCGTGCTGTGGGACAAGAACACCGGTGAGCCCGTCCACAACGCCATCGTCTGGCAGGACACCCGCACCGACGCCCTCTGCCGCGAGCTCGGCCGCAACGTCGGTCAGGACCGCTTCCGCCGCGAGACCGGCCTGCCGCTGGCCTCCTACTTCGCCGGCCCCAAGGCCCGCTGGCTGCTCGACCACGTCGACGGCCTCAAGGAGCGCGCCGAGGCGGGCGACATCCTCTTCGGCACCATGGACACCTGGGTCATCTGGAACCTGACCGGCGGTGTCAACGGCGGCAAGCACGTCACCGACGTGACCAACGCCTCCCGCACCCTTCTCATGAACCTGCACACCACGCAGTGGGACGAGAAGATCGCCGAGTCCATCGGCGTGCCGCTGCGGATCCTCCCCGAGATCCGCTCCTCCGCCGAGGTCTACGGCGAGGTCACCGGCGGACCGCTCGGCGAGCTGCTCGGCGGCATCCCGGTCGCCTCCGCGCTCGGCGACCAGCAGGCGGCCCTGTTCGGCCAGACCTGCTTCTCCGAGGGCGAGACCAAGTCGACCTACGGCACCGGCACCTTCATGGTGATGAACACCGGCGACAAGATCATCAACTCCTACGCGGGCCTGCTGACCACGGTCGGCTACAAGATCGGCGACCAGCCGACCGTGTACGCGCTGGAGGGTTCGATCGCCGTCACCGGCTCGCTGGTGCAGTGGATGCGCGACCAGATGGGCCTGATCTCCACCGCGGCCGAGATCGAGACCCTCGCGCTCTCGGTCGAGGACAACGGCGGCGCCTACTTCGTGCCGGCCTTCTCCGGACTCTTCGCCCCGCACTGGCGCTCCGACGCCCGCGGTGTCATCGCCGGCCTGACCCGGTACGTCACCAAGGCGCACCTGGCCCGCGCGGTCCTGGAGGCCACCGCCTGGCAGACCCGCGAGATCGCGGACGCCATGGTGAAGGACTCCGGCGACGAACTGGTGGCCCTCAAGGTCGACGGCGGCATGACCGCCAACAACCTGCTGATGCAGACCCTCGCCGACGTCCTCGACGCACCCGTGGTGCGCCCGATGGTCGCCGAGACCACCTGCCTCGGCGCCGCCTACGCCGCCGGCCTCGCCGTCGGCTTCTGGTCCAGCACCGACGAGCTGCGCGCGAACTGGCGCCGGGCCGCGGAGTGGACCCCCCGCATGGACGCGGAGACCCGCGACCGTGAGTACAAGAACTGGCTCAAGGCCGTCGACCGGACCATGGGCTGGATCGACGACGAGAGCTGACGAGGGCGCGCACGCTCTCACGATCGAGCTCTGACGAGGAGTAAGAACCCCACATGACCAGTCAGTCCACCCTGCAGTCCGTGCCTGCCCTCGGTACCCACCCGGCCTCCGGCTCCAACCCGAGCCGGGCCGAGACCAGGGAGCAGCTCTCCAAGGCGTCGTACGACCTTCTCGTGATCGGCGGCGGCATCCTGGGCATCTCCACCGCCTGGCACGCCGCGCAGTCCGGGCTCAGGGTGGCACTGGTCGACGCCGGCGACTTCGCCGGCGCCACCTCCTCCGCCTCGTCCAAGCTCCTCCACGGCGGTCTGCGCTACCTTCAGACCGGCGCGGTGAAGCTGGTGGCGGAGAACCACTTCGAGCGCCGTGCGGTCTCCCGCCAGGTGGCCCCCCACCTGGCGAACCCGCTCACGTTCTACCTCCCCGTGTACAGGGGCGGGCCGCACGGCGCGGCGAAGCTCGGGGCGGGCGTGTTCGCCTACTCCGCGCTCTCCGCGTTCGGTGACGGCGTCGGTCACCTGCTCTCGCCCGCCCGGGCGCAGCGGGACGTCCCGGAGCTGCGTACCGAGAACCTCAAGGCCGTCGCGGTGTACGGCGACGACCAGATGAACGACGCGCGCATGGCGCTGATGACGGTCCGCGCGGCCGTCGAGGCGGGCGCGGTCGTCCTCAACCACGCCCAGGTCACCGGGCTGCGCTTCACCAGGGGCCGGGTGACCGGCGCCGACCTGAAGGACGCGGTCTCCGGCGAGGAGTTCGGCGTCAACGCCCGCCTGGTGCTCAACGCGACCGGCCCCTGGGTCGACCACCTGCGCCGGATGGAGGACCCGAACGCGGCCCCGTCCATCCGCCTCTCCAAGGGCGCGCACCTGGTGCTGAAGCGGACCTCCCCCTGGAAGGCCGCGCTGGCCACCCCGATCGACAAGTACCGGATCACCTTCGCCCTCCCCTGGGAGGACATGCTGCTGCTCGGCACCACCGACGAGGAGTACGAGGGCGACCCGGCGGACGTCTCCGTCACCGATCAGGACATAGCCCAGATCCTGGACGAGGCCGCGTTCTCCGTCCGGGACCAGCAACTCAGGCGCGACCTGATCACCTACGCCTTCGCCGGCCTGCGGGTGCTGCCGGGCGGCCCCGGTGACACCGCCAAGGCCAAGCGGGAGACCGTGGTCACCGAGGGCAGGGGCGGCATGCTGTCCGTCGCGGGCGGCAAGTGGACCACCTTCCGGCACATCGGCCGTACGGTCATGGAGAAGCTGGAGGCGCTGCCGGGCCACCCGCTGGGCGACGACTTCGAGCCGATCTCCGCGCTGCCGAAGAAGCTGCCGCTGCCCGGCGTCGCCAACCCCCGTGCCGTCGCCCACCGACTGCTGGTGGACAACCCGGCCCCGGGCCCGCGGATGGCCGCCGACACCGCCAAGCACCTGGCCACCCACTACGGCTCGCTGGCCTTCGACATCGCCCGTATCGCCAACGAGGACCCGCGGCTCGCCGAGCGCGTCCACCCGGACGCCCCGGAGATCTGGGCGCAGGTCGTCTGGGCCCGCGACCACGAGTGGGCCGAGACCGCGGACGACGTGCTGCGCCGCCGTACCACCCTGACGATCCGCGGCCTGGCCACGGACGACGTCCGGGCCAAGGTCCAGGACCTGCTCGACAGGAAGTAGCCCGCCGGGCTCGCCGAAGGACCACGCGATACGGGCGGTGTGCCGGGTCCTCCCCGACCACCCGGCACCCGCTGAGGCCCCGGCCCCGCCGTACCGGGGACGGGTCTGCGAAGGGGGCGGCTCCCCTCCCCTGGGGAGCCGCCCCCCACGCGTGCCGCGGACGCCTGGCCGGGCCGCATAATGTGACTGAGACATCGGATGTCTGAGTGACAGGGAGACCGGTATGGCAGTCACCGATGAGGCGATCGAGAAGATCAAGGACATGATCGTCTCCGGTGCGCTGCGCCCCGGGGACCGGCTGCCCAAGGAGAGCGAGCTCGCCGCCGAACTGGGCCTGTCCCGCAACTCGCTGCGGGAGGCGGTACGGGCCCTGTCGCTGATCCGGATCCTGGACGTCCGGCAGGGCGACGGCACGTATGTCACCAGCCTGGACCCGCAGTTGCTGCTGGAGGCGATGAGCTTCGTCGTCGACTTCCACCGTGACGACACGGTCCTGGAGTTCCTCGCGGTGCGCCGGATCCTGGAGCCGGCCGCGACCGCGATGGCCGCCTCCCGGATCAGCGAACAGCAACTGGACGCGCTGGACGCCCAGCTGGACGCGCTCGGCGCCGCGCCCTCGGTGGAGGAACTGGTCGCCTGTGACCTGGAGTTCCACCGGGGCATCGTGCAGAGCTCGGGAAACTCGGTGCTGTGCTCCCTGCTTGACGGGCTGTCGGGGCCGACCACCCGGGCCCGGATCTGGCGCGGCCTGACCCAGGAGGACGCGGTCGCCCGGACCCTGCGGGAGCACCGGGCGATCCTGGCCGCGCTGCGCGACCGGGACGCGGAGGCGGCCCGGTCCTGGGCGACCGTGCACATCGCGAGCGTGGAGCAGTGGCTGCGCAGCAGTCTGTGAGGCGCTTCGGCTTCCCTGGATCAAGGGTGTTCGAGGGCGGCGAACGGGGCAGTGATCCGTTCACTCCCCCGTGCAAGGGGGCTGCGGTCGCCCCCGCCTCACGCCGTAAGGTTGGGGCGTACGCGAGGGCACGTCGGAAGGAGGCGCTGGGTGATCGAGCTGGAGGGGGTTCCCGAGCTGATCGACCCAGTCATGGTGGCCGCGTTCGAAGGGTGGAACGATGCCGGCGACGCCGCCTCCACCGCGGTCGCGCATCTGGAGCGGGAGTGGAAGGGCGAGGTGTTCGCGGCGCTCGACGCCGAGGACTACTACGACTTCCAGGTGAACCGCCCCACGGTGTGGATGGACGGCGGTGTGCGCAAGATCACCTGGCCGACGACACGGCTGTCGGTGGTCCGGGTCGGCGGCGACAAGCCGCGCGACCTGGTGCTGGTCAGAGGCATCGAGCCGTCCATGCGCTGGCGCTCGTTCTGCAACGAACTGCTCGGCTTCGCCCACGAGCTGGGCGTCGAGCTGGTGGTCGTGCTGGGCGCGCTGCTCGGCGACACCCCGCACACGCGTCCGGTGCCGGTCAGCGGCGTCACCTCGGACTCGGACCTGGCGCAGCGGATGGACCTGGAGGAGACCAAGTACGAGGGCCCGACGGGCATCGTCGGCGTCCTCCAGGAGGCGTGCACGCACGCGGGCGTCCCGGCGGTCTCGCTCTGGGCCGCGGTCCCGCACTACGTCTCCCAGCCGCCCAACCCGAAGGCCACGCTGGCGCTGCTGAACCGGCTGGAGGACCTGCTCGACCTGCGGATCCCGCTCGGCGAGCTGCCCGAGGACGCGCGTGCCTGGCAGGTCGGGGTGGACCAGCTGGCCGCGGAGGACAGCGAGGTCGCCGAGTACGTGCAGACGCTGGAGGAGGCCCGGGACACCGCCGAGCTGCCGGAGGCGTCGGGTGAGGCGATCGCCCGTGAGTTCGAGCGCTACCTGCGGCGCCGGGACGTGAGCCCGCCCGGCGGTCACGCCACGGCGGACGGCGGCGACACCCCGTCGTACCTGCGGGACAACCCCGGCGGCCGGACCCGGCCGCCGAGGCCGCCGAAGCCCGACACGCCCGGGAGCGCCGAGAACTCCGGGGGGACCGGCGACGCCGGGGACCAGGGGTCGGACGGCGAGGACACCTCCGAGGACTGAACAGGGGCGGTATGCGCGGTGCGTACCGCCCCTTCGTCGTGCCGTGCCTCAGACGTCGACCGCCGTGACGGTCGGCGGTGCGCGTCGCGTGCCGGCCTTGTGCCGGTGGAAGGGCTGATCGCGCCCACGCGGCGCAGCCGCACGTCGACACGGCCCCGCGCCCCTCGGGGCGCGGGGGTGCCGGCGTCGGCCTTACAGGGCCACGCCCAGCAGGGCGTCCACCGCTCGCGACACGACCCCGGGCGCGCCCGTGTCCGTGCCGCCCTGTTCCTCCTGCACGGCCGCCCAGCGGTCCACCGCCGCCAGTGCCGCCGGGGCGTCCAGGTCGTTGCTCAGGGCCTCGCGGATCTCCTCCACCAGGGAGTCGGCGGGCGGGCCGTCCGGGCGGGAGACCGCCGTGCGCCAGCGGGTGAGGCGTTCCTCGGCGTCCCGCAGGACCTGGTCGGTCCACTCCCAGTCGGCGCGGTAGTGGTGGGCGAGGAGGGCGAGGCGGATGGCGGCCGGGTCGACGCCGTCCCGGCGGAGCTGGGAGACGAAGACCAGGTTGCCCCTGGACT
Source organism: Streptomyces sp. NPDC086519 (assembly GCF_040686075.1). Lineage (NCBI taxonomy): Bacteria > Bacillati > Actinomycetota > Actinomycetes > Kitasatosporales > Streptomycetaceae > Streptomyces > Streptomyces sp. NPDC086519. Next base: position 379,178 of record NZ_JBFBJL010000001.1, read on the forward strand.
TGGACATCTTCTCGCCGTCGAGGGCGACCATGCCGGCGTGGACGTACGCCTTGGCCATCGGGAACTCGCCGGTGAGCACCTGGGCGTGCGAGGCGCCCATCTCGTGGTGCGGGAAGGCCAGGTCGGAGCCGCCGCCCTGGACGTCGAAGGTCATGCCGAGGTGGTCGAGGGCGATCGCCACGCACTCGATGTGCCAGCCGGGGCGGCCGCGGCCGAGGGAGCCGCCGTCCCAGCTCGGTTCGCCCTCGCGGGCGGCCATCCACAGGATCGGGTCGAGGGGGTTCTTCTTGCCGGGGCGGTCGGGGTCGCCGCCGCGTTCGGCCGAGAGCAGCCGCATGGCGGCCGCGTCGAGGTTCGAGACCTTGCCGAAGTTCGGGTCGGCCTCGACGGAGAAGTAGATGTCGCCTTCGAGTTCGTAGGCCGCGCCGAGTTCGCGCAGCCGCTCGACCAGCGGCACGATGCCGGGTATGGCCTCGACCGCGCCTATGTAGTGCCGCGGCGGCAGCATCCGGAGAGCGGTCATGTCCTCGCGGAAGAGGGCCGTCTCCTTCTCGGCGAGGGCGACCCAGTCGACGCCGTCCCGCTCCGCGCGCTCCAGGAGCGGGTCGTCGACGTCCGTCACGTTCTGGACGTAGTGCACCTGCCGCTTGGTGTCGAGCCACACGCGCTGAACCAGGTCGAACGCGTTGTAGGTCGCCGCGTGCCCCATGTGGGTCGCGTCGTACGGCGTGATGCCGCAGACGTAGATACGGGCGACGGGACCGGGGTCGAGGGTGACGGGACCGCCGGTCGCGGTGTCGTGGATCCTCAGGTCGCGGCCCTGACCAGGCAGGGCGGGGACCTCGGAAGCGGGCCAGGCATGCATGTACATGAGCGTAACCGGACCCGAGTTCGGTATACGAACCGGACGACCGGGAAGGCGCTCTTGATCTCGGGGCCGGAGTGTGCTGGTGAGGGCTATACGGGCGGCCAGGGGATGGCCGGCCACTCGCCGCTCGGTTCCGGGTGCTTCCCGGTGGTGAGCAACGTCTCGACACGCGCGCGTGTGGCGTCCAGTTCGGCCGCGGTGATCAGCTCGGCCAGCCGGGTCCCCAGCGGCCCGCCGAGGGCCTCGCGCAGCTTCCTGAGGACTTCGACGGCGTCGCCGGTCAGGTCCTCCCCCGCCCAGCCCCACAGCAGGGTGCGCAGCTTGTTGTCGACGTTGAAGGTGACGCCGTGGTCGATGCCGTACAGGCGGCCGTCGGCGGTGGGCAGCAGGTGGCCGCCCTTGCGGTCGGCGTTGTTGACGACGGCGTCGAGGACGGCGAGCCGGCGCAGCCGTTCGTCGTCGGCGTGCACCAGCAGGGCCGTCCTGCCGTCGCCGACGTCGGCGAACCCGATGGCCTTCCAGCCGGGCTCCGGTTCCTCCGCGTCGACCAGGGCGAGCAGGTCGGCGGCGTCGGGGGACACGTCGATCCACAGCTGGACCATGCCCTCGCCGTACGGGCCGTCGCGCAGCACGGTGGGCGGGACCAGGTCCCAGCCGGTGGCCGCGGCGACCTCGTAGGCGGCCACCTCGCGCTGCGCGAGGGTGCCGTCGGGGAAGTCCCACAGCGGGCGCTCCCCGGCGACCGGCTTGTAGACACAGGACGCCTCCTGGCCGTCGTGCGCGACCGTGCAGAACAGCGCCGCGTTGGAGGCGTCGCGGATGCGGCCGCGCACCTTCAGCTCACCGTGGGCGAGCAGTTCGGCGGCGGTCACGCTCCGCGGCGGTATCCGTTCTGGCGCGGACATACGTGTCCTTCCGGGTCGAGCGGGAGGCTGCACAGCGGGCACGGCGGCCGCCCGGCGTTGACGACGTCGAGGGCGCGCTTGGCGAAGGCCCTGGCCTGCGCGCCGGTCAGCCGGACCCGCAGCATCGGGGGCCCGTTCTCCTCGTCCTGGAGGAGCCGCTCCTCGGCCTCGGCGAGGTCCTCCTCGGAGTCGGCCTCCAGTTCCACCAGGGCCTGCGCCTCGACGATCATGCGCTCTTCCTCGCCGTCCCAGGCGAGCGCCATGGTGCCGACGCGGAACTCCTCCTCGATGGGGGTGTCCAGCGGGGCGGTGTCGGCGACCTCGTTGGGTACCACGGCCGGCACGGCCGCGTTGCCGCCGCTGCGGCGCACGACCTCGTCGAGGAGTTCGTCCATGCGTTCGGCGAGTGCGGCGACCTGGGTCTTCTCCAGGGCCACGCTGGTCGTCCGGGGGCCGGCCGTGGCCTGGAGGAAGAACGTACGGCGTCCGGGCATTCCGACCGTGCCTGCGACGAAGCGGTCCGGCGGATCGTAGAGGAACACCTGACGGGACACGTCCTGTCTCCATGGGAATCGAGAGTGCGTGGGTTTCGGGGGGGGCGACGACACGGCCGGGGGCCGCTTACGTGGACCGCTTCACCCTACTGCGGCTGACGATCACGGCGCGCCGGCGCCGCCACCGACCGGGGCGTCTTCCCCGGGAGGCTCCTCGCGGGGGGCAAGGGAGGCGAAATCCCCGGTGTCCCCGAGACGAACGAGAAACGGCCTGAGGCGGGTGTAACGGATCGCTGTGATGGAACACGGTTCGACGGAGATCCGCTGGAAGAGGTCGAGATGCAGGCCGAGCGCGTCCGCGACAAGGGATTTGATGATGTCACCGTGCGAACACATGAGATAGACGGCGTCCGAACCGTGGTCGCGCGCCACGCGCGCGTTCCACTCGCGTACCGCCTCGGCGGCACGGGTCTGCATGGCCCGCATGGACTCGCCGCCGGGGAACGCGGCCGCCGAGGGATGGGCCTGGACGACCTCCATCAGCGGTTCGTCGTTGAGTTCGGCGAGCTTGCGGCCGGACCAGTCGCCGTAGTGGGCCTCCCCGATCCGCTCGTCGGTGTGGGCGGTGAGTTCGGGGCGGGCGTCGAGCAGGGGGCGGACCGTCTCCTGACAGCGCTGCAGCGGGCTGGTGACGATCTCGGAGATCGGCAGCCCGGCGAGCCGGCCGGGCAGCGCGGCGGCCTGGGCGGCTCCCCGCTCGTCGAGGGCGACGCCCGGCGTCCAGCCGGCCAGCACACCCGAGGTGTTGGCCGTGGAGCGTCCGTGCCTTACGAGGATCAGCGTGGGCATGCGGCCCAGGGTAGGCGCACGCCGAAGTGCGCAGGTGGGCGGGCGACAGGAGAATACGCTCCGTGATCGTCGATTGCGCCATCTACCGGGACGGGGGACGGACCGAGACACCGCAGGACTTCTCCGACGCCCTCGCGGAGGCACGCGCGCGTGGCGACAGCTTTCTGTGGATCGGCCTGTACGAGCCGACGGAGCGCGAGTTCGACCTGGTCACCGACGAGTTCGGGCTGCATCCGCTGGCCGTCGAGGACGCACTGAGCGCCCACCAGCGGCCCAAGCTGGAGGTGTACGACGACTCGCTGTTCGTCGTCCTGAAGCCGGTCACCTACGAGCCGAAGAGCGACACGGTGACCTCCGGCGAGCTGATGATCTTCATCGGGGACTCCTTCGTGGTGACCGTGCGCCACGGGACGCCGTCGCCGCTCGGCGACATCCGGCGGCATCTGGAGGAGCAGCACGAGATGCTCAGGCACGGGCCGACGGGGGTGCTGTACTCGATCTCCGACGCGATCGTGGACCACTACCTGGAGGTCGCGACCGAACTGCAGAACGACCTGGAGGAGCTGGAGACCGAGGTGTTCTCGCCCAGCGCCGGCGGCTCCCGGCACACCGCGTCGCGGATCTACACCTTCAAGCGGCAGATCCTGGAGTTCCGGCGGGCGACGGTGCCGCTGGCCGTGCCGATGACCAAGCTGGCCGGGGTGGGCTCGTACAGCAGCGGTATGCCCGTGCCCTTCGTGCAGGAGTCGGCCCGCCCGTTCTTCCGGGACGTCAACGACCATCTGATGCGGGTGAACGAGAGCGTGGAGGGCCTGGACCGGCTGGTGTCGGACGTCCTGAGCGCCCATCTCGCGCAGATGAGCGTGCGGCAGAACGACGACATGCGGAAGATCTCGGCGTGGGCGGCCATGGCCGCGGTCCCGACGATGATCGCGGGAATCTACGGCATGAACTTCGACCACATGCCCGAGCTGCACTGGATCTGGTCGTACCCGGCGGTGATCATGATCATGGCGTTCCTGGAGACGGTGCTGTACCGGCTCTTCAAGCGCCGCGGGTGGATGTGAGGGACGGTCACGGCCGCCGGGGACGTGCGCGGCCGCCGGGCTCAGGCGAACTCGGGGACGGCGGTCGCGGGGCCGCCCAGGGCGTCGCGGCGCTCCGGCATCCGCAGGCAGACCATGCGGCGCCAGCCGACGGCGCGTTCGTAGGCGTAGACGGCGTGGATGCCGGACGCCAGGAGCGCGGACTTGGCCTTCGGCCAGCCGAGGATGCGGCCCATGTGGGCCATGACGGCGAGGCTGACGTCCCGGTAGACGCGGATCTCGGCGAGGGCACACGTGCGGAGCGTGCGCTGGATGGCGTGGCCGTGCCCGGCGGCGGCCAGGCGCAGCAGTTCCTCGTGGCAGTAGGCGAGGTGGTTGTCCTCGTCGCCGGAGATCATGCGCACCGCGCGGCCCACGTCCGGGTGGTCGGCGAAGTGCCGGCGCAACAGCGCCATCTGCTCGGAGGCGCGCTGCTCGGTGACCCGGCTGTGGGCGAGGTAGGTGACGATGTCCGGCACGGTGAGCGGCCGGTCGGCCCGGAGCCGGTGGTGGGCGAGCCCGATGCCGTGCCGTTCCAGGATCATCGTGTAGTCCGTGTCGGCCGGCACCGCGACGGGCGTCAGCCCGCGCTTCCCGAGCAGGGCGTGGAAGATGCGCCCGTGCTTGTCCTCGTCGGCGCCGTGGCGGGTGATCTTGGCGGCCAGGTCGCGTTCGCTCTTCGGTACCAGCGCGGCGATCCGCCCGTTCTCCCAGCCGCCCTGGGACTCCCCGTCGGCCGCGATGGAGCAGAAGAGCCGGAAGGACTCGTCGTGGTCGAGGATCTCCTGGAACAGACTCCTGGCCGACAGCAACGTGGGCACCTCTCTGGAGGACTCACCAAACCCGCAAAAACGAGTCAAATGCCGCATCTAAGTCACTGCAACAGGGGGTGCGGGAACGCTCGGCCGAAAGGAGGAGCACCGAGGCCCCCGCGGGCGTAACCGCATGGGATCCCGGCGCGTTGTTCCGCGTGGCGGCCGTGGCGGGGAAGACCCCCCGAGCCCCCACCACGGCCGCGGACTTCTCCTCAGGCGCTCACGCGAGCCCGGCGCGCTCCAGGGCCTCGGCGCCGGCCCGCAGCGAGGCGAGCCGCTCGTCCAGGGCGAAGCCGGCGGGCGCGAGGGAGAGCGTGGTGACCCCGGCGGCCGCGTAGGCCTTCATCCGGTCGGCGATCCGGTCCACGGACCCGAGCAGCGTGGTCTGGTCGATCAGCTCCTGCGGTACGGCCGCGGCGGCCCCGTTCTTGTCCCCGGACAGGTACTTGTCCTGGATCTCGGCGGCCTCCTGCTCGTAGCCCATGCGCCGGGCGAGCTGGTTGTAGAAGTTCTGCTTGCGGCTGCCCATGCCGCCGACGTACAGCGCGGTGTAGGGCCGGAAGGTGTCGGCGAGGGTGGCCAGGTCCTTGTCGTCGCCGACGGCGAGCGGCAGCGTCGGGCAGATGTCGAACCCGTCGAGGGTCGCGCCCGCCTTCTCCCGCCCCGCGCGCAGGTACTTGACCGCCGTCTCCTCCAGGTGCTCGGCGGAGGGGAAGATCAGCAGCGCGCCGTCGGCGATCTCGCCGGTCTGCTCCAGGTTCTTCGGGCCGATGGCGGCGATGTAGACCGGGATGTGCTCGCGCTCCGGGTGCACGGTCAGCTTGATCGGCTTGCCGGGACCGCCGGGCAGCGGCAGCGTCCAGTGCTCGCCCTCGTACGACAGCCGTTCCCGGCTCATCGCCCTGCGCACGATCTCCACGTACTCGCGGGTGCGGGAGAGCGGCTTGTCGAACTTGACGCCGTACCAGCCCTCGGAGACCTGCGGCCCCGAGACGCCGAGGCCGAGCCGGAAACGGCCGCCGGAGAGGGAGTCGAGGGTCGCCGCGGTCATCGCGGTCATAGCCGGCTGCCGGGCCGGGATCTGGAAGATGGCCGAGCCGACGTCGATGCACTCGGTCTGGGCGGCGACCCAGCTCAGCACGGTGGCGGCGTCGGAGCCGTAGGCCTCGGCGGCCCAGCACACGGCGTACCCGAGCCGCTCGGCCTCCTGCGCCACGGCCAGATTGTCCCCGTCCATCCCGGCACCCCAGTAGCCGAGGTTGATCCCGAGCTGCATGGCCGTTCCCCTTACCGATCAGTAACGTCGCTGTCGCGAGAGACCTTAGCGCGGAGGCTTTCGGCACGGGGGGATCGGTTCGCGTCCGGCCGCGGGTGGCGGGGCCGGCCGGGCCCACCCGGCGGAGCCGCACATCGATACTGTCCCGCGCCCCTGGGCGGGTCGGCTCCGGCCTCCCGCAACGCTCCGCTGCCTTGTGAAATCGGTTGTCCACAGGCAACCCAACGCACCAGCTCTGGCCAGTAATGTCGGCTGACATGGAGCAGAGGCATCTCGGCCGTACCGGCCTGCGCGTGTCCCGGATCGGGCTCGGCACCCTCACCTGGGGCCGGGACGTCGACGAGCACGACGCCGCGGACATGCTGAAGGCGTTCTGGGAGGCCGGCGGGACCCTCGTGGACACCGCGGACGTGTACGGCGACGGCGAGGCCGAGTACCTGCTCGGGCAGCTGATGGAAGGGCTGGTGCCGCGCCGGGACCTGATCATCTCGACGAAGGCGGGCAGCGTCCCCGACCCCGACCGGCGTTTCAACGGCTCGCGCGGCCATCTGCTCGCCGCGCTGGACGCCTCTCTCGCCCGCCTCGGCACCGACTACGTCGACGTCTGGCACGTGCACGCCTACGACCCGGACACCCCGCTGGAGGAGACCCTCCAGGCCCTCGACCTGGCGGTCGGCAGCGGTCGCGCCCGGTACGCCGGGGTCTCCAACTTCTGCGGCTGGCAGCTGGCGAAGGCGGCGACCTGGCAGCTCGCGGCGCCGGGCACGCGCACCCGGCTGGCCAGCACGCAGCTGGAGTACTCGCTGCTCCAGCGCGGCATCGAGCGCGAGGTGCTGCCCGCCGCCCTCGACCTGGGCGTCGGCCTGCTGCCGTCCTCCCCGCTGGGCCGGGGCGTGCTGACCGCGAAGTACCGCCGCTCCACTCCCCCGGACTCGCGCGGCGCCTCCGAGCATCTGGCGCCGTTCGTCGAGCCGTACCTCGACGACACCGCCACCCGCATCGTGGACGCGGTGCAGACGGCGGCGGACGGCCTCGCGGTCACCCCGCTCCAGGTGGCGCTCGCGTGGGTGCGGGACCGGCCGGGCGTGGCCGCGCCGATCGTCGGCGCGCGCACCGCGCAGCAGCTCGCGGGGGCGTTGTCAGTGGAGGCGCTTAGTCTTCCTGACGAGATCTGCCGGGCGCTCGACGACGTGTCGGCGCCTGTGCACCGCTATCCCGATCACGACTGGAGCACGCTGTGAGCACGGAGCCGGGGCTGGGCGCCGAGCCCGAGGCCGACGAGGGCACGACGGCCGGGGGGACGACAGAGGCCGCACACCTCACCGCCGGCCCGGTCGCGGCCGCCGACACGGACACCGCCGGGTCCGGCGCGACCGGCTCCGGCGGCGCGGACCGGGGCGAAGGCGCGGCTCAGGTGTCCGAGGCCGAGGCCGAGTTGGCCGCTCAGCGGGTGGAGCGGGAGCGGATCGCGCGGCGGAAGGCCGAGAAGGCCGGTCCGATCGAGAGCGGGACCAAGCTCAGCGGGACGGCGGCGGATCTGCTCGCGGCGATCCGGGCGGTGGAGAGCGGCGAGAGGCCGGCGGCCACCGTCTTCGCGGCACCGGAACCGGAGCCGCGCCGGGCTCCCGAGCCCGAGGCCGTCCCTCGGCCGCAGCCGACGCCTGCCGCCGCGGTGCCCGCCGTGGCCGCCGGACCCGGCGGGCCCGCGGCGGAGGCGGTCACCGCGGTGCGCGGGGTGCTGGCCGACGGCGGCGCGCCCGAGTCGCTCGCCCTCCAGGTCGCCGCCGCCCTCGGCGAGGACGCGGACACGCTGCTGCGGGAGGACCCCTGGCAGCTGCTCCGGGTCACCGGCGTACGGCCGGACCAGGCCGACGGGTTCGCGCGGGCGCTGCTCGGCGGCCAGTGCGCTCCGGACGACGAGCGGCGCGGCCGGGCGGTGACCGGCTGGCTCCTCGAACAGGCCGCCGTGGCTGGGCACACCGCTCTGGAGATGCCGGCGCTCACCGCCGCGCTGGCCCAGCGGGCGGTGCCCGACCCGGAGGCCGCCGTGCAGAGCGCGCTCGCGGAGGGCGAGGCGCTGGTCTTCCAGGACGCCCTGGATCCGGGCGCCCCGGAGCCCGAGGACGACGAGGAGGAGCGGCCGGTCCGGGTCCTGGCCGCCCTGGAGCGCTACGCGCTGGCCGAGGAGAGCCTCGCCGACGGTCTTGCCCGGCTCGTCGGCGCACTCGCCAAGGACGACTCCCGGCCCTGGGAGGCGGCCGCGGCGGCGGCCTCCGGCGGCGCGGCCGAGCTGGCGCGGGCGGTCGCCGGGCACGGCCTGGTGCTGCACACCGGCGGCGAGGCGGCCCGCGCCGAACCCGCGGCCCTGCTGACCGCAGCCCGCGCTGCCGGACTGCGCGCCTTCGCGGCCACCCACACCCCCGACGGCGGCCGGCGCCTCACCGGCGCCGAAGGAGCCGTCGGCACCGTGGCCGACCTGCTGTCCGGCGCCGTGGGCCCCGGCCGGGACGCGGACGGCGCCCTGGACCTCGACCTGCTGATCGTGCTGGACGCGCCCCAGCTGGACGTGGAGGGCGCCGCGATGCTCGTGGAGGCGCTGCCCGACGGGGCCCGGCTGGTGCTGAGCGGGGACCCGGCGGTGCTGTGGTCCGCAGGGCCCGGGCGGGTCTTCGCCGACCTGCTGGCGGCCCGCGTGTGCCCGCAGATCGCCTCCCGCACGCCCGACCCCGGCCCGCTCGGCGAGCTGGTCTCCGGGATCGGCGTCGGCGAGCTCACCCAGGTCGAGGCGCCCGGCAAGGAGGTCGTGATCGTGCCGGTGCGGGACGCGGGCGAGGCGGTGCACCGGACGGTGCAGCTGGTCGCCGACTCCGTCCCGCGCGCGATCGGCGTCCCCGCCGAGCAGACCGTGGTGATCACCCCGGGCCACGGCGGGGCGGCGGGCACCCGCGCCCTCAACGCGGCCCTCAAGGAACGGCTCAATCCCGGCCCCGGCCGCTTCGGCGGCTTCGACCCCGGTGACCGGATCGCCTACTCCCCCCTACCGGGCCGTACGGTGCCGGGTCAGGTGGTGAAGGCCGACGCCGACGGGCTGCACCTGTCGTGTGCGGGCGCGCCCGTGGTCGTACCCAAGGAGCGGGTGGAGCAGTCCGTCCGTCACGGCTGGGCCCTGACCGCTCACCAGGCGGCGGGCAGCCGCTGGCCGGCGGCGGTCGTGGTGCTGCCCGGCGACGCGGTCCAGTCCCTGAGCCGCCCCTGGGTGTACACGGCGTTCAGCCGGGCGGAGCGCCATCTGTCGGTGGTCCACGGCGTGGAGCAGGCCCTGCCGAAGGCGGTGGCCGAGACCTTGCCGAAGCCCCGGACGACCCGCCTGCCGCTGCTGCTGAGGACGCAGGTGCCCGCGGCGAACTGACCGGTTCCGCCGGCGGCTCCCCGCGGGCACGAGCCGACCGCGCCGCGCGATCCCCGTCCGCCGCCGGACTGTTCCCGCCGCGACGGCGATCAGCCACGACCGCGCCGACCGGCGGTGCCCGTCCGGCCTCGACCCCCGGAAGGCACCGCCGGCCGTCGGCTCAGCGCTCGGCGTCCAACGGCTCCAGGTCCTCGTCCTCGTCCAGGTCGAGGTCGTCGTCCAGTTCGTCGGCGTCCCCGGCGTCCGCACCGTCCACGCCGTCTGTGTCTTCGTCGTCCTCGTCGTCCTCGTCGTCGAAGACCGCGCTGACGTCGAAGCGGCACACCACCCGCTGCGGCTCGACCCCCTCGAAGGGCGCCTCCAGCCACTCGCCGGGCTCGGCCTGCTCGTCCGCCGCGGTCACCCACAGCGTCGAGTCGCCCTCCTCCAGGCCGAACTCCTTGTGCCGGGAGGCGATCTCGTCCGGCTCGAACTCGCCGAACAGGACCCCCAGCGCCCCGTGGATCGTGCCGGCGGCGCCCTCGTCCGCGCCGGGACCGTCGTCGTACTCCGCCGCCTCGACCCGCTGGGCCTGCGCCAGCAGCCGCTGCGGCTCGGCCACGGCGTAGTCGCGGCGGATCAGCACACTGATCGCGTTCGGCTCCTCGGGGCCCGCGTACGGCGGCAGCGAGTCGTCCGTACCGGGGATCTCGAAGGGCGTGACCTCGTCGTAGCGGTCGTAGAGAAGCTCGTCGTAGACCTCGGCGGCCGCGGCAAGCTGGTTGAACGCCTCGTAGACAGCCGGGTCGTCCTCCCCCGACCTGCGTTCGACCGCGGCCAGATGGCGGTCGAGCGCGGTCTTGACCGCCTCGGCGGCGGCGCGTACCTCGGCAGCGGTGGGCTGCGCAGCATCAGACATAGTGCAGACGCTATCCGTACCGGGCACCAGCCCGCACAATAGATGCGATGCCGGAATACGAATTTGTCGACGTGTACGTGCCTCGCGGGGTGTCCCGCAAGGAGGCGACACGTCTGCTGACGGACCATGCCGAGTACGGACACTGGGAGTTGGACCGACTGAGCCTCATGCGCGACGGCAGCCGCAGGGTGCGGTTGCGCCGGCGGATCATCCGCCAGGTGCGTGCCACATGGTGAGACTGGCCGACTGACGGGAGGGGGCCCCGCGTCGCGGGGCCCGTCCCGTTCGACGCACCGCCGCCGGTGCGTCACCGTCCGTGCGCTACGCCGCGGCGCGCGCCCTGCGGTACAGCACCGCGCCCGCGATCAGCGAGCCCGCGCCCGCCGGGATCGCGAGGCCCAGCGGAAGGTCGCCGCCGGTGTGCGCGAGCTGCGCGGCGGCGACCGGCGCACTCACCGAGGTGCCGCCCAGCGGGCCGGAGCCGTGGGTACCGGTCGGGACGGTCTTGTTCCCGGAGTGAGCGGGAGGGGTGCCCGGGTGCTGCCCCGGGTGGCCCGGTGTCCCCGGGTGGCCCGGCTGTCCCGGCGTGCCGGGGTTCCCCGGCTTTCCGGGCGGCGTGCCGTGGCCGTGACATCCGTGCCCGCCGTGGCCGCCGTGATCTCCGTGCCCGGGCGGCTGCGTGGGGTGACCGCCACCGGGCTGCCCGGGGTGGCCCGGGTGTCCGGAACCCCCGTTGTCGGCGCACTCGTTGCCCACGGCGGTGTTGCCGACGCCGATGACGTTGACGCTGTTGCCGCAGACGTTGACCGGGACGTCGATCGGCGCCTGCACGGTGTTGCCCGAACCGACACCGGGCGAGTCCGCGGTGTGGCCCCCGGCGTGCGAGCCGCCGGCGCCGCCGTGGCCCGTCGAAGCACCACCCCCGCCGCCGTGGTCGGCGCACCGGTTGCCCATCGACGGGTTGAGGGCGCCGACGACGTTCACGGTGTTGCCGCAGATGTTCAACGGCACGTGCAACGGCGCCTGCACCGTGTTGCCGGAGAGCACGCCGGCCGAGCCGGCGGCGGAGCCGACCGCCCCCGAGTCGGCGTGGGCGTAGCCGCTTGCCGCGGCGATCACGCCGGTCGCCGCGGCCACTGTCATAAGGCCCTTACGGGTACCCTGTCGCATTTCTGAATTCCCCTGCCTCGGATCCTGACCTTGCATTCCGCGCGGACATCCGTTCGAAAAAAGCCCGCGGGAAAAGCGGAAAACCGGTCGGCCCCGGAGCGCGTGGCGCGCGCTCCGGGGCCGACGGAAAGACGCCCCTCAGGGAGCCGGCGTCACTTGTTGATGCAGGTGTTGCCGAAGGCGGGGTTCAGCAGCCCGATCACGGAGATCGTGTTGCCGCAGACGTTCACCGGGACGTGCACGGGAAGCTGGATCACGTTGCCGGAGACGACACCCGGGGAGTGCACGGCACCGCCCTGGGCACCCGAGTCGGCGACGGCCAGGCCCGCACCCGCGAGAACCAGACCACCAGTGGCAGCCGCAGCAGCGACGACCTTCTTGAGCATTATTCCTCCTTGTTGGCAATGCGATTCGCAGGAGCGGATCACGCCTGGAGTAACGAGGAGGGAGTAATGGAGCTACGAGCTTATCGTCGCATTCACTCTTCTCATTCGGCCTCGTACAGCCGCCCGATTATATGAAGCCAGGACTTTACGACGCGTCGATGAAACGGTCGAGCACGCGCACGCCGAACCGCAGCCCGTCCACCGGCACCCGCTCGTCCACGCCGTGGAACATGCCCGCGAAGTCCAGCTCCGGCGGCAGCCTGAGCGGCGCGAAACCGAAGCCGCGGATACCGAGGTCGTCGAAGGACTTGGCGTCGGTGCCGCCGGAGAGCATGTAGGGGATCGCCTTGGCGGTCGGGTCCTCGGCGAGCAGCGAGGACTGCATGGCCTCCACCAGGGCTCCGTCGAAGCTGGTCTCCAGCGCCTTGTCGGAGTGCACGTCCGAGCGGACCACGTTCGGGCCGAGGATCCGGTCCAGGTCGGCGAGGAACTCCTCCTCGTGACCGGGCAGGAAGCGGCCGTCCACGTGTGCGGTGGCCTCGCCGGGGATGACGTTGACCTTGTACCCGGCGTTCAGCTGGGTGGGGTTGGCGGTGTTGCTGAGGGTCGCGCCGATCAGCTTGGCGATGCCGCCGAGCCGGGCCAGCGTCGACTCCATGTCCTCCGGGTCCAGTTCGGTGCCGAGCGCGTCGCCGAGTTCGTCAAGGAAGGCCCGGGTGGTCTTGGTGACCCGCACCGGGAACCTGTGCCGGCCGAGCCGGGCCACGGCCTCGGACAGCTCGGTGATCGCGTTGTCGCGGTGGATCATCGAGCCGTGCCCCGCGGTCCCGGCCACCTTCAGCTTCATCCAGTGCATGCCCTTCTCGGCCGTCTGGATGAGGTAGAGCCGGCGCTGCTCGTTCACCGTGAAGGAGAAGCCGCCGACCTCGCTGATCGCCTCGGTGACGCCGTCGAAGAGGTCCGGGTGGTTGTCGACCAGGTGCCGGGCGCCCCAGGTGCCGCCGGCCTCCTCGTCGGCGAGGAAGGCCAGCACGATGTCCCGGGGCGGATTCCGGCCGCTGCGCAGCCGGTCCCTCACGACCGCCAGGGTCATGGCGTCCATGTCCTTCATGTCGACGGCGCCCCGGCCCCACACGCACCCGTCCGCGACCTCGCCGGAGAAGGGGTGGTGGGTCCAGTCGTCGGCGTTGGCCGGTACGACGTCGAGGTGGCCGTGGATCAGCAGGGCGGGCCGGGAGGGGTCCGCGCCCTCGATGCGGGCCACCGTGGAGGCGCGGCCCGGGTGGGACTCGAAGATCCTGGGCTCCAGGCCGACCTCGGCGAGCTTCTCCGCGACCCACTCGGCGGCCTTGCGTTCGCCGGGACCGGAGTGGTCGCCGTAGTTGCTGGTGTCGAACCGGATCAGCTCGCGGCAGAGGTCCACGACCTCGTCCTCACCGGTGACGCCCTTGGCCGTGTCCGTCTCGCTCACGCTGCTTCCTCCTGCTGTCACTGCCGGCCGGTCCCTGCCATCCTCCCTCCCTCCCCGCTCCGGGCCCAAGGCCGGTCCCGGCCCGTCACACGCCGTTCACGCCCGCGGGCCCCGGAACGGGGTGTGATCGGCCGCCCCCGAAAGCCTGGTAGTGTTTCCTTCGTCGCCGCGAGGGAAACCCGCACGGAAGACCTCGCACGACAGACACCTTGTCCGGGTGGCGGAATGGCAGACGCGCTAGCTTGAGGTGCTAGTGCCCTTTATCGGGCGTGGGGGTTCAAGTCCCCCCTCGGACACCACGAAGAAACCCCTGCTGAGCAGGGGTTTCTTGGTTTTCCGGGCTTTTTGGGCAGAGTGCGGGCGACCACCTCGCGGTGGGCGCCGCGCTGTCTCAGCCGAGGCCGTCCACGAGGCCGTCCACGAGGCCGCCTATTCGGCCGTCGCGGAGGGCGAGGGTGGAGGTGAACGCACGGAGCGTGGTGCGGCCCAGCAGGAGCGCGGGGCCGTCGGGACACTTGCTGTCACGGACGGCGACCGTCGCCTCGTCGACGATCCCGCATTCCACGCAGTCGGACTGTGATGCGGACGCCGAGGACTTCCACCAGATCACCGGCAGAGTCGACGCGTCGTCAGCGTGCTTCATTCCTTATTCGTTCTTCCTTATCTGGGTGATCAGTTCCACCGACGCCTCGACGGACTCGGCGGCAGACGTGAGGCGTTGCCACGCGGCCCGGTGCGTGGAGACCCGATCACGTTCCTCGATGTACAGGGCGGAGGTCAGCCCTTCCTGGTGGACGACGTCCAGGTCCGTGTGCGGACCGAAGCCCAGGATGCTGAAGGTGCCGGTGAGTCCGGCGTGCAGGGGAGCGTCCGAGCGCAACACCTGGATGTTGATGTTCGGGCGCCGCCCCATCGTAAGCAGGCGCCCCAACTGCTCGTACATCAGGGCGGGATCCTCGGTGGTGGAACGCAGGGCCTGTTCGGAGATGATCGCCCAGAGCGCCAGCGGGTCGCTGTCCCGGGTGAGGACGGCCTGGCGTGCCAGCCGTACCTCGACGAGCGCGTCGACCCGTGCCTCGACCGCCTCGGACATGGCGGTCGCCCGGATGATCTCGCGGGCGTACTCGGCGGTCTGGAGCAGTCCGGGGATCATGCCCAGCTGCCAGGTGGAGACCGTCTCGGCCTCCGCCTCCAGGCTGATGAGGTCCTCGTAGACCGGGGTGAGGACACCCCGGTACGAGTGCCACCAGCCGCGCCGGCCGCCTTCCTTGGTGAGCGTGATCAGGGCCGCGCGCAGTTCGTCGCTGACGTCGCGGCCGAGTTCGCCGTAGAGGTGGAGCAGGGCCTCGATGTCCGCTGCCTTGGGGGCCGTCTTGCCGGTCTCCATCCGGGAGAGCTTGGAGGAGACGAACGTGCCTGCGGAGCGCTCGGCGACCTCGTCGAGGGTGAGTTCGCCGCGCAGTTCGCGCAACTTCGCACCTAGCCGTCGCCGGCGCACCGTGGGCGTGCTCACGGATTCCCCCTTCTCTCCGGTGAACTGCCCGACAGTCTGCCCGTGCCGCCCCGACCCCCGCCACCGGCCGACGACTTGTCTCGCAACTCTCTCGACTCGATGCGCAATATTTCACATCCCGTGGGACGTATTGCGATCGACTGTGCCGTGACGGCACCATGAATCCGGGAAATACGACAGTGACCGCACTCGCATGGCGAACCACCGTGCCTGCGTTGGGACATGCCCGTGAGGGGATGCACATGATCGAACGCCAGCGGAGCACCACGACCGAACCCCGCGCCCTGCAAGTCGCCCCGCCGCCGGTTCTGTTACTGGCCAGCGAGCCTCAGTCGGCCAAGGCCGCCCGGCTGTTCGTGAGCGACTTCATCGCGCACCACACCCCTGACGCCTCCCGTGACCACATCGACGCGGTCGCCCTGGTCACCTGCGAGCTGGTCACCAACTCCCTGCGCTACGAGACCGATCCGGACGACCCGGTCCGCCTCGTCATCGACACCGACGGCTCCCGGACCCGGGTCGAGGTGCACGACCCGCTGGGCCGCCGCCCCCGGCTGCGCCCCATCTCGGTCGAACGGGACCGCGGGCGCGGTCTGCTCATCCTCGACGCGCTCTGCTCGGGCCGCTGGGGAGTGGGCAATCTGCCCTGGGGCAAGTCCATCTGGGCCGAGGTCAGCGCCGCGTGACGTCCGGCGCCCCGTGACGTTTCCTCCACCCCCCACGGTGACGGCCGGTTCCGCGGCGCTCTCCCCTCCGCGCCGCGGGGCCGGCCGTTGCCGTAGGTGCCGCCGGACACATGGAGTTGGCCTGTCTCACGCTGTGTGGCCCATCTCTCCCCGTGGACGGATAATCCCTGGTCAGGGCCTGCTCAAGAGTCAAGGGCGTGCTCCGAACGGCCGCCTTCGGGTGGCTGTCGGCGGAGCGGGAGCCTAGCGTCGTACTAATATTTCCGGCTTGTTACCCAGCCGGAGCCGGACAATCCCAGGCAGACCTGCGGACCCGCCGGCGCCCGGAGGGTTCCGGGAACGAGACGCGAGGACCGGATGGCAGCCATTGACGGGAGCAGTGCTCTCGGCCTGCTCGACGAGGAGATCCGCGAGGAGTTCGGGAACACGGCACGGTTCTCGGCCGGACCGGCGGCCTCGCCGCGCACGCTCGTGGACGTGTTCGAAGCCACGGTGCGGGCCCACCCCGACGAGCCCGCGCTGGACGACGGCACCGCCCAGCTCACCTACCGCGCGCTCGCCGTCGAGGTGGCGCGACTGCGCCGGCGGCTCACCGAGGCCGGGATCGGGCTCGGGGACCGGGTGGGCGTCCGGGTTCCCTCCGGGACCAACGACCTGTACGTCGCCGTGCTCGGTGTCCTCGCCGCCGGTGCCGCCTACGTGCCCGTCGACGCCGAGGACCCGGACGAGCGGGCGGCACTGGTGTTCGGTGAGGCGGAGGTGGCGGCCGTCCTCGGCGCCGGTCTGCACATCGACGTCCGCCGCGAGTCCGCACAGCCCGCCGGCCGGCCCGGGGCCGAGCACGACGCCTGGATCATCTTCACCTCCGGATCCACCGGCAAGCCCAAGGGCGTCGCCGTCACCCACCGCAGCGCCGCCGCCTTCGTGGACGCCGAGGCCGCGCTGTTCCTGGCCGAGGAGCCGATCGGCCCGGGCGACCGGGTCATGGCGGGCCTCTCCGTGGCCTTCGACGCCTCCTGCGAGGAGATGTGGCTGGCCTGGCGCCACGGCGCCTGCCTGGTGCCCGTGCCGCGCTCCCAGGTGCGCAGCGGGGCCGACCTCGGCTCCTGGCTGGTCGAGCAGGAGATCACCGTCGTCTCTACCGTGCCCACCCTGGCCGCCCTCTGGGAGCCCGAGACCCTCAACGACGTCCGCCTCCTCATCTTCGGCGGCGAGGCCTGCCCGCCCGAGCTGGCGCAGCGCCTGGTGACCGAGGGCCGCGAGGTCTGGAACACCTACGGGCCCACCGAGGCCACCGTGGTCGCCTGTGCGGCCCTGATGACCGGCGAGGAGCCGATCCGCATCGGGCTGCCGCTGAACGGCTGGGAGCTGGCCGTGGTGGACGACGCGGGCGTGCCCGTGGCCATGGGCGAGAGCGGCCAGCTGGTGATCGGCGGGGTCGGCCTCGCCCGGTACCTCGACGCCGAGAAGGACGCGGAGAAGTACGCGCCCCTCGAGTCGCTGGGCTGGCAGCGGGCGTACCGCAGCGGTGACCTGGTGCGGGCCGACCGCGAGGGGCTGGTCTTCCTCGGGCGCGCCGACGAGCAGATCAAGCTCGGCGGGCGCCGGATCGAGCTGGGCGAGGTCGACGCGGCCCTCCAGGCGCTCCCCGGCGTCGCGGGCGCGGCGGCGGCCGTACGGACCGCGCGCGGCGGCAACCAGCTCCTGGTCGGCTATGTCGTCACCCAGGACGGCTGGGACCACGCGGCGGCCGTCGGGAAGCTGCGCACCGAGCTGCCGGCCGCCCTCGTGCCGCTGCTGGCGCCGGTCGCCGAGCTGCCCACCCGCACCTCCGGCAAGGTCGACCGCGACGCCCTCCCCTGGCCGCTGGAGGGCCTGGCGACCGGCGGTCCGGCCGAACAGTTGTACGGCACCGAGGCCTGGCTCGCCGAACAGTGGACCGAGGTCCTCGGCATCCCGGTGAGCGGCGCCTTCGACGACTTCTTCGCGATCGGCGGCGGCAGCCTGTCCGCCGCCCAGCTCACCACCCGGCTGCGCACCCGCTACCCGAGCGCGGCCGTCCTCGACGTCTACCAGCAGCCGGTGCTGCGCAAGCTGGCCCGGCGGCTGGAAGAGTCCGTGCAGGACGACGGCACCGAGCGCACGATCGTGCCCGTGCCGCGCGCCGCCCAGGTGGTGCAGCTGCTGCTCCTGCTCCCGCTGTTCACCCTTCTCGGTCTGCGCTGGACGGTGGTCCTCGCCGCGCTCGGCAATGTGCTGGACGGCTACGGCTGGCTGCCCAGCGCGCCCTGGTGGCTGGTGGCTCTGGGGGCCGTGGTGCTGTTCACGCCGCCCGGCCGGATCGCGATCTCGGCCGGTGGCGCGCGGCTGCTGCTGGGGGGCGTGGAGCCCGGCACGTATCCGCGCGGTGGCTCGGTCCATCTGCGGCTGTGGGCGGCGGAGCGGCTGGCCGAGTCCGCCGGGGCGACCACGCTGACCGGGTCCTGGCTGGAGCGGTACGCGCGGGCGCTGGGCGCCCGGATCGGCCCCGAGGTGGACCTGCACTCGCTGCCGCCGGTCACCGGCCTGCTCAGGATCGGGCGGGGCGCGGCCGTGGAGTCCGAGGTGGACCTGTCCGGCTCCTGGCTGGACGGCGACCGGCTGGTCATCGGCCCGGTCCGGATCGGCGCCCACGCGGTCGTCGGGACGCGCAGCATGCTCTTCCCGGGCGCCCGGGTCGGCAAGCGCGCCGAGGTGGCCCCCGGCTCCGCGGTCACCGGGCAGATCCCGACCGGCCAGCGCTGGGCCGGCGCCCCGGCGGTCAAGCTGGGCAAGGCCAAGCGGAACTGGCCCGAGCAGCGGCCGCAGCGCGGCACCTACTGGCGGGTGATGTACGGCCTGACGGGCTTCGCGCTCAGCGCGCTGCCGGTGCTGGCGGGTGGCGCCGCGCTGCTGGCCGCCGGGCGTTTCGTGGCCCCCGGGGACGGCCTGGCCGAGGCCCTGCGGGGCGCGGCGGCCGCGCTGGTCCCGGCCACGCTGGCGTTCGGGCTGGCGTACGCGCTGCTGATCCTGGTCTCGGTCCGGCTGCTGAGCCTGGGGCTGCGCGCCGGCACCTACCCGACGCACAGCCGGATCGGCTGGCAGGCGTGGACGGTGTCCCAGCTGATGGACCGCTCCCGCGAGACGCTCTTCCCGCTGTACGCCGGCCTGGTCACGCCGGTGTGGCTGCGGCTGCTCGGGATGCGGATCGGCAAGGGCGCCGAGGTGTCGACCGTGCTCGCGCTGCCGAGTCTGACGACGGTCGGCGAGGGCGCGTTCCTGGCCGACGACACGCTGACCGCGCCGTACGAGCTGGGCGGCGGGTACGTGCGGATCGGGCGCGCGGAGATCGGGCGGCGGGCGTTCCTCGGGAACTCCGGGATGACCGCGCCGGGGCGCAGTGTGCCGGACGGCGGACTTGTCGGCGTGCTCTCGGCGACGCCGAAGAAGGCCAAGAAGGGCACGTCGTACCTGGGGCTGCCGCCGGTGAAGCTGCCGCGCAGCGCGGCCGACGGTGACCAGAGCCGTACCTACGAGCCGCCCGCGCGGCTGCTGTGGGCGCGGGCCCTGGTGGAGACGTGCAGGATCGTGCCGGTGCTGTGCTCGGTGGCGCTGGCCGGCCTGACGGTGGCCGCGCTGTGCGCGCTCGGTGTCTGGGCGCCGCTGCTGTCGGGGCTGGTGCTGCTCGGTGCCGGTGCGCTCGCGGGCCTGGTCTCGGTGCTGGCCAAGTGGGTGCTGGTCGGGCGGCACCGCAGCGCGGAGCACCCGCTGTGGAGCTCGTTCGTGTGGCGCAACGAGCTGGCGGACACGTTCGTCGAGGTGCTGGCGGTGCCATGGCTGGCCGGCTCGGTTCCGGGTACCCCCGTGATGACGGCGTGGCTGCGCGGCCTCGGTGCGCGCATCGGCAGGGGCGTCTGGGTGGAGAGCTACTGGCTTCCGGAGACGGATCTGGTGACCCTGGAGGACGCGGCCACGGTGAACCGCGGCTGCGTGCTGCAGACTCACCTCTTCCACGACCGGATCTTGCGGACGGATACTGTGGTCCTCCGTGAGGGCGCCACACTGGGTCCTGGCGGGATCGTGCTGCCCGGCAGCACGGTCGGGGCCCGTACCACCCTGGGGCCCGCGTCCCTCGTCATGGCGGCGGAGTCGGTTCCCGACGACACCCGCTGGCTCGGCAATCCGATCGAGGCATGGCGTCCCTGAGCGCGGGCCGTCCGGTGACCGCGGGTGTCGGTGCGCCGAGAGACGGTTCGAGCACAGCGCAGGGAGCGAACGCGGAAGTGGCAGTGCAGCAGTCAGCGGGTCCGGACCCGTACTTCCCGGACAACGGCGATCCCCGGTACCGGGTGCATCGTTATGAGCTCACGCTGGACTACCGGCCGGGACCCAATCGCCTGGCCGGCACGGCCCGGATCAACGCGATCGCGGGCCGGGCCGCCCTGTCCGAGTTCCAGCTGAACCTGGCCGACTTCAAGATCGGCCGGATCCGGGTGGACGGCCGCCAGCCGCACTGGACGCACCGGGGCGGCAGGCTGCGGATCAAGCCGGCGAAGCCGCCGCGCGCCGGGGCCGCCTTCACCGTGGAGATCCACTGGTCCGGCAACCCGAAGCCGGTGAACAGCCCGTGGGGCGGGATCGGCTGGGAGGAGCTGGCGGACGGCGCGCTGGTGGCCAGCCAGCCGGTCGGCGCGCCCTCCTGGTTCCCGTGCAACGACCGGCCGGCCGACAAGGCGTCGTACCTGCTCTCGGTCACCTGCCCGTCGGCGTACTCGGTGGTGGCCGGCGGCCGGCTGCTCACCCGTACCGCGAAGGCGTCCACGACGACCTGGGTGTACGAGCAGGCGGCACCGACGTCGAGCTATCTGCTGAGCCTCGCGATCGGCAAGTTCCAGACCGTGCTGCTGGGCGACCCCGGCATCGGCGGGGTGCCGATGCACGGGCACATACCGGCGCATCTGCTGCCGGAGTTCTCACGGGACTTCGCGCGGCAGCCCGCGATGATGGACCTGTTCCAGCGGCTGTTCGGGCCGTACCCCTTCGGTGAGTACGCCGTGGTCGTCGCCGACGAGGAGTTCGATGTCCCCGTCGAGGCCCAGGGGTTGTCGCTGTTCGGCGTCAACCACGTGGACGGGGCCCGGGGTTCGGAGCGGCTGGTGGCGCATGAACTCGCTCATCAGTGGTTCGGCAACAGCGTGTCCATCGCCGACTGGCGGCACATCTGGCTGAACGAGGGGCTCGCCAAGTACGCGGAGTGGCTGTGGTCGGAGCGCTCGGGCGGCCGCAGCGCCCAGCAACTGGCGGCCGCCGCCCACCGGTTGCTGTCCGGGCTGCCGCAGGACATCCGGATCGCCGCCCCCGGCAGGAAGTCGATGTTCGACGACCGCCTCTACGAGCGGGGCGGTGTGACGGTCCACGCGATCCGTTGCGCGCTCGGCGACGACCGGTTCTTCCACATGCTGCGCGCGTGGGCGGGCCTGCACCGGGGCGGGTCCGTGACGACCGCGATGTTCACGGCCCACGTCAACCGGTTCGCGGAGGAGCCGCTGGACGGCCTTCTCGACGCCTGGGTGCACCGCGCGGCGCTGCCCGCACTGCCCGCACTGCCCGCCCCGGTCGTCCCGGCCCGCCCGGCCCAGCCGCCCACCAACGCCGAGTCGGCGTAGGGGGGCGGGCGGATGACACCGAAACGCTCCCGGCAGCAGCCGCCCGCCGCCTGCCCGTGCGGTCTGGCGGAGACGTACGAGAGGTGCTGCGGCCGGTTCCACCGGGGCGAGGCGGCGGCGCCCACGGCGGAGACGCTGATGCGCTCGCGCTACAGCGCCTTCGTGAAACGTGACGAGCCGTACCTGCTGCGCACCTGGCATCCCCGGACCCGTCCGGCCCGGCTCGACCTGGACCCCGGCATGCGCTGGACCGGCCTGGAGATCCTGGCGACGACCGACGGCTCCCCCTTCCACTCCACCGGCACGGTGACCTTCCGGGCCTCCTACAGGGGCGGCTCGCTTCAGGAGCGCAGCCGGTTCGAGCGGGTCGGCGGAGCCTGGGTGTATCTGGACGGGGTGTTCCCGCAGCAGTAGCGCTACGGCGCCAGGACGTCCAGTTCCTGGAGGGCGCCCGTCGTGATGGCGCGGGTCAGTTGTTCGGCGCGGGGGGCGTCGCCCTCGCGTACCGCCTCCGCGACCTGGACGTGGAGGGTGACGGCGGCCGGGTCGGGGTCCTCGAACATCACCTCGTGGTGCGTGCGGCCGGCGAGGACCTCGGCCACGACGTCGCCGAGCCGGGCGAACATCTCGTTGCCCGAGGCCGTCAGGATCACGCGGTGGAAGGCCACGTCGTGGACCAGGTACTCCTCCAGCTCGTGGCCGCGGGAGTGGGCCACCATGCCGAGGGCGCACTCGGTGAGCTCGGCGCACTGCGCGGCCGTGGCGTGCCGCGCCGCCAGGCCGGCCGCCACCGGCTCGATCGCCGAGCGCAGCACGGTGAGCGAGCGCAGCTGGTGCGGGCGGTCGGCGCCGGCCAGGCGCCAGCGGATCACCTGCGGGTCGTAGACGTTCCACTCGGCCTTGGGGCGGACGGTGACGCCCACCCGGCGGCGGGACTCGACCAGGTGCATGGATTCGAGGACCCGGACCGCCTCGCGCATCACGGAGCGTGACACCTCGAAGTGCTGGGACAGCTCGTCCGTACGCAGGACGCTCCCCGGCGGGTACTCACCCGCGGTGATGGCCGGGCCGAGGGCGTCCAGTACTCGGCCGTGCAGGCCCCGGCCAGGTGTGCTCATGCACTCAGCGTACCGAGTGGATCACGGGGACAAAAAGTCAGACTTATATGTCACAGACTCTTGAATTCGTCGTACCTAATGGGTTTCAGTGAGGCCGACGCCGGATGCCGTACGCCGGTGTCAGTCGTCCGGATCTCCCGAGGAAGACAGCGAGGCAGTGATGCGGACCCCACACGTCGTCGCGGTGATGGGCGTCGCCGGCACGGGCAAGACCACGATCGGTCCCCTGCTCGCCGCCCGGCTCGGCGTCCCGTACGCCGAGGGCGACGACTTCCACCCGCCGGCCAACATCGCCAAGATGTCGGCCGGGCACCCGCTCGACGACGCCGACCGGTGGCCGTGGCTGGACGCCATCGGCGCCTGGGCGCACGGCCGGGAGGGGCGCGGCGTGGTCAGCTGCTCCGCGCTGAAGCGGGCGTACCGCGACCGGCTCCGGGCCGCGGCCCCGGGCCTCGTCTTCGTGCACCTCACCGGCGACCGGCAGCTGATCGAGGACCGGATGTCGCACCGGCGGGGTCACTTCATGCCGACCGCGCTGCTGGACTCCCAGTTCGCCACGCTCCAGCCGCTGGAGGCGGACGAGGCCGGCGTCGCCGTCGACATCTCGGGCAGCCCCGAGGAGATCACCGCACGGGCCGTGCGGGCGCTGGACGCGCTGCCCGGCCTCACCCCGCAGTGACACACCCCCCTTTTCTTGTCCCCATAACTGGCCCATGACCACAAGGAACACCCCGTGACCAGACTCAGCGTCGAGGTGCTGGCAGCGGACGTCGTCGCGCCCATCACGTCGGCCGGACACGCCCGACTCGGCATCGCCGTCCTGTTGGGCATCGCCGTCATCGTCCTGCTCATCACCAAGTTCAAGCTCCACGCCTTCCTGGCGCTCACCATCGGCTCGCTCGCGCTCGGCGCGTTCGCCGGGGCGCCGCTCGACAAGGTCATCACCAGCTTCACCACCGGGCTCGGCGCCACCGTCGCCGGCGTGGGTGTCCTGATCGCGCTCGGGGCGATCCTGGGCAGGCTGCTGGCCGACTCCGGCGGCGCCGACCAGATCGTCGACACGATCCTCGCCAAGGCCGGCGGGCGGGCGATGCCCTGGGCGATGGTGCTGATCGCCTCCGTGATCGGGCTGCCGCTCTTCTTCGAAGTCGGCATCGTGCTCCTCATCCCGGTGGTGCTGATGGTCGCCAAGCGCGGCCACTACTCCCTGATGCGCATCGGCATCCCGGCCCTCGCCGGTCTGTCGGTGATGCACGGCCTGGTGCCTCCGCACCCGGGTCCGCTGGTCGCGATCGACGCGGTCCACGCGAACCTGGGCCTGACCCTGGCCCTCGGCGTCCTGGTCGCGATACCGACCGTGATCATCGCCGGTCCGCTGTTCTCGAAGGTCGCGGCCCGCTGGGTGGACGTGCAGGCTCCCGACCGGATGCTCCCGCAGCGCCCGTCCGAGGACCTGGAGAACCGCCCCGGCTTCGGCGCCACCCTCGCCACCATCCTGCTGCCGGTCGTCCTGATGCTGGCCAAGGCGCTGGTCGACGTGGTCGTCGACGACCCGGCGCACACCGTCCAGCGCGTCTTCGACGTCATCGGCTCCCCGTTGATCGCGCTGCTCGCGGCCGTGATCGTCGGTATGTTCACGCTGGGCAGGCAGGCCGGATTCTCCAGGGAGCGCCTCTCGGAGACCGTCGAGAAGGGGCTCGTGCCCATCGCGGGCATCCTGCTGATCGTCGGTGCGGGCGGCGGCTTCAAGCAGACGCTGATCGACTGCGGTGTCGGCCAGATGATCCTGGAGATCTCCAAGGACTGGTCGATCCCGGCGCTGCTGCTGGCCTGGCTGATCGCGGTGGCGATCCGGCTGGCGACCGGCTCGGCGACGGTGGCCACGGTGTCGGCGGCGGGCCTGGTGGCTCCCCTGGCGGCCGACATGTCGACCGCCCACACCGCCCTCCTCGTGCTGGCCATCGGCGCGGGCTCGCTGTTCTTCAGCCATGTCAACGACGCCGGGTTCTGGCTGGTGAAGGAGTACTTCGGCCTGAGCGTCGGCCAGACACTCAAGACCTGGTCCGTGATGGAGACGATCATCTCGGTGGTCGGGGGCGGCCTCGTCCTGCTGCTGTCCTTGGTGATCTAGGAGCGGGCGGAGTCCGACGGTGCGGCAGACGGTGCCCCGCCGGACTCCGCCGTCCCGGCTGATCGCCGTCGCGGCGGGACGAGAGGAGCGGCGGCTTCCGCGGTTCTCCCCGCCGCGACGGCGATCAGCCACAGCGGTCGTGCTCCGCGGTGCCCGAGGTGCCGCCGGAGTGCTGTGCGCAAGCCCCGCAGGGCTAGGGCCGCCACAGGGGGTGTTCGCGTTTGGCCCACTCCCGGCTCACCGTGCCCGTGCGCAGGCCCCGTCGGGCCTCCGGGTCGCCCAGGGCCATGCCGATGTGGCCGGCCAGGACGATGCCGATCGTCAGGGCCAGCCAGTCGTGGACGAAGGTGGCCGAGGTCCGCCACATCAGCGGGGTGAGGTGGGTGAACCACATGAGCAGGCCCGTGCCGAGCATGACGAGGGTGGCGCCGGCGATCCAGTTCGCGTAGATCTTCTGGCCGGCGTTGAACTTGCCCGCCGGGCGGGAGGAGCGGCGCTTGTCACGGCTCAGGGCGGCGTGCAGCCAGAGCCTGTCGTGGGGGCCGAAGCGGTTCAGGAAGCCGAGGTCCCTGCGGAAGGCACGGGAGGCGAGGCCCAGGAGGACCGGGACGGGCAGGGCGAGGCCCGCGCACTCGTGGATGCGGACGACCAGTTCGCGGCGGCCGACGAGGACCGCCAGCTGCGGGATGTAGAGGCAGGCGGCCGTCGCGACGCACAGGCCCATCAGCAGCGCCGTGGTGCGGTGCACCCAGCGTTCGGCGGCGGTGAAGCGGTGCAGCCGGTCCGTGGCGGCCGGGGCCTCAGCTCGTAGGCTCATCGTCACGTCCGTTCGAGCGGCCGACCCAGGCGTCGACGTCGTAGCCCAGCCTCTCCCAGTAACCCGGTTCGACCTTGTCGGTGACCGTGATGCCGGAGAGCCACTTGGCCGACTTGTAGAAGTACATGGGGGCGACGTAGAGGCGGACCGGGCCGCCGTGGTCGTGGGTGATCACCTTGTTCTGCATGCGCAGCGCGACCAGGACGTCCGGGCGGCGCGCCTGGTCGAGGGTGAGGCTCTCGGTGTACGCGCCGTCGAAGCAGGTGAAGTGGATCGCCTTCGCGGAGTCCCGGACGCCCGCCAGGTCCAGCAGACGGGAGAGACGGACGCCTTCGAAGGGCGTGTCCGGCACCCGCCAGCCGGTCACGCACTGGACGTCCTTGACCAGCCTGGTCTGCGGCAGGGCCCGCAGGTCGGCCAGGGTGTACGTGCGCGGCTTGTCGACCAGCCCGTCGATCTTCAGCTGGTAGTCGGCGGCGGTCCGGTCCGGCACCGACCCGGTCACCGAGTAGTAGCGGAAACCGCCGCCGTTCGGGAGGAGGCCGGTCAGGCCCGTGGGGTCCTTGCCGGAGAAGGCACCGAGGACCGACTCGGTGACGCGTTGCAGCACCGGGGCGGTGACCAGGCCGAGCGCGCCGAGGCCGATGGTGCCCAGGAACACCCGGCGCCCGACCGGGCTGCCCTCCTCGGTACGCCGCGGCTCCTCGGACTGTTCAGAGTTCACGCACTCATTCGAACACCTTCGGGGCGGGCCCGGCCACGGATTCCGGCGGCCGTAAGGAATCCACAATGTCTTCTCATGAATCTCCCCTCAGCCTCCCAGCACCCGCTCCCGGGCCGCCCGGAACGCCTCGCACGGGTCACGGTCCGGGTACGACCAGGGTGCCGCGGTGGCATGGCGGCCGACGCGCTGGAACAGGGCCGCGGCCTCGGCGTACCGGCCGGCGCCGAAGGTGGCGTGGGCGAGGTGGTTGAGATCGACGTGGCGGCGCGGGTGCTCCTCGTTCCCCCACTCCAGCCACCAGTCGAAGGCGGCGCCCAGGGCGCGCAGCGCGGACGGCTCGGTCCAGTGCCCGGCGGCGGCCGGGTCGGCGGGGGCCCGGCCGGTGGCGGCGAGCACCCGGTGGCGTTCGGTGTACGCGACGACCGGCAGGACGGCGAGCGGGGAGTCGGCCGGGGCCTCGGCCGCCGCGCGTTCGGCGAAGGCGCGCAGTTCGTCCGCCCCCCGGCTCTCGGTCTCCGCGATCCGGGCCGCCATCAGGTGGTGGGCGTGGTGGTGCTCGGGATGGCGGCGGCGCACCTCGGTGAAGGCCCGGCGCGTCTCCTCGTCGGTGCCCAGGTGGCGGGCCACCAGGAGGAGGCCGAGCCACGGGGTGGGGTCGGCGGGGGCGAGCGCGGCGGCGCCGGCGCAGGCCTCGCGGGCGCGCTCCGGATCCTCCTTGCCGCGCAGGGCGCGCCGGACCAGGGTCAGGGCGTGCAGGGTGGCGGCGCCGGCGGAGTCGGGCTCGGCGAGCAGCCACTCGCGGGTCCAGGCGATGGCGTAGGGCTCGTGGGCGAGGACGGTGGCCCGGTGGCCGCGACGGTCCCAGTCGTCACCCGTGTGGAGCAACAGGGAGCGGGCGGACTGCCAGCGGCCCTGCGCCAACGCGGCCCTGGCCGAGATGAGTTCGTCGTCGCCGAGGGCGTCGTCGGGACAGTACTCGCACCCGGGGTGCGTGGCCGCGCGGAGGCCTTCGGCGAGGGCCGGGCGGTGGTCTGACACGGCCGGGCCTGGGCCTAAGAGGGGCGGGGTTGGGGGCACCGCGGAACTTCCTGATTGTCGGGCTGCCATCGGCCGATCACGCACAGCAAACCCCCAGCTAAGACTTTGCGTCAAGCTGAACGGGTCCGGTACTCCGTTCAACTACGTTGCGCCTGGGCGAACTTGACGCGCGCCGGGAGCCGATGGGCGTACCGTGGCGGTGGGGCACCGGGTGCCGGCTGTGGCGTACGCCATGGCGCGGGCCGCCCGGGCGTCGGACCATGGCCATACGGTCCCGCACCGCCCCGGCCCGCCCATCGTGGTCGACACGGGCAGCGTGACCGAGTCAACCGCCCGGTTCCGGGTAGCCCCGGAGCAATCCCCATCCGGGAGCGCTACAGTCGGCCACTACGCACTCCGTAGCCCGGCCGCAGATCGAGGTACGAAGCGTGTCCGTTCTGGTTCTGATTCTCGCCGTGAGCGCGGCCTGTTGCCTGGGCTTCGGGTTCGTGCTCCAGCAGAACGTCGCCCAGAAGGCACCGCTCAGCGACTTCCTGTCGCCGCGGCTGCTGCTCGACCTGATGCGGGTGCCGCGCTGGCTCGGCGGCATCGGCCTGATGGTGGCCGGCATGATCCTCGGCGCGGTCGCCCTCGGCAAGGGCGAGATCTCCCTCGTCGAGCCGCTGCTCGCGACGAACCTCCTGTTCGCCCTCGCGCTCTCCCGGCACCAGACCAAGCATCCCCTCAGCCACCAGGGCTGGGCCGGCCTCGTCCTGCTCGCGGGCGGGGTGACCACGTTCATCCTGGCGGGCCAGCCACGCGGCGGCGACGCCGTCACCGACCCGGCGCGCCACTGGCTCATCATCGGCGTGATGGTCGGCACCGCCCTGCTGCTCACGACCTACGCCAAACGGTCCCGCCTCAGCGCCGGCCCCACCCTGCTCGCCCTCGCCGCCGGCCTGCTCTACGGCGTCCAGGACGCGCTGACCCGGGTCACCGGCACCCGCTTCTCCGAGGGCGGCGTCATGGAGGTGCTGACCGGTTGGCAGCCGTACGGCGTGCTGGTCCTCGGGGTCACCGGGCTGATCCTCGTCCAGAGCGCGTTCGAGACGGCGGAGCTGCGCAACTCGCTGCCCGCGCTCACCGCGGCCCAGCCGCTCGCCGGGATCCTGTGCGGGGTCGGATTCCTCGGGGACCGGCTGCGCACCGACACCGGGGCGCTGGCCTGGGAGGCGGCGGGGCTCGCGGCGATCGTGGCGGGCATCGTGCTGCTCGGGCTGCATCCCGCGATGCCGCGCGGTACGGCGCCGAGGGAGCCGTCGCTCGACCTTCAGCCGCGCTGACGGGCGGGCCGTCCGCCTGCTTGGATGGCGGCATGAGCGCTGCTGACGAGATCCTCGACATCGTCGACGAGCACGACCAGGTCATCGGGCAGTCCCCGCGCGGCGAGGCGTACGCCCGGGGTCTGCGCCACCGCTGCGTCTTCATCGAGGCCCGCGACACCGCCGGCCGCGTCTTCGTGCACCGCCGCACCGCGACCAAGCTGGTCTTCCCCTCCCTGTACGACATGTTCGTCGGGGGCGTGGTGGGGGCGGGCGAGTCCTACGACGACGCGGCGCTGCGGGAGGCCGAGGAGGAACTCGGCGTCTGCGGGCTGCCGCGGCCGACGTTCCTCTTCAAGTTCCTGTACCACGACGGGGCCGGGCAGAGCTGGTGGTCGGCGGTGTACGAGGTGCGCTGCGAGCTGCCGGTGCGGCCGCAGGTGGAGGAGGTGGCGTGGCACGACTTCCTGACGGACGAGGAGGTGGTGTCGCGGCTCGGGGAGTGGGAGTGGGTGCCGGACGGGTTGGCGGCCTGGGAGAAGCTGCGGCTGCATCGGGGCTGAGGTGGGGACGCTTACCGGCGCCAGCAGGGTGCTGCCCGCGGCTGGACGGATGGCGCCCCTTCAGGGGCGCGGGGCTGTAGTCGATATGCGGCTCCGCCGCGTGGGCGCGACCAGCCCCCGCGCACCCGCGGCCGAAACATCGGCCCTCCCACCCCCAGGTAGGCTTCCGGCACGTGATCGAATTCGCGCGGAACGTCCGTTTGTGGTTCGCCCCCGAAGAGGTGCGCCAGGAAGGGACGACCCCCGACTACCGTTTCTCCCTCGCCAACGAGCGGACCTTCCTGGCCTGGCTGCGCACCGCCCTCGCCCTCATCGGCGGCGGATTCGCGGTGGACCAGTTCCTGCCCGACCTCGGCCGGGGCTGGCGCCTCGGCCTCGCCCTGGCACTCCTCGGCGCCGGCGTGCTCTGCTCGCTGCGTGCCGTCAACCACTGGATGCGCTGCGAGCGGGCGATGCGGCGCGGTGAGGATCTGCCGGTCTCCCGGTTCCCGGCGCTGCTGAGCGTGGTCATCGCCGTGGTCGCCGTCGCGATGGTCGTCGTCGTACTCGTCGGGTGGGAGGGATGACGCAGCCGGCCCGCGACCCCGGGCTGCAGCCGGAGCGGACCCGGCTGGCCTGGCGCCGTACGACGCTGTCGGCGACCGTCGCCGCCATCCTCGCGGCGAAGACCGCCCTGCACGGCGGCGCCTCGGCCGCCGGCGTGGTCGCCTGCGCCGCCTGCTGCGTCCTGTGGCTGGGCTTCCTCCTGGTCGCCCACCGCCGTATCCGCGCCCTCTCGGTCGCCGGCCGCCCCGCGGCACTGGCCCCCCGGTGGGCTACCGGGGCGGTGCTGTGCACGGTCGCCATCGCCCTGTGCGCCGCCGCACTGGTCGTCTGAGATCAGCCGCGGCTCAGCCCTCCTCCGGCCAGTCCACGGTGACCACCAGTTTGCCCCGGGTGTGCCCCTCCTGGCTGCGGCGCTGCGCGTCGGCCGCCGCCTTCAGCGGAAACGTCTCGGCGACGTGGACGGTGATCACGCCCTGTTCCGCGAGCGCGGTGAGCCGGGTCAGGTCCTCGGCGTCGGGCCGTACGAAGCAGTACCGGCCGCCGAAGTCGACGACGTCCGGGTCGGCGATCGAGGCCATCCGGCCCTCGGGGGCGAGCAGGTTCGCCGAGACGATCAGGGTCTCCCCGCCCACGGTGTCGAAGACGGCGGCCACCCCCTCCGGGGCCAGTCCCCGCACGCGTTCGGCGAGGCCCGGGCCGTAACTGACCGGCTCGCCGCCGAGACCGCGGACGAAGTCGTGGTTGCGCTCGCTCGCCGTACCGATGACCCGGGCACCGAGATGGGCCGCGATCTGCACGGCGAGGGAGCCGACCCCGCCGGCGGCGGCGTGCACGAGGATCGTCTCGCCGCGCTTGGCCTCCAGGGCGTGCACCAGCACCTGGTAGGCGGTGAGGCCGGCCAGCGGCAGCCCGGCGGCCTGTTCGAAGGTGAGGTTGCGCGGCTTGCGGGCGAGGGTGCGCACCGGGGCGGCGACGTACTCGGCGAAGGTACCCCGGGAGAGGAAGTCCTCGCGGACGTAGCCGATCACCTCGTCGCCGACCGCGAACTCCGTGACGGCGGAGCCCGGCTGCACGACGACCCCGGAGACGTCCCAGCCGGGGATCACCGGGAAGACGGCGTCCAGGACGCCGTGCAGATGACCCTCGCGGCACTTCCAGTCGACGGGGTTGACGGCCGCCGCGCGGACCTTCACCAGCACCGAGTCGGGGCCGACCTTCGGGTCCTTGACCTCGCCGTACTCCAGCACCTCGGGGCCGCCGTACCGGCTGTAGCTGATGCCTTTCATGCACACGACCCTCCGGGGTACCGGGACGCCACGCAACCGGGATGCCGGTACGTGCGCCGTTCGCGTGGCGGTCCGCGGGCCGGCATCAGGCCAGGCTCCTGAGCCCCGTACCGGTCCTTTCCGACGACCGAGGCGGCCCCTCACCCGGCCCCTCACCCGGCCCCTCGCCCGTGGCGGCTCCCCCGCCCCGGCGCGCGGGGAGGGCCGTCGCGCGCTGTCCGGGCCGTAGGGTGGTCCCGGTCACGTTTGGTGCACGCGCTGGACGACATACCGACTGGTCGGCATCATAAGTCGGGTCCTGTTCATTCATTCGTAGGAGCGATGCATGAGCCCCGACCACCCGCCCGGACTCGATCTCGACCGGCTGCGCGGCCTGCTCGACCGCGAGCGCCCCGGCCTGGTGACCGGTCCGCTGACCGCAAGGCTGATCGAGGGCGGCCGGTCGAACCTCACCTACGCGCTCTCCGACTCCACCTCGAAGTGGGTCGTACGACGGCCGCCGCTGGGTCACGTCCTGGCCACCGCGCACGACATGAAGCGCGAGCACCGGGTGATCAGCGCGCTGTACCCGACCGAGGTGCCGGTGCCGCGGCCGGTGCTGCTGTGCGAGGACGAGGAGGTCCTCGGCGCGCCGTTCTACGTGATGGAGTTCGTGGCGGGCACCCCGTACCGCACCTCCGACCAGCTCGTCCCGCTCGGCCCCGAGCGCACCCGTGACGCCGTGCTCTCCCTGGTGGACACGCTCGTCGAGTTGCACGCCGTGGACCCCGCGGAGGTCGGCCTCGGCGACTTCGGCCGCCCCGAGGGCTTCCTGGACCGGCAGCTGCGCCGCTGGGGCAAGCAGCTGGACGCCTCCCGCAACCGCGAGCTGGCCGGCATCGACGAGTTGCACGCGACCCTGGGCCGCCGGCTGCCCGAGTCGCCCGCGCCCACGGTGATCCACGGCGACTACCGTCTCGACAACGTCCTGATCGGCGACGACGACCGGATCAAGGCGATTCTCGACTGGGAGATGTCGACGCTCGGCGACCCGCTGACCGACCTGGGTCTGCTGGTGATGTACAGCCTGCCGCTGGGCGCGCCGGACTCCCCGGTGTCCACGACCGCCGAGGCGCCGGGCCACCCGGAGCCCCGGGAGCTGGTCGAACGGTACGCCGCCCGCTCGGGGCGGGACGTCTCGCACATCTCCTGGTACACGGCGTTCGCCTGGTTCAAGCTCGCCGTGATCCTGGAGGGCATCCACTACCGGTACACGCTGGGCCAGACGCTCGGGCAGGGCTTCGACCGCATCGGCGATCTCGTCCCCGTCTTCATCGACCACGGACTGACCACTCTTCAGGAAGGCTGACCAGTCATGGACTTCGCGTTCGACGCGCGCACCGAGGAGCTGCGCGCCCAACTCCTGGCCTTCATGGACGAGTTCGTCTATCCGGCCGAGACGGTGGCCGAGGAGCAGCGGGCCGCGCTGGCCTCGCCGTGGGACACCCCGGCCGTGGTGGAGGAGCTGAAGGCCGAGGCGCGCAGGCAGGGCCTGTGGAACCTCTTCCTCCCGGACGCCGAGTACGGCGCCGGCCTCACCAACCTCCAGTACGCGCCGCTCGCCGAGATCACCGGCCGTTCCCCGCACCTGGCGCCCACCGCGCTGAACTGCGCGGCGCCGGACACCGGCAACATGGAGGTGCTGGCCCAGTTCGGTGACGACGCGCAGAAGAAGCAGTGGCTGGAGCCGCTGCTGGCCGGTGAGATCCGCTCCGCGTTCGCCATGACCGAGCCGGAGGTGGCCTCCTCCGACGCCACCAACATCACCACCCGCATCGAGCGGGACGGCGACGACTACGTCATCACCGGCCGCAAGTGGTACATCTCCGGGGCGATGAACCCGGACTGCAAGATCTTCATCGTGATGGGCAAGACCGACCCGGACGGCACCGACATCCGGCGCCAGCAGTCCATGGTCCTGGTCCCCCGCGACACCCCGGGCGTCACCGTCAAGCGCGCGATGAAGGTCTTCGGCTACGAGGACCACTACCACGGCGGCCACGCCGAGGTGTTCTTCGACCACGCGCGCGTGCCGGTGTCGAACCTGGTCGGCGAGGAGGGCGGCGGCTTCGCCATCGCCCAGGCCCGGCTCGGTCCCGGCCGGATCCACCACTGCATGCGGCTGATCGGCATGGCCGAGCGGGCGATCGAGCTGATGTGCAGGCGGGCGGTGTCCCGGACGGCCTTCGGGAAGGCGCTGGCCCAGCAGGGCGTGGTGCACAACTGGATCGCCGACGCCCGGGTGACGGTGGAGCAGCTGCGGCTGCTGGTGCTCAAGACCGCCTGGTTGATGGACACCGTCGGCAACCGGGGCGCGCACGCCGAGATCCAGGCCATCAAGATCGCGACGCCGCGTGCGGTCGTCGACATCATCGACCGCGCGATCCAGCTGCACGGTGCGGGCGGTGTCAGCCAGGACTTCCCGCTGGCCGACCTGTACGCCGGGGCCCGCACGCTGATGATCGCCGACGGGCCGGACGAGGTGCACCAGCGCTCGCTGGCGCGGCGGGAGCTGAAGAAGTACCTGTAGGCGCCGCGCCGTCGGGGCCGGTGCGGGCACCCGCCATGCCCGCGCCGGCCCCTCGCCGTCCGCCTCGTCCCGTCCGCCTCATCCCGTCCGTTTTCGCCACCGGCCGGCCGAAGACCGGCTCGCCGGTGGTCGTCGACCGGTGCCTGAGCCGGGTCCGTTCCAGCGGTGCGAGACGGCTCTCGGCCACCAGCCGCTCGACGGCGGCGCCGGACCCGTCCGGATCCGATGCGTCCGTCCGCCGCTCGTCGGTCGTGACGGCCGCGGGCGCGCCGGGCGGCAGCGCCCCGAGCGCGTTGCCCGGCGCCCGTGGTGCGGCGTGGGTGCCGCCGAACGCGTACCTCTCCGTGCGCCACCGGTGACGGCGGCGGGCCGGTCAGCGGCCGTCCGGTCCCGGTCGCCGGTCGTGAGCCGGTGCCTCGGCACGGTCGACGGGGTCGGGGGTGCGCTGGGTGCCGAGCATGTCAGGGAGGACCATGGCGTCGTGGTCGGGGGTCTCGGGGTCGGCGTAGTAGGCGACGAGGCGGTGGCCGGGGGTGCCTTCGAGCGTCATGGACTGGTAGCCGAGGGTGAGGTCGCCGACCTGCGGGTGCCGGAAGCGCTTGGTGCCGGGGCGATGGGCGCGCACGTCGTAGCGCTCCCACAGGCGGGCGAAGTCCTCGCTCTTGAGGAGGAGTTCACCGACGAGCTGGGCCAGGTCGGGGGCGTCGGGGTCGGTGCCGGCCAGGGCGCGCAGGCGGGCGACGCAGCCACGGATCTGGCTGTCCCAGTCGGGGAACAGGTCGCGGGCGGCGGGGTGCAGGAAGTAGTAGCGCGCGAGGTTGCGCTGCTTGGCCGGCCAGCTGTCGATACCCGCGTAGAGGTGCAGGCCGCCCGGGTTGGCGGCGAGGACGTCCAGGGTGCGGCTCAGGACGTAGGCGGGGCCCGGCCGCAGGTTCTCCAGCAGCAGCCTGACCCCGGGGCGCACCGTGCGGCTGGGCGCGGTGGGCGGCTCGGGGGCGGTTCGGGCGGCCCGGGCGGCCAGACTGCGCAGATGCTCGTGCTCGTCCCCCGCCAGGCGCAGGGCGCGGGCGAGGGAGTCGACGACCGCGGGGCTGGGCCGGGTCTCCTTGCCGCGTTCGAGGCGGGTGTAGTAGTCGATGCTGACTCCGGCGAGGGTGGCCAGCTCCTCGCGGCGCAGTCCCGGGGTGCGGCGCAGCCCCGGGCCGGTGGGAAGGCCGACCTGCTCTGGGGTGATCTGGGTACGGCGGGCGCGCAGGAACCGTGCCAGCTCGTTGCTGTGCTGGTCAGAGCTCATGGGAAACAGTGTCGCAGCCCGGTGACCGGAACACGGTGGCCGTGGGGGGCCGTACCGCTCCCCGGCACGCCGCTCCCCGGCACCGCTCGGCCTGCCACGGGATGCCGGGCGGCGCGAGGGTGGTGAAGCCGCGAGGGGCTGTCGCCCCGGCGGCTTCCCGTTCCCGTTCGGAAGGCAGAACGCAGCATGCGTACCACCACCCTGGGCACCCACGGACCGCGGGTCGGCGTCATCGGCCTGGGCGCCATGGGGATGAGCTTCGCCTACGACATGGCCTCCCCGCGTGACGAGGCCACCTCGGTCTCCGTCATCCACCAGGCCCTCGACCTGGGCGTGACCCTGATCGACACCGCCGACGTGTACGGCCCCTACACCAACGAGGAACTCGTCGGCCGGGCCCTGGCCGGCCACCGCGACCGCGCGGTGATCGCCACCAAGGTCGGCATGGAGTGCCTCGACCCCACCGGCGGCCCCGGCGGTTCCCCGCTGGTGAGGCCCAACGGCCGGCCCGAGCACGTGCGGGCCGCCATCGACGCGAGCCTGCGCCGCCTGGGCACCGACCATGTCGACCTCTACCAGCTGCACCGGGTCGACCCCGAGGTCCCGGTCGAGGAGACCTGGGGTGCCCTCGCCGAGGCCGTCACCGCCGGCAAGGCCCGCCATCTGGGCCTGTCCGAGGTCGGCGTCGACGTCATCCGGCGCGCCGAGGCGATCCACCCGGTGACCACCGTGCAGTCCGAGTTCTCCCTGTGGACCCGCGACGTCCAGGCCGAGGTGCTGCCCTACTGCGCGCGGCACGGCATCGGGCTGCTGCCGTACTCGCCGCTGGGCCGTGGCTTCCTCGCCGGCCGTTTCGCGTCCTTCGACGACCTGCCGGACCAGGACCAGCGGCGCCGTCTGCCGCGCTTCCAGCAGGAGAACCTGCGCGCCAACCTGGGCATCGCGGCCGCGGTCCGCGACGTCGCCGACCGGATCGGCGCCACCCCCGCCCAGGTCGCCCTCGCCTGGCTCGTCGCCCAGGGCCCGCACGTCGTCCCCATCCCCGGTACCAAGACGCCGAAGTACCTCGCCGACAACGCGGGCGCCGCGGACGTCCGGCTGTCCCCGGAGGACCTCGCCGACCTGGACGCCGTCCCGGCGCCGACCGGCGCCCGGTACTGAGGCCGTCGCCGGTTGGGGCGGCGTCGGCTGCTCGGGCCCGTCGTCTGCTTGGGCCCGTCGGCTGCCTGGGCCCGTCGCCTGCTTGAGGCCGTCGGCTGCTTGAGGCCGTCGGCTGCTTGAGGCCGTCGGCTGCTCGAAGATGCCGCCTACTTGAGGATCTCAAGCAGCCGGTCCGCCAGAATCGCCGCCGAACGGGGATTCTGGCCGGTGATGAGATTGCGGTCCTCGACCATGTACGGCTCCCAGACCGGGCCGCGGCTGAAGTCGATGCCGACCTTTTCCTTCAGCTCCGTCTCCAGCAGCCACGGTGCCCGGGGGGCCAGGCCGACGCCCTCTTCCTCCTCGTCGGTGAAGCACGTGACCCGGTATCCCGCGAAGGGCGACCTGCCGTGGATCCTGGTGGCGAGGATCGAGGCCGGAGCGTGGCACACGATCGCGAGCGGTCTGCCCGAGGCGAGCTGCGCGGTCAGCAGGCGGCCGGCATCGGCGTCGAACGCCAGGTCCGCCATGGGGCCGTGGCCGCCGGGCAGGTACACCGCGTCGTAGTCCTCCAGGCGGACGTGCGAGAGATGGAGGGGCCGCCGCATCACCTCGGCGGAGCGGATGATCTCCTCCAGTTCGAGGGCCATCTCCTCGCCGCCCGCCATCGACGGACGCAGGCTCATCATGTCGACGTTCGGGGTCACGCCGCCGGGCGTCGCGACCACGACGTCGTGACCGGACTCCGTGATCTTCTTGTACGGCACCGCGAACTCTTCGGCCCAGTAACCGGTCGCGTACCTGGTGCCGTCCTTGAGCACCCAGTAGGTCGCCCCGCTGACGATGAAGAGGACTTTCGCCATCGCACTCGGTCTCCTTCCCCCCGAGTCGGCTCGTAGAGGAATTCAGCCGTTCCAGCCTAGACACCTCAGGGACGCAGTGCCCTCAGCAGCATGTCGGCCAGGTGGTCCGCGACCTCCTGGGGGGTCATGGGGCCCTCGGGGCGGTACCAGGTCGACAGGTGGTGGACCGAGCCGAAGTGGTAGTCGACCACGAGGTCGGCCGGGGTCGCGGTGGAGAAGACGCCCTCGCGCTGGCCCTCCTCCACGAGCGCGCGGAACCGTTCGTGGTAGCGCCGGCGCTCGGCGCGCACCTGCTTGTTCTTCTCCGGACTCAGGTGGTGCATGGACCGGAAGAAGATCATGGCGTCGTCGAGGTTCTCGATGGTCGTGACGACCACGTCCGCCGCCGCGCCCCGCAACCGCTTCTCGATCGGCTCGTCCGCGTTCGCGAAGGCGTCGAGCCGCTCCTGCTGGACGCGCAGCACGCGCGCGTACACCTCGTGCAGGAGGTCGTCCTTGGAACCGAAGTAGTGGTACAGCGCCCCCTTGGTGACGCCGGCCGCCTCCACGATCTCCTGCACGGAGGTCCGGTCGTACCCCTGCTCCGCGAAGAGCCGGGTGGCGGCGGCAAGAAGCCGCTGCGGAACAGGAGCCCCGTCTCCGTCCGTCGTCCTGGGCACTGCCGCCACCTGCCTCTCTCGTAAATCTGCTAACTCTGCTGCGGTCGGGAACGCAGTTCCCGCCGCAGGATCTTCCCACTTGCCGTTTTCGGCAGGTCGGGCAGGATCTCCACCTGGCGCGGATACTTGTAGGCGGCCAGTCTCTCCTTGCAATAGAGGGCGAGATCGTCCGGATCGGTTGCAGCACCGGGGCGAAGACTGATGTAAGCCTTGACGGTCTCCCCGCGGTACCCGTCCGGCACGCCGACCACGGCCGCCTCGCGCACCGCCGGGTGGGTGTACAGCACGTCCTCGACCTCACGCGGCCAGACCTTGAAGCCGGACGCGTTGATCATGTCCTTCTTGCGGTCGACGACGTACAGCCAGCCCTGCGGGTCCATGAACCCGATGTCGCCGGTGCGCAGTTCGCCGTCCGGGAAGGTCTCGGCGGTGGCCTCGGGCCGCCGCCAGTACCCGGGCACCACCTGCGGCCCGCGTACGGCGATCTCGCCCTGCTCGCCGAAGGGCACCTCCCGGCCCTGGTCGTCGATGACGCGGACGACGGTGTCCGGGCCGGGCACCCCGACCGCGAGGGTCCCGGAGACGGGGTCGACGGGTGCCTCCAGCTTCGGCGGCACCGAGGCGCAGGGCGCGGTGCACTCGGTCAGCCC
This sequence comes from Streptomyces sp. NPDC086519, assembly GCF_040686075.1. Taxonomy (NCBI): domain Bacteria; kingdom Bacillati; phylum Actinomycetota; class Actinomycetes; order Kitasatosporales; family Streptomycetaceae; genus Streptomyces; species Streptomyces sp. NPDC086519. Next base: position 417,386 of record NZ_JBFBJL010000001.1, read on the forward strand.
GTAGCCGTTGCGGATGTACGGCCCGAACCCGGCGCGGAACCTCTCCACCAGGGCCGGCGGCAGCGGCGCGCCACCGGAGGAGATGTTGACGAAGGAGGCGAAGTGCTCCGGGGTGACGTCCGGGTGGGCGGCCAGGGCCATGAATGCGGTGGAGGGGCCCACCGTGTACTGCGGGCGGTGCTCGGCGAACGCCTCCAGCACCAGGCCCGGCTCGAAGCGGTACGTCAGCACGAGCGTGCCCGTACTCGTGAGGCAGGCGCAGAGCTGGCAGACCATGCCGGTGATGTGGAAGAGGGGCGCGAGGGCGTAGTAGACCGGCGCGTCGGGCAGCGCGAGCCCGGTCCGCTGCCGCTCCGCGTTGTACATGATGTTGCTGTGCAGGTTGGTGGCGCCCTTGGGGGCACCGCTGGTCCCCGAGGTGTAGCTGATCAGCGCGATGCCGGAGGGCTCCGGATCCCGCCCCTCGGGCGCCTTGCCGCCCTGCCGCGCGACGGCGACCAGGTCCTCGGCGTCGGCGGCCTGCGGCAGCCGCTCGAAGTTCAGCACGCGCGCGTCGTCACGGGTCTGGAAGTCCAGCTCGCTCGCGGTGAGCACGATCCGCACCGGCGAGCCGGCGGCCGTCTCGCGCAGATACGACTCCCAGGCCCGCTGCGAGCAGACCAGCGCGGCCACCTCCGCGTCCCGCAGGACGTGGGCGACCTCCCCCGACTTGTACATCGGGTTGACCGGCACGACGGTCGCGCCCGCCTTCCAGGCGCCGAGCAGCGCGAGCACGAAGTGCGGCGAGTTCTGCAGAACGACGGCGACCCGGTCGCCGCGCTCCAGGCCGCGCCCGGCGAGATACCCGGCGACCGAGTCGCTCAGCTCGTCGACCTCGCGGAAGCTGAGGCGGGCGTCGAAGTAGGCGAGGCAGGTGCGGTCGGGCGCCTCGGCGACGGCGGTGCGCAGCGCGTGCACCAGCGAGGCGGGCGGCTCCACCGGCCCGCGCTGGGCGTCGTCGAGCAGGGCCAGCCAGGGCTGGGCGGCATAGCCGGACTCGGTCTGCGACTGGGTCACCGGGTGGCCTCCCACTTCTGCTGGAGGTGGTTCATGTTCGTCAGCCAGCGGTCCGGGTCGGTGGCCCGCGCCTGGTAGAAGTCGGCGACCTCGGGGTGCGGCAGGATCAGGAACCGGTCCTCGGCCATCCCCTTGAACAGCGCGTCCGCGACGGCGTCCGGCTCGATCGCGGTCGGCCTCAGCACCAGGTCGCCCGCGCTGCCGGTGGCGGCGAGCATGTCGGTACGGACGCCCTGCGGACAGATGGCGTGCACCTTGAGCCCGCGGTGCCGGTAGGTCAGCGACAGCCACTCGGCGAAGGCGTACGCGGCGTGCTTGGTCACGCTGTACGGCGCCGCCCCGATCATGGTGAGCAGTCCGGCGGCGGACACCGTGGACACGAACCGCCCGCTCCCCCGCTCCAGCCAGTCCGGCACCAGCTCCTGCGCGGCCCGCACATGGGCCATGACGTTGACGTCCCAGGCCGACTCCCACACGGCCGCGTCGGCCGCCTCGGACCCGCCGGAGCCGAGCCCGGCGTTGGCGCAGTAGACGTCGACACCCCCGCCGAGCGCGTCCCGGGCGGCGCCGACGATGCCGGACGCGTCCCCCGGAAGGGCGATCCCGCCGATCTCCGCGGCGACCGCGGCCGCCTTCTCCCCGTCCAGGTCGTTCACGACCACGCGGGCGCCTTCGGCGGCGAACCGACGGGCAAGAGCGGCCCCGATGCCACCCCCCGCCCCGGTGACCACGACTCGGGCATCTTGCACGGCTCCCACCATCGGTCTCCTTCGACACGACGCGACCAGACTCGGCTCAGCAACGACACACTAACCGGTCGGTATGTTTCAGGGAAGGGTGACCGATACACCCTCAAGGGGCGTGGGGCCCTGTTCTGGCAGGGGCGCTGCAACGTGCGCCCAAGGGGCGCGGGGAACTGCGCGACCAGCCCCATGCGGCCCGCACCCGGACGACCACGGAGGCCACCCCCATGCGCCCGTCCAGACGAACTCTGCTCACCGCGGCCACGGCCACGGCAGCGGCCGTGACTGCCCTGCCCCCGGCACCCACGGCCGACGCCCACGACCACCTCAGGACCGGTTTCGACCACCTCGCCGCCGACGGCTACGCCCTCCTCGCCGCCCAGAAGGTCGGCATCGTCACCAACCCCACCGGCATCACCCCCGACGCCCGCCACATCGTCGACGTCATGCACGCCGACGCCCGCGTGAACCTCACCGCCGTCTTCGGCCCGGAACACGGATTCCGCGGCACCGCCCAGGCCGGCGGCTCCGAGGGCCGCTACGACGACCCGGCGACCGGCCTGCCCGTCTACGACACCTACCTCAAGAGCGGGCAGCCCCTCGCCGACGTCTTCACCGCCTCCGGCGTGGACACCGTCGTCTTCGACATCCAGGACGTCGGCGCCCGTTTCTACACGTACATCTGGACGCTGTACGACTGCATGGAGGCCGCGCAGCTGGCGGGCAAGCGCTTCGTCGTCCTCGACCGCCCGAACCCGGTGACCGGCCGCACGGCCCAGGGCCCGGTCCTGCACCGGGAGTTCGCCAGTTTCGTCGGCCGGCAGCCGATCGCACAGGCGCACGGGATGACGGTCGCCGAGCTCGCACGGCTGTTCAACACGGAGTTCCTGGGCACCCCGGCCGCCCTGGACGTCGTACCGATGACGGGCTGGCGGCGCTCGCGCTTCTACGACGCCTACGGCCTGCCGTGGGTGCCACCGAGCCCCAACATGCCCACCCCGGACACCGCCCTGGTCTACTCGGGGACGTGTCTCTTCGAGGGCACGAACCTGTCGGAGGGACGCGGGACCACCCGCCCCTTCGAACTGCTCGGCGCGGAGGGCATCGACGCGCGCTGGGCGGCCGCCGCCGGCGAACTGGCGCTGCCGGGCGTGCGGTTCCGGGAGGCGTACTTCGCGCCCACCTTCTCCAAGTTCCAGGGCAGAACCGTCGGCGGGGTGCAGATCCATGTGCACGACCGGGCCGCCTACGACCCCGTACGCACCGGAATCGGCCTCCTGGTCACCGCGAAGAAGGTGTGGAGCGGCTTCGCCTGGCGCTCGGACGACTGGATCGACAAGCTCACCGGATCCGCGCGCGTGCGCACGATGATCGACGCCGGCGCGGGCCCGGACGAGGTCGTCGGTGCCTGGCAGGACGAACTCGCCGCTTTCCGCCGGGTCCGAAAGGAATTTCTCCTCTACAGGTGAGGCGCGTCGTATGGCCAATCTTGCCCCGCGGCAGGACGATGCGCGCACATCGCACCGGTTCGGGGACGAGGAGCCCGGCATGGCGGATCCTGGGATGAGTGTGGCTCCCTACTGGGAGCTGACCTTCGACGCGGACGGGGACCCGGACGGCGCCGAACGCGACCGGCTGCTGGGCGAGATCGGCGGCCATGGCCTTCATGACCTGATCGTCTTCGCGCACGGCTGGAACAACGACCGTTCGGGGGCGACCGCCCTGTACCGGCGGTTCTTCGCACCGATCCCGAAACTCGCGCCGCGGGCGCGGATCGGGTACGCCGGGGTGATCTGGCCGTCGATGCGGTTCTGTGACGAGCCGATCCCCGACTTCCCGAAGTCCGTGGTGGCCACGGAGGCGGAGGAGGCGGCGGCGCCCGTCCTTGACAAGGACACCCGGCGCGCGCTCCTGGAGGCCTTTCCGGGGCGGGCCACCGTGGTCGACCAGATCGCGCGGATGCTGGACCAGCGGCCGGCGAACGAACTGGCGGAGTTCGGGCGCCTGGTACGGCTGCTGGTCGAGGTCCTCCCCGGCGGCCCCCAGCCGCTGTTCGCGGCGGACACGCTCGCGGAGGGCGTCCCGCAGAGCGAACCGGTGCTGTTCTGCGGGGACACGACGGCCCTGTGCGAGGAGTTCGCGGCGGCGCTGGAAGGTCTCCAAGGGGGCGGCGACCCGGCCGGGTTCACGGTGCCGAACCCCTGGGACGGCGCGAAGGAGTTGCTGCGGCAGGCGGCCTACTACGCGATGAAGCGGCGCGCGGGGGCCGTCGGGGAGCGCGGGCTCGGGCCGGTGATCGGCCGGCTGGCCGAGGCGGCACCGGACGTGCGGGTGCATCTGGTGGGGCACAGCTTCGGTGGCCGGCTGGTGTCGTTCGCGCTGCGCGGGCTGCCGGACGGGGTGCGCACGGTGAAGTCCGTGACCCTGCTGCAAGGGGCTTTCTCGCACTACGCGTTCGCCGCCCGGCTGCCGCACGATCCGCGCGCGAGCGGGGTGCTCCAGGGGCGGCAGAACCGGATCGACGGCCCGCTGGTGTGCTGTTACTCCCACTTCGACGAGGCGCTCGGCACGCTGTATCCGCTGGCCTCGCGGATGGCGGACGACGCCGAGTCGGCGCTGGGCGAGGACGTGGGGCGGGTGCTGGGCGCCCAGTGGGGTGCGATGGGCCACGACGGCGTCCAGGAGGTGCCGGGCACCCGGTCGGTGGACCTGGCGGCGGCGCTGCGCGGCCCGCTCGCCGCGCCGGGCTGTGTGAACGTCGACGCGGCGGCGGTGGTGAAGCGGGGCGGGCCGCCGTCCGGGGCGCACAGCGACATCGTGCACCCCGAACTGGCGCGGGTGGTGCTGGCGGCGGGGCGCATCGGGTGACCCCGCCGCCGTGAGGCATCAGCTCACCGGTGTGACGTGAACTCCACGACCTGCTGGAAGGTCGGCCGGTTCTGCCAGCTGATGTTGTAGTGCTTGATGCCGCCCAGGGTGCGCTGGACGATCGAGTCGGCGCACCACTGGTCGCCCGCCGAGCACAGCGAGTCCCCGGGGTAGACGGTGGACGCGCTGGTGCCGGCCGCCGTCTTCAGGGTGCTGATGAGGATGTCCCGGCAGGCGCTGAGGCTGCCGCCGCCGCAGTACTGCTCGGCGAGCGGCCCCGACACGGTCTGCCCGAGCACCGAACGGATGTCCTTGTCGACATAACTCCACCAGCCGTACTGGAAGGAGCTTCCGGCGTGCGCGCCGGTCGGTCCGTGGGCGGCCGACGGGGTCTCGTCGATGTACAGGTTGTTGGTGAACGCGGTGTACAGGTCGGCACCGAGGCCGGGCTGGAACTCGGCCTTCACCAGCAGCGGCCACCAGGCGTCCAGGATCCGGACGGCGTCGGAGTTGGCGTACGCCTTCGAACCCGCCGAGGTCTCCGTGCGCTTGCCGCCCGCGGTCAGCCAGGTCTGGAGCTTGGTGACGGCCGCGGCGGCCGTGGAGTCGGTGACGGTACTGCTGTTGACCACCTTCAGGAGGTCGGGCAGGACGTCCTCGGCCCGCAGGTCCGTGAGCGACGCGTCTGCCATGGCCTTGACAAGCGAAGAGCGGGTGACACCACCGGCGGCGACGAGTTTCTTGACCCGGTCGTCGAGCAGGTTGCCACGGTGCACCGAGCCGTCACCCCAGCTCGCGGTCGTGTAGTTCAGGGCCTGCTTGTTGTTCCAGGAGACGTAGTAGTCCTGGTCGATCGACTGGGGGTGCTGGGAGGCCGGGGTGTAGTCGGCCGTGTTGGTGGCCGGGTTCCAGTTCTGCCACTCGTAGGCGGCCTGCCCCCAGACCGGGAACTCGGAGTCGACCCCGCTCGCCCGCACCGGGTTGTTGCCGCTGTTGTAGTACGCGGTGTGCGAGGAGTCGGCGTAGAACCAGTTGAAGGTGAAGTTGATGTGCTGCACCGCGCTCTGGAAGGTCTGCGGGCTCTTCACGTAGTCGGGATCGTTGAGCATCTGGAAGCCGATGATCGAGTCGGCCTCGTGCATGTAGGAGGATCTCAGGGTGGTGTAGGCGACCTTCTTCCCGCCGACCGTGGCCCGGTATTCGACCGGGCCGTACTTGGTCCTCCAGACCTTCATGGTGTACGACCCGGCGGCCGTGCCGTCGGCCGTGGTGGGCTTCCAGGAGTTGGTCTGCTGGACCTCGTCCATGGCCGTGCAGGTGCCGTGGAAGAGGTAGTGGTAGTCGTCCTGGCAGAGTTCGACCGCGTAGGAGTCGATGATGTCCTGCCCGGAGGTGGTCGCGGACCACGCGTAGTCCTGGCCGCGGCCCAGTTCGACGTACATGCTCAGGCCGGCGAAGGAGGCCCCGCGGGCACTGATGCCCGGGCCCTGGATCTCCTGGAGCATGAGCAGCTGCGGGGCGAAGTAGCCGGTCTGCGGTCCGAAGACGGCGATCGGGTGGCCGCTCGCGGTGTACTTGCCGCTGACGACGAGGGCGTTGGACATGCCGCGCCTGGCCGAGCTGAGCGCGGTCTTGGTCGCCGCCGCGGAGGCGGCGCTGGCGCTCTGGTCGGCGCCGGTTCCGGTGGCGTCGTAGACCAGCGGCTCGGTCGTCACCGACCCGGCGTCCGGCAGCGCCTCGCCCTGCGGGTCGGCGGGCTTGGTGCCGTAGGGGTAGCTCTCGCCGTTGTGGACGGTGAGCACGGCCTCGGGGTCGTTGCGCTCGCGGAACGACTCCCAGACCTTGGTGCCCTCCGTCACGCCGTACTTCTCCTGGGCGGCGAGCAGCGATATGGCGTTGTTGACCTCGCCGCCGCCACCGGACCCGAACAGCGCGCCGATCACGGAGGCCAGCGCCACCAGGTCGGTGATCTTGAAGTGGTCGATCGTGCCGGCGTTGGTGATCGAGTCCTTGTGCCCGGTCAGGACGTACTCGCCGGGGAAGTAACGGCCGCTGTCGGAGGCGTCGATGTAGGAGTTGATGCCGTCGAGGTAGGCGTTGGCGTCCGTGAGGGCCTGCTGGCCGCGGGCGCCGTTGTTGGCGACGGCGTTGTCGATCTGCGCCTGGAGGTCGGCCTCGGAGTAGGGGGCGTTGCGGTAGAACTCCTGCTCCAGGCCCTGGTTGGAGGCGACGCCACCGGCGAAGGTGGTGAGCTGGCCGCGGCCGACGTGCCGGAACACGTCCATGAGCCACAGCCGGTCCTCAGCGGCGGCATACCCCGCGCCGAACTCCGTGCCGTATCTGGTGGTACCGGTGATATGAGGCACTCCGGTCGCCTTGTCGCGGACGATGGTGACGTCGCCGCGGCCGGCCGGGTTCTCCGTGGAGGCGACTTGACTGGAGGAGACCCCGAACGACGAGTCGTTGAAGAACGTGTTGATCTTCGCGTCGGTGAGGGTGGAGTACCCCGTGGCCAGGTTGTTGTAGAGGCCGAGCTGGTCCTCGGCATGGCTGGGCTGGGTTCCGAAGGCCTGGTTGAGCAGGATCTGGGCAAGGGTGGCGTTGCCGTTCTCGCCGGGCGGCAGGATGTCGGAACACTGGCCGCCGCAGTAGTCGTTCGAGGCCGCGGCCGCCGCCGGAGTCGCCTGGACCAGCGGGGAGAGCAGGCCGGCGACGAGGACGCATACGGATGCGGCTTTCAGGAACCCGGGGAGCTTGCGGGGAGTTCTCAGTTTGTCGAACAACGCGTGGTGTCTGGTGCGCCGGGGCATGGCGGCTCCTCACAACGGGGGTGGTGCCGGACGTTACCGCCGGTATCCCCGGGATTGAAGATGAACATGCGTCAAGTTTTGGAGTGGTCGCCCGCGTCGGCGCTGCCACCGGCCGTCGGTCAAGGCGGGCGGCCTTATGGACGGCATCGGAAATCGGATGGAGCCGATTCGAGTGTCGATACGTCTATACGGCAACGCCGCGCGAAGCCCGTGCGGGCGACGCCGAAGTGACCGAAGTACAGCAGCAGGTGTGACGGAGGTGCAGGGCGATGGCCGGTTTCCGGAGTCTGGCGAGACAGGTGCGAGACCCACGGTGCGATCTGGCGCTACGGCGTTACTCGCTGCGCAAGTGCCTGGAGCGGTTCGCTCCTTACGGGCACCGCGCGACCTGGGACCATCTCTGCTCGCGGGCCGGGTTCGGTCCCGAGGACCGCTCCCCCGATCCGGTGCGTCTCGTGGGCGCGCTGGATGAGCTGGAGGAGGCACGGACGGTATGGCTCGGCTATGAGAGCGAGTTCGCCGAGCGCCGCAAGAAGGAGAAGCACGACGGGCTGCGCCGCCCGGGCAGCGTGGACGACTGGCACCGGCTGACCTGGGGCGGATTCGGAGTGGCCTGGTGCGACGACCCACGGGTCCATCCCGACGGACCACTCGCCGAGGTGCTGCGACGGCTGATCGCCGCCCTGGAGCGCGCGCCGGGCACGGCCTGCCCGGTGTGCGAAGGGGAGCGCCTCATCTGGAAGTACGACCTGGACCACGAGCCCTCCGCCGGTCCGGTCTGCGCGGACTGCGGGATCCTGGTGCCGCGTCCGGTGCTCACCGCCGAGGCCCTGGCCTACGCCAGGCGCGGGCGGCTTCTCATGTCGGCCTGACCACGTGGGGGTGCGCCGGGGACGCCGCACCCCCCAACTGCCGGTGACCTGGCCGTTGTCAGTGGCGACCGGCACCATCGGAGCATGGAGCTACAGGTCTGCCTGAACGGACGCCGCGGCGGCGCCGACGGCGTGGGGGTGCCGCTGTCACCGGTGGCGCTGGCGGAATCCGCCGCCGAGGCGGTCGCGGCCGGGGCCACGGAGGTCCATGTGCACCCGAGGACCCCGTGCGGACGGGAGAGCCTGTCCCCACGCGTGGTCGAACCGACGGTGGACGCGCTCCGCGCACGGCTGCGCGTACCGATAGGAGTGACCACCGGCGCCTGGGCCGCCCCGGAGCCGGGGCTGCGCCTGAAGCGGGTGAGCACCTGGTCCGTCCTGCCCGACTTCGCCTCGGTCAACTGGCACGAGCCGGGCGCCGAGGAGGTCGCGGAGCAGTTGCTGGCCATGGGGATCGGTGTGGAGGCGGGCATCTGGTCCGGCACGGACGGGGCGGCGCGGTTCGCGGCCTCGCCGCTGGGGCCCCGTGTGCTCCGGGTGCTGGCCGAGGTGACGGACCCCGACCCGGCCACCGCCGAGGAGTCGGCACGGGCCCTGCTCACCGAGCTGGGCCCGGCCCACGGCCGGCCGGTCCTGCTGCACGGCGAGGAGGGCGGCACCTGGCCGGTGCTGCGGCTGGCGGGCCGGCTGGGCCTCGCGACCCGGATCGGGCTGGAGGACACCCTGCTGCTGCCGGACGGCGAACGGGCCCTGTCCAACGCCCGGTTGGTGACCGAGGGGCTGCACCAGTACGGACGGTGACCGACGCGGGCCTACTGCGCGCGCTCCGTGCGTTCCGGCAGCAGACGGGACCCCGCCCGTCGTTCGCCGAACGCGTCGTCCGGGTTGGACAGCACGCACGTGTCCAGCGACAGACAGCCGCAGCCGATGCAGTCGGTCAGATGATCCCGCAGGCGGTTGAGCTGCTTGATGCGCTCGTCGAGTTCCGCACGCCAGGCCGCCGAGAGACGGGCCCAGTCCTCGCGGGTCGGCGTGCGCTCCTCGGGGAGTCGGGAGAGGGCCTCGCGGATCGTCGCGAGCGGGATGCCGACCCGCTGCGCCGCCCGGACGAAGGCGACCCGCCGCAGTGTGTCGCGGGTGTAGCGACGCTGGTTGCCGGAGGTCCGCCGACTGCTGATGAGGCCCTTGGACTCGTAGAAGTGCAGCGCGGAGACGGCGGCGCCGCTGCGCGCGGCCAACTGGCCCACGGTCAGCTCGTGGATCTTCTCGGGAATCTGCGGCACCCGTCAGAGACTACCCAGCGGGTGTGGGTCGCGGTCCGTTGACAGGGAGCCCGCACCCGACCATGCTAAGCAGTTGCTTAGACATGGCAGTGCGTGATCCCGCGAGTGCGAGAGGGCCGGCAACATGGCAGAACCGAGGATCTTCACCTCCCCCGACGAGCTGAAGGCGGCCGTGGGCGAGCAGCTGGGCCACACCGACTGGCTGGAGGTCGACCAGAAGCGGATCGACCTGTTCGCGGAGGCGACCGGCGACCACCAGTGGATCCACGTCGATCCGGAGAAGGCGGCCGCCGGCCCGTTCGGCACGACCATCGCGCACGGCTATCTCACCCTGTCGCTCCTCCCGCTCTTCGGTCCCCAGCTGATCAAGGTCGAGGGCGTGAAGATGGGCGTGAACTACGGCACCAACAAGGTCCGTTTCCCCGCTCCCGTCCCGGTCGGCTCGCGGCTGCGCGCCACCGCGACCATCACCGACGTGGCGGACGTCACGGGAGGTGTCCAGGTGACGGTCGCCTTCACCGTGGAGCGCGAGGGCGGCGACAAGCCGGTCTGCGTCGCGGAGTCGGTCTCCCGCTACTACCTCTGAGCGGCCCCGCGGCTACTTGGCACCGACCATCCGCAGCACGAGGTCGGCGTAGAGCGCGCCGACCTCCTCGGGGGTCCGGGGGCCGTTGACGTTGAACCAGCGGGCGACGTCGATGCAGAGCGACAGCACCGCGAGGGTGGTGCCGTGCACGTCGATGACGTCGAACTCGCCGGCGGCGACGCCCTCCTGGATGATTCCGCGCACCTCGGCGTCGACCTGGCGGCGCAGGTCGAGGATCTCGGCGCGGGCGTCGGGGCCGAGTGCCTCGAGTTCGTACTGCACGACCCGGGCGGTGGTGCGCCGCCCGGCGTGCCAGCGGACGAAGGAGCTGACCGCGTCGGCGAGCCGCTCGGTGGCGGTGCCCTCGCGCCGGGCGGCCGTCCGGAGAATGTCCAGGGCCTTGTCGTGACCGATGCGGCTGATCCGGTGGAGCAGCTCTTCCTTGGTCTTGTAGTGGATGTAGAGCGCGGCGGGGCTCATGCCGGCCCGGCCCGCGATGTCGCGGGTGGTGGTGGCGTGGTAGCCGCGTTCGGCGAAGGCCTCCACAGCGGCGACCAGCAGGCGCCGGGCCGCGTCAGGGGTGACCTCTTCCCACGGCTCGACCTCGCCGCCGGCCGTCTCCTCCGCCGTACTCATCGCTCGCTCGCCCCTCTCGATACCGGAGCTCCACCATACCGCCCAAGCTGAGCGAGCGCTTAGTGTGCCCGCTCAGAGCTTTCCCGGGCGGCGTGGCCTCAGAGCTTCTCGAAGGGGTCGTGCTCGGCGAGCAGCTTCTCCAGCCTGGCCTGGTCGACGCGGCTGACGAGCTGCCCGGCCTCCTGGCGGTCACGGACCACCTTGGCGAGCGTGAAGGCGGAGGTGACGAGGTAGAGCACGGCGATGCCGAGGAAGCCGCGTACCCAGGCGTCGGCGTGCAGCCGGAAGATGCCGATGACGGTGGCCGTCATGGCGAGGGCGAAGGAGGCGACGGCCTGACCGTAGAAGGCCGCCGTGTTCTGGTGTCTGACCGGTGTCTCACTCATGGTCCGAGCATCGGCGTGCGTGGCCCCCGCCACATCCGTCGGGATACTCAGGGACGTACTCAGAACGCCGAAACACCCGTGAGCGCCCGCCCGATGAGCAGCTTCTGGATCTGACTGGTGCCCTCGTACAGGGTCATCACGCGGGCGTCGCGCAGGAGTTTGCCGACCGGGTACTCGTCGATGTAGCCGTAGCCGCCGAAGACCTGGAGGGCGTTGTTGGCGGCGCGCACCGCGGCCTCGGAGGCGAAGAGCTTGGCCTTGGAGGACTCGGTGGCGAACGGCAGCCCCCGGTCGATCAGATCGGCGACCCGCCAGGTCAGCAGCCGGGCCGCGTCCACGTCGACGGCGATGTCGCTGATCAGCTCCTGGACCAGCTGGTGTCCGGCGATCGGCGTGCCGAACTGCTCGCGCTCACCCGCGTACCTGACGGCCGCGTCCAGTGCGGCCTGCGCTATCCCGACACAGCCGGCGGCGACCGACATCCGCCCCTTGGCCAGCGCCGACATGGCGACCGAGAAACCCTTGCCCTCCGGGCCGAGCATCGCCGAGGCGGGGACCCGGACGTTCTCCAGGACGAGCTCGGCGGTGGCCTGGCCGCGCAGGCCCAGCTTGCCGTGGAGGGGACGGCGGGTGAGGCCGGGGGTGCCGGCCGGCACGAGGAAGGCGGAGACGCCCTTGTGGCCGGGGGCGTCGGTGGAGCGGGCGAAGAGGAGGACGACGTCGGCCCAAGTGCCGTTGGTGATGAACATCTTGGTGCCGTTGACGACGTAGTCGTCACCGTCGCGCACGGCCCGCGTGGTGAGGTTGCCCGCGTCGGAGCCGGTGCCCGGTTCGGTGAGACCGAAGCAGCCGACGTACGCGCCGGAGGTGAGCCCGGGCAGCCAGCGCCGCTTCTGCTCCTCGGTCCCCCAGGCGGCGACGGTCTTGGCGACGAGGCCGAGGGAGACCGACACGATGCCGCGCACCGAGGAGTCCCCGCGGCCCAGTTCCTCCGTGACCAGGCAGTACGCGAGATGGTCGCCGCCGGAGCCGCCGTACTCCTCGTCGATGGTCAGCCCCAGGAAACCGATCTCGCCGAGCTTCTTGACGATGCCCCGGTCGACCTCCTCGGCGCGGTCCCAGGCGGTCGCGTTCGGGGCGATCTCGCGGTCGACGAAGTCCCGGGCGAGCCGGCGTACGGCGGTCTGCTCCTCGCTGAGCCCCAGGTTCACCATGCGATCACCCTTTAATTAGCACTGCTAGTTTATTCCCCCGGGCCTACTATGTGCGCCATGGCCCGACCGCGCAAGCCCCTCCTCAGCACCGACCGGATCGTCCAGGCGGCCCGGGAACTCGTGGACGCGGAGGGCCTCGCGGCCCTCTCCACGCGGCGGCTCGCGGCCGAGCTGGGGGTGAGCGGGCCCTCGCTCTACAACCACTTCCGCACCAAGGACGAGATCCTGGAGGCGGTCGCGGACTCGGTCAGCGCGCAGGTCGACCTGTCGATGTTCGAGAATCTCGGGCAGGACGCCGACCGGGACTGGCGGACCGCGCTGCACGACTGGGCGGTGTCGTACCGCACCGCGCTGCGCGACCACCCGAACATCGTCCCGGTCCTCGCCCGGGGCCCCGGCCGCCGGCCGGCCGGACTCCGGCTCGCCGACGCGGTCTACGGCGCGATGGTGGGCGCGGGGTGGCCGCCGGCGCAGGCGACGTCCATCGGGGCGCTGATGCGGTACTTCATCATGGGGTCGGCGCTGGGGTCGTTCGCCGGGGGCTTCGTGGACGACGTGAGCGCGTACGACCCGGCCGACTATCCGCATCTCGGACAGGCGCATCTCCTCTCGGAACGCCAGGAGAAGATCGACGCGCGGGCGTTCGAGACGGGGTTGCGGGCGTTGCTGGACGGGTTGAGTGAACAGTTCGCGCGGGTGAAGGAGACGACGGCGTAGGGGCGACGTCGGCACGTGGTCGGCCGCGGGCCGGCGGGGGCCGGACCCGCCCACGCGGCGGAGCCGCAGATCGACACGGCCCCGCGCCCCTTGCGGCGCGCTGCCCGGCCGCGTCTCTCATCCAGCCGCGGGCAGCGTGTCAGCTGATTCAGCCGCGGGCAGCGTGTCAGCTGATTCAGCCGCGGGCAGTATGTCAGCTGATTCAGCCGCGGGCAGTCGTGCCGCTGGGGCGGCACGGGTGGGCGCGGGCGGCACCCTGCCGGCGCCGGTAAGCGTCCCCACCCCCGGCCCCAGCCCCGCCCCACCGATCACCCGTCCGAAATCCGCCAGCGCCCGGTCGGCCGCGTCCATACCCTCGGGGCTATGACGAACCAAGCCACCCCGGCTCGACCGCGCCTTCTCCCGACCGTCGCCGCCTGTGTCACCGTCGTGCTCTGGGCCTCCGCCTTCGTGTCGATCCGCAGTGCCGGGGCGGCCTACTCGCCGGGCGCGCTCGCGTTCGGGCGGATGTCGGCCGGGGCGCTCGCGCTCGGGCTGATCTGTGCCGTACGGCGGGTACCGCCGCCGCCCAGGTCCGCCTGGCGCGGGATCGGGGTGTCCGGCGTGCTGTGGTTCGGCTTCTACATGGTCGCCCTCAACTGGGGCGAGCAGCAGGTGGACGCGGGGACGGCCGCCCTCGTGGTGAACGTCGGCCCCCTGCTGATCGCCCTGCTCGGCGCCCGGCTGCTCGGTGATCCCATGCCGCCGCGGCTGCTCGCGGGGATGGCGGTGTCGTTCGCGGGCGCCGTGACCGTGGGGCTGTCGATGGCAGGCGGGGGCGGCTCCTCGGTGCTGGGTGTGGTGCTGTGCCTGCTCGCGGCGGTGGCCTACGCGGCCGGTGTCGTCTCCCAGAAGCCCGCGCTCGCCACGGCGAGCGCGCTCCAGGCGACGACGTACGGGTGTCTCGTCGGCGCCGTCGCGTGTCTGCCGTTCGCCGGGCAGCTGGTGCACCAGGCCGCCGACGCGCCCCTGTCCGCCACCCTGAACATGGTGTACCTGGGCGTCTTCCCGACCGCGCTCGCCTTCACGACCTGGGCGTACGCCCTGGCCAGGACCACCGCCAGCCGGATGGGCGCGACGACGTACGCCGTGCCGGCGCTGGTGGTGCTGATGTCGTGGCTGGCCCTCGGCGAGGTGCCCGGGCCGGTCACCCTGGCGGGCGGCGTGCTGTGCCTGGCCGGTGTGGCGGTGTCCCGGTCCCGGGCGCGGACGCGCGCTCCCCGGACCGTGACCAGGGCCGGGGAGCCCCGCTCCGAACAGGTGCCGTGACGGCCGGTCAGAAGACGACCAGCGCCCGGCCGCCCTTGCCCGCGGTCATGTTCTCGAAGGCCGCCGGGATGCCCTCCAGGGCGATGCGTTCGGTCACCATCGCGCCGAGGTCCAGGCGGCCGGCCCGGACGTGTCCGGCGAGCACCGGCAGGTCGCGGGCCGGGTCCGAGTTGCCGTAGACGCAGCCGGACAGAGTGCGGCCCCAGTGGAAGAGCTCCAGGGCGTTGAAGGTGACCTGTTCGGTCTTGGCGCCGATGCCGACCACCGTCGTACGGCCGCCCCGCCGGGTGGACTCCCAGGCCGCGCGGATGCTGACCGCGCGGCCCGCGCACTCCACGGCGACGTCGACGCCCTGTCTGCCGGTCAGGGCGCGGATCTCGCGGGGCGTGGTGTCGGAGGCGAGGACGTAGTCCGTGGCGCCGGCCGCGCGGGCCAGCCCCTCCTTCTCCGCGGAGACGTCCACGGCGATGATCGTGGACGCGCCCGCGATCCGGGCCGCCTGGACGGCGGCCAGACCCACCCCGCCGGCACCGAACACCGCCACCGTCTCGCCCGGCCGGACCCGCGCCGAGTGGTGGACGGCGCCGTACCCGGTGAGGACCGCGCAGCCGAGGAGGGCCGCGTCGGTGAGCGGGATGCCGGCGGGGAGCGGGAGGACGCAGGACTCGGCGACCACGGTCTCCTCGGCGAAGGCCGCCACGTTCAGGCCGGGGTGCAGGTCGGTGCCGTCCGCCGTGCGGGCGTGGACGTCGGCGGAGCCGTTCAGCGCGTTGGCGCACAGCCAGACCTCGCCGAGCGCGCAGGCGTGGCAGCTTCCGCAGGAGGGCGCCCAGTTGAGGACGACGGGGTCGCCCGGCGAGAGCCGGGTGACCCCCTCCCCCACGGCCACCACGGTGCCCGCGCCCTCGTGGCCGAGGACCGCCGGGACCGGCACCCGCATGGTGCCGTCGGAGAGGGAGAGGTCGGAGTGGCAGACGCCGGCGGCGGCGAGCCGGACCCGGACCTGGCCCGGGCCGGGGTCCGGGAGTTCGATCGCGGTGACCGACAGCGGGGCGCCCACGGCGGGCAGTACGGCGGCTCGGACCGTGAAAGTCATCGCAGCGGCCTCCTCAGAACTGCAGGGACTTGGTCTGGAGGTACTCGGCGAGCCCGTGCGCGCCCAGCTCCCGCCCGACGCCCGACTGCTTGTAACCGCCGAACGGGGCAAGGGGGTTGAAGCGTCCGCCGTTGATGTCGACCTGTCCGGTGTCCATGCGCCGGGCGAAGGCCACCGCCTCCGCCTCGTCCCCGGCCCAGACGGCCCCCGCGAGCCCGTAGACCGTGCCGTTGGCGATGCGCAGGGCGTCCTCCTCGTCCTCGTAGCGCAGGATCGACAGAACCGGGCCGAAGATCTCCTCCTGCGCGATCGTCATCTCGGGGGTGACATCGGCGAAGACGGTCGGGCTGACGAAGTACCCCCGCTCACGCGGGCATTCGGGGCCGCCGGCAACCAGCCGGGCCCCCTCCGCGACGCCCTTCTCGATGTAACCGCGCACCCGCTCCTGCTGTTTGGCGCTGACGACCGGCCCGATCCGCTCGCCGTACTTGGCGGCGGCCGCCGCCGCCAGCTCCACCGCCTCCTCGTACCGGTCGGCGTGGACCAGCATCCGGGTCCAGGCACTGCACGTCTGCCCTGAGTTGGACATCACGTTGGCCACGCCGACGTTGACGGCCCTGGCGAGGTCGGCGCTCGGCAGGATGACGTTGGCGGACTTGCCACCCAGTTCGAGGGCGACCTTCTTCACGGCGGCCCCGGCCACCGCGCCGATCTGCCTGCCGACGGCCGTGGAGCCGGTGAAGGAGACCAGGTCGACGCCCGGGTGCTCGGCGAGGGCCTGCCCCGCGACCGGGCCGAGGCCGGTGACCAGGTTGAACACACCTGCCGGGAAGCCCGCTTCGTGCACCGCCTCCGCGAACAGCTGGGCGGTCAGCGGGGTGTCCTCGGCGGGCTTGAGCACGACCGTGCAGCCGGCGGCGAGCGCCGGGGCGGCCTTGGCGACGATCTGGTGCAGCGGGTAGTTCCAGGGCGTGATCGCGCCGACCACACCCACCGGCTCCTGGTAGACGGTGGAGTTGCCGACCTGCTCCTCGAAGGAGTGGGTGGCCGCCAGTTCGGCGTAGGAGCCCGCGACCGCGATGGGCACGCCGGCGTGGACCGCCTGGGAGAGCTGGGGCGGTGCGCCCAGTTCGGCGGTGACCGTCTCGGCGATCTCGTCCTTCCGGGCCACGAGCACGTCGCGCAGGGCGGCGAGCCGGGCGGCCCGCTCGGCGGGCGGGGTCGCGGCCCACGCCGGGAGGGCGGCACGGGCGGCACGTACGGCGGTGTCGACGTCCAGCGCGCCACCCGCCGGGACCCGCCCGACGACCTGCTCGTCGACCGGGTTCACCACCTCGATCACGTCCCTGCTCTCGGCGGCGCGCCAGTCGCCGTCGATGTACAGGCCGTCATGTGCCTTCATGCTGGTTCCTCCCGGCAGGGCTGCGTCGTCCGAGTCACAAACTAGCGGCGATAGTTTTAGTGCGCCAGACATGCCCGGGGACCATCAGAAGCCGACCCGGGCGCGTTCGTCGACCCTGCCCACGCTCTCCTGCGCGAAGGCCTTCTCGTAGGCCCGCCGGATCTCCTCGATCTTCCGGTCACTGCCCCGCGCCCCCGACTCCGGATACAGCAGGATCAGCACGTACGACCGCTCCTTCTCGATCGACCCGTGCGCGTCCCGCCACTGCCCGCGCCCGTCCTGCACGGTGAGCCCGCCGGGGAACTCCGGGGTGACCTCCTTGTCGACGAACGCCGTGAACTGCCGGTCGGTGACAGCGGGTCCGCCGTCCGGTCGGGCGGTGCCGAAGAGCAGCCGGGTCTCGACGTACGGCTCGCCTCGCGCCGACGCGGCCCCGGAATGGCCGCCGGCCAGCGCGGTGTACGCGCCCGGAGTACCGGCCAGCAGGATCCCGGCCACCGCGAGGGCCGAGCGATGACGACGAGAATGTACAGGCATGCCCCATTTCTAGAGGGCCTGCCCATCCCAGGTCCCGGCTTCCCACCGGAGTTCACCCGTCCAGGCCGGTCGGCACGGCTGGACCGCGGCGCCCCGTCAGGAGCACGGGGCCGTATCGGATCTGCGGCCCCGCCGCGCGCGGGCGCGACAGGCCACGACGGCGCGGCAGCCGCTCACGGCACAGCCACCCCCACCCCCTGCGCACCCCCGGTGGAGATCGCACCGCCCTCACGACCGCTCCGCCCGCTCACCGCGTCGCGGTCAGGTGGGCGAAGACCACCACGTTGCTGGTGTAGCCGGTCCTCCGGCTGAAGAGACCTCCGCAGGTGATCACCCGGAGTTCGGGACGCGGGGTCGGGCCGTACACCTCCTTGTCGGGGAAGTCGGCCTTGTCGTAGACCTTCACCCGGTCCACGGTGTACTCGGCGGTACGGCCGTCCGCACGCCCGGCCTCGATCCGTTTGCCCGGCTTCACCTGGGCGAGTGCCGCGAAGACGGCGGGCCCCGTGGTGGTGTCACGGTGGCCGACGGCGACCGCGAGGCCGGACTCGCCCGGCGTGGCGCCGCCCTGGAACCAGCCGACCAGATTCTGCTTGTCGACCGGCGGTGTCTCCAACTGCCGGTCCCGGTCGAGCCGGACGCCGACGACCGGCGCGTCGACACCCAGGAACGGGATGCGCAGCGACGTCGGCCGGGACCGGGGCAGCGGGCGGGGCGGGGGCCCCGGGCGGGCCCCCGCGCCCGGGCCGGCCGCCAAGGCGTCCGGCCCGTCCGGTACGGTCGGCCCGCCGTCCCCCCACCACCGGACCACGGTCACCAGGACGATCGCCAGCACGGCCGTCCTGGCGAGGCGGTAGGCGCGGGTCCGGTACCAGGGCCTGCGTCTGCGCCTACGCGGCGCCATGGGGGCGACGGCGGATCAGCCGGACGTACACCACGCCACTGGCCGCGACCAGACTCACGGCCGTGGCCGCGGCCAGCGGCGAGAACGCGGCCGCCGGGTCGGCGAGACCGCCGCCGCCCGCGTGCACCCCGCCCTGCGGGCCGTCGCGGTCGCCGCCCTGCACCCAGGCCGTGTCGTTGCGCTGGCTGTCCTCGATCCGGCCGTTCGAACCGTTCTGTTCGCCCGGACCGATCTGCCCGTTCACACCGTTCTGGCCGTTCTGGCCGTTCTGCTCGCCCTGCCCGTTCGCACCGTTCTGGCCCTGCGCCCCGTCCTGCCTGCCGTCATGGCAGTTGACCCGGAAGATCTTCTCCTTGCGCGCGCCGTTCGCGCCGTCCACGGTCCACGCGATCTTGTACTGCCCGTCCGCCAGCCCCAGCGGATCGGTGTGGCCGGCTCCTCCGGCGAGCTGGATGCTGCCGGTGACGCTGGCGGCGGTGGGCAGCGGGGGCTGCGGCGTGATGGTGTAGTCGATCACGGTGAGCGTGTCGAAGTTGACGGCGTCGAGGTAGAACTTGCAGACGACCGGGTCGTCCTTCGAGACACCGAAGGGCACGCCCACGCGGTGGACCCTGATGTCACCGTTCTCCCCCTGGGCCGCCGCGTTCGGCGCGGCCACCCACGACGCGCCCGCCGCGGCGAGGGCGGTGAGGACGACGGTGGCGCCCGCGCGGGAACCGGTGGTGCGCGGATGTGTGAGCGTGGGCATGCAAGCTCCTCCGATTAGATGATTTTCATACAAATCGACCTTTCGTCTGGACTGTCACCCACGCACTCCGAGGACCGCGGCAGCCACGTGCGACGCGCCGTCAGATATCGCTCGTGCGGCGCAACGGCCGGGCCCCTGGGCAGCGTTTGCGGCCGTGCCGGCCGGGACGGGGACGGCGGGCACCGGCGAGCACCGGCGGGCTGGACCTGTGCGGCGGCCGGGCGAGGACCGAGGCACGGGCGATCTCCACGGCGCGGACGCGGTGGGCCTGACCGGCCTCGGCGGGCACCGGGGGCGCTCCGGTCGGGGCGTTCGGGCCGGCCGTCAGTCCAGAACCCGGGCCAGGTACGCCTGCAGGAGTTCCCGCATCTCCGCGATGATCTTCTCGTCGCCCTCCGGGTCCATCCGGAAGGACAGGTGGACCAAGGTGTCGGCCGTCTCCACGGCGACGAGGAACGTGCGGCGCAGGGCCTCGTCGGAAGCACGGCCGATATAGCCGGAGAGAAGATCCGTCAGGCGGTCGGCGACCCTGCGGTTGGGTTCGGAGTGCCGGGCGCCGACCGGGATCTGGTTGCCGAAGTCGACGAGGGAGAAGCCGGGGGCGGTGCGCTTCATGGCCAGGTACTCGTCGAGCACCGCGTCCATCGCGGCCCGCCAGCCCCCCCTCGGCGCGTCCTTCAGCCGCTCGGTGACCCGCTCGGAGAACAGCTCCAGGTTGCGCTGGGCGAGGGCGTCGGCCATCTGCCGCTTGTTGCCGAAGAAGCGGTAGACCGAGCCGATGGGCACCCCGGCGCGCACCGCCACGGCCCGGGTGCTCAGCTCGTCGTAGCCCACCTCGTCGAGGAGGTCGGCACAGGCGTCGAGGATCCTGGTCAGCCGTTCGGCGCTGCGGCGCTGCACGGGCGCTTTGCGAAGCGATGTCGCTTGGGGCACGGGCTTCATGATGCCTTTCCGCCGGGACCGCGGGAACCTCGCCCCCCAGTACGCAGACGGATGGCCCATGCACTCATCCGGCGTCCTGGCTGCTCGCGACGGTGCCGGTGGCCGAAGGAGCGGCGGCTTTGGCCGCCGATGCCGACGGTGTGGCCGTCTCCGCGCCCGACGCGGTGACGTCCGCGGTGCTCTCCACCGGCTTGCCCCGCACGGCCCAGACCGTGCCGTCGTCCGCGTAGAGCCGGGCGGTGATGTGGTGGGTGCCGTGCGGGACCAGGCCGACGGGCAGGTGGTACGCGGCGGTGCGCAGCCGCGCCACCAGGCCGCCGTCGACGAAGAGACAGGCCAGGCCCCGGCCGACGACCGCCTTCGCCGCGGTGCCCGCCGGCGAGAACCGGAAGCGGTGCACGTCGAGCCGGACGTCCCAGCCGCCGGCGGCGTCGGGGGTGACCACCGTGTCCACCTCGGGCGCCCGCTTCCTGTCCAGCTCGCGGTAGTGGCGCCCGCTCGCGTCCGTCTCGTCGAGGATCTTGCCCACCGGCGAGGGGGACGCCGTGCCCCGCCGCCCGTGCGCGTCCCCGCTCGCGCAGCCCGCCGCCGCGACCAGCAGCAGCACGCAGACCGCGAGCGCCCCCGGCAGTCCACGCGTCCACGACATGACCGGGAGCGTAGAACAGCGCGCCGAAGACCGGATCCCCCTCAAGTCGGGTTCTCGCCGTCCCCCGCCGGGATGATCCGGGCCCTCTTGCACCCGGCCCCGCTCAATCCTACGGTGTTGCATAGGAATCGATGGCGTGCCGACAGGTTCAGGGAGCGAACATGAGCGATGGGGGCACCTCCCGCGCGAGCGTGTACGAGCGCGAGCGAGAGCGCGGGGAAGCGCGGAAGACCGCCGAGGGGCTGTCGTACCTCTCCGGGTTCGGCAACGAGCACTCCTCCCAGGCGGTGCCGGGCGCCCTGCCCGAGGGCCGCAACTCCCCGCAGCGCGCCCCGCTCGGCCTGTACGCGGAGCAGCTCAGCGGCAGCGCCTTCACCGAGCCGCGGGCCCACAACCGCCGCTCCTGGCTGTACCGGATCCGCCCCTCGGCCGCCCATCCGGCGTTCACCCGCGCCGCCGGCAACGGGGCGCTGCGCACCGCCCCCTTCACGGACCTCGCCCCGGACCCGAACCGACTGCGCTGGAACCCGGCGCCGGAGCCGCCGCCGGGCACGGACTTCCTGGCCGGCCTGTGGACCCTGGGCGGCAACGGCGACGCCACCCAGCGCACCGGCATGGCCGTGCACCTCTATCACGCCGACGCCTCCATGACGCGGGTCTTCTCCGACGCGGACGGCGAGCTGCTCGTCGTCCCGGAGCACGGCGGACTGCTGCTGCACACGGAGTTCGGTCTGCTGCATGTGGAACCAGGACACGTGGCGCTGATCCCCCGTGGGGTCCGCTTCCGTGTGGAGCTGCTGGAGGACACGGCCCGGGGTTATGTGTGCGAGAACTACGGCTTGCCCTTCCGCCTTCCCGACCTCGGCCCGATCGGCGCCAACGGCCTCGCCAACGCCCGGGACTTCCTGGCCCCCGTCGCCGCCTACGAGGACGTGGCGGGTCCGGTGGAGGTGGTCAACAAGTTCTGCGGCAACCTGTGGACCGCCACATATGACCACTCCCCACTGGACGTGGTCGCCTGGCACGGCACACATGTGCCGTACATCTACGATCTCCGCCGTTTCAATGTGATCGGCACCATCTCGTACGACCACCCCGACCCGTCGATCTTCACGGTGCTGACGTCGCCCTCCGACACCCCCGGCCTCGCCGGCGTCGACTTCGTGGTCTTCGCGCCGCGCTGGCTGGTGGGCGAGGACACCTTCCGGCCGCCGTACTTCCACCGCAACGTGATGAGCGAGTACATGGGTCTGATCGAGGGCGCGTACGACGCGAAGACCGCCGGAAAGGGGGGCTTCGTGCCGGGCGGCGGGTCCCTGCACAACATGATGTCCGCGCACGGCCCGGACCGGGAGACGTTCGACCGGGCGAGCGCGGCCGAGCTGCGGCCGCAGAAGGTGGACGACGGTCTGGCATTCATGTTCGAGACCCGCTGGCCGGTCACCCTCACCCCGCAGGCGGCGGCCGCCGAACATCTCCAGCCGCGCTACGACGACGTGTGGCAGGGCCTGGAACGGCACTTCCGCCCCTTGCACTGAAGATCCCCCACCGGTACGGATGGCCCGTGACCTCCTTCGCCCCGGACTCGATCGTCCTGAACCGCAAGCTGCCGCTCTGGTACCAGGTGTCGCAGTCGCTGCGCGCCTCGATACTCGGCCGCTCGCCCCGGGACCCGCTCCGGCTGCCCACCGAGGAACAGCTCGCGGAGCACTACGGCGTGAGCGTGCTGACCATGCGGCAGGCGCTGAAGGAACTGGAGGACGAGGGCCTGATCAGCCGGCACCGCCGCCGCGGCACCTTCATCGAACCGGACGCCCGGCGGGGCACCCCGGTACGGCTGCTCGGCTCGGTGGACGCGATCGTGGCCCAGCAGTCCGGCATGACGGCGCGACTGCTGGACCACGGCACGGTGCCCGTCACCGGCGAACTCACCGAGTACTTCCCGGACCTCGCCCAGGTGGCGGCGTACCACCGGCTGCGCAGTGACGAGCAGACCGGCGAGCCCACCAACCACGCCCGCAACCACGTCCGCCCCGAACTGGCCGAGCGCATCGACCCGGAGGACCTCGCCCGCTGGCCGATGACCAAGGTGCTCCGGGACGTCGTCCGCGCGGACATCAGCCGCATCACGGACACGGTCGAGGCCCGCCTGGCCGACCCGGAGACCGCCCGGCTGCTCCAGGTCCCGCTCCTCAGCCCGATCCTGCACTACACGGGCGTCACCTACGACACCGCCGGCCGGGTCCTGGATCTGGCCGTCATCCACTACCGGGGCGACCGTTTCTCCTTCACGGTCACCCTCGACGCCACCTGAACTCGTCGTACGATGCCGGGCGTGACGCACGACGACGCTCCGCTGCTGGCGGACCTCATGCCGTGGTCCGTCGCACCACTACGGCTCGGCCGGGGGTGGCCGACGGCTCCCGTCCCGGCGACCCTGAAGGCCCGCTGGGACGCCCTTCTCAAGGCCGAGGGCACCGACCGGGAGACGTTGTTCGAGCCGACACGATCCCGGTCGGTGCATTCAGCGGTGGCCCAGCTACCGGGCCGGCCGACCGGCACGGAGAGACTGGAGCAGGCCTCGTCCCCCTGCCCGGAGCCGGTCCGCGTCCTGGCGGCCCCCTTCGACGAACAGTGGCTGCTCCCGGACCACCGCCTGATCGACGCGGCCCGCCCGGAGTTGTGGCGGGTGGCGGACGACCACCAGATCTTCGCGGTGGAATCGGCGGAGGGGATGCCTGTGCTGGCGACCTCCCTCCTGCCCACCCTGCGCACCGGCCGCATCCGCCCGCTGTACCGCCGGCCGGGGGGCGAGGAACCGAACCTGGCACCGGGGCTGCCGGCCTACCTGGCCGACCGGCTGGGCGGACACCCCACTCCTGTGGACGTCCTGGCCTGGATCCTGGCGACGGTGCGCGCCGACCACACCGTGCCGCTGACCGGGGACCCCGACCTCTGGTCGAGAGGCGTGGCACTGGGCCGCCGGGCCCTGTGGCTGCTGCGCCGCGACGGCGAACGCCCCCGGCTCCCGGGCGGCCGCCGCCCGTACGTCCGGGCCCCGCTCCCCGCCCGCCCCGGCACGATCCTCTACGACCCCGAGGAGGAGGCCCTCCACCTCGACGAGGGCCGCATCTCCCCGGTGCCGCGGGAGGCTTGGGACTTCAGGACGGGCGAGGTACGGGTCCTGGAGGCGTGGTTCACCACCCGCGTACACCAGGGGGAACCGGGCACCCTGTCGGCGATCGGCCCCACGACGTGGCCGCAGCAGCAGACCTCGGAGCTGCTGGAACTGATCACGGTCCTGACCCTGCTGGCAGACGTCCGCGCGCAGCGGGCCGCCCTGGAGATCACGACACGGATCACGGCGGCCGACCTGACGGTGGCGGGCGTTCTCCCGCCGCCGGAGGCGGCCCGCAAACCGGCGTCGATCCTGGAGCACACGGAAGAAGGCCCGGCAGGTCAACTGACGCTGCTTTGACATCCTCCCCTCCCTGGCGGGGAGGGGATTCCTGGCTCAGGCTGCCTCCGGGAGCAGCGCTCCCGGAGGTCTTACGCCCTCGACACCAGCCGGGTTGAGACCAGCCCGGACCAGCATCACGCGGGCGGAGTTCTTGTCCCTGGGAGACACGGCTCCGCACGCGGTGCAGGTGTAGGTACGTTCCGAAAGAGGAAGTGCGTGCTTGGTTCTCGCTCCGCACGACGCGCAGTCCATGCTGGTGTGCGCGGGATGCACGAGGCGGATGTCCCGCCCGTGCTTGCGGCCCATCTCGATCAGGGCCGTCTTGGTGGCACCGATCGCCGCGTCTGCGGCTTTACGGGCCATAGTGGTCCTGGCCAGGAACTTCGGGCGGAAGTCCTCGACGGCGATGGCATCATGGTCGCGGACCACACGCTTGGCCCACTTGCGGGCGGTGTCCTGCCGCTGCCGGGCCACCTTCTTGTGCAGTTTCGCGGCCTGCCGCTGGGCTGCGCGGTATCCCTTGGACGCGGTCTGCCCCTTGGCGGGGCGGCGGCGGGCCATCATCCGTTGGTAGCGAGCGAGTTTCTGTGCGGCGTTCTTCCCATGCCGGGCATGTGGGAGGTCGTGGGTGTCGGAGGTGGTGGTGGCGGTTTCCTTGACGCCCCAGTCCACGCCGAGCACGCGGCCCGTGGCGGGAAGCGGCTGCGTTTCGGTGGCAACGACGAACGAGGCGTACCAATGCCCGACCGCGTCGCGGTGCACGCGCACCGACGACGGGACGGCCGGTAGGTCACGGGACCACACCACGGTCAGGACGATGCCCCCGGCCAGGTGCAGGCGGCCGTCCTTCAACCGGAAGCCCCGGGTGGTGTAGTTCAGCGTAGGCAGCGCCTCACGCTTCTTCTTCACCCTCGGCATCCCGGCGCGCTGCCGCATCGGCAGTCCGGCCCTGATGTCCTTGACGGCCTTGGTGCGGGATTTGGCGAAGTCGCGGATGGTCTGCTGCTGCGGCACCGAGGCACCCTCACGCAGCCACGCCATCGCGGCGCGGGCCTCGGTCAGTATCTTGTCGAGCTGGGCCGGGCCACACGTCGTCTTCTCGGCCGCGTCCCGGTTCAGGGCGTGGACCTTGTGGGACATGGCCACACACTCGTTCCACACCCACCGGCAGCGCGCCCACTCGGCCATGAGGCCCGTGTGGGCGGTCGACGAGACGCGGAGTCGGTAGGTGTACCGGGTGCGCCCGGCATCCTCCCGCCGCTCCTGCGGTGTCGCCATGGCATCATTTTAGCATGGAAGACGAGAAGCGGATCTCTCTCCGCCTGCCAACGGAACTGCACACGCGCCTCGTTGAGGAAGCCCGCACTGACCGGCGGTCCCTCAACTCTGAGATCGTCCACCTGCTTGAGGTCGCACTCGGCCCGGCGAGTGGAGACGACCAATCGCCCTGACGGCAATTGCTCTTTCCTTGCCCTGCTCCGCAGGGGGCCGATCCCTCCCCCGTCTGAAGGCCGGGGCGCCCTCGGCGGCATCAGGTGACGACGGCCCTGCGCGACCTCTTCGGCAACGCTCCCGTCCCCGACGGCGCGGCCTGGCCGGTGGTGCACCCCGTCCTGGGCTCGCTCGTCTGGAGCGTGGTCCTCATCGCCGTCTTCCTGCCCCTCGCCGTCCGCCGGTACGGGCGCTGCTGACAAACCCGGCGGTCACCGGACATGATCCGGTCCATGGACCGTCTCCCCCTGCCTCTCGAAGGCATCACCGTCGTCGCCGTCGAACAGGCCGTGGCCGCCCCCTTCGCCACCCGGCAGCTCGCCGACCTCGGGGCCCGGGTCATCAAGGTGGAGCGGACCGACGGCGGGGACTTCGCGCGTGGCTACGACACCGCCGCCCGGGGGCTCGCCTCGCACTTCGTGTGGTGCAACCGGGGCAAGGAGTCCATCGCGCTGGACCTCAAGGACCCACGCGGCCTGGACGTCGTACGGCGGCTGATCGCGGACGCGGACGTCTTCGTGCAGAACCTGGCCCACGGTGCCGCGTCCCGGCTCGGGCTCGACGCGGCCACGCTGTGCGCCGCGCACCCCCGGCTGGTCGCGGTGGACATCTCCGGGTACGGGGCGTCGGGGCCGTACGCCGGCAAACGCGCGTACGACATGCTCGTGCAGTGCGAGGCGGGGCTGGTGTCGGTCACCGGGACGCCGGAGCAGCCCGTGAAGGCCGGGATCCCGGCCGCGGACATCGCGGCGGCCATGTACGCCTTCTCGGGGGTCCTCGCGGCGCTGGTGCGGCGCGGGACCACCGGGAGGGGCGGGCCGGTGGAGGTGTCGATGCTGGAGGCACTGGCCGAGTGGCTCGGGCATCCGCTGCATCACACGATGCACGGCGGGACGCCGCCCGAGCGCACGGGTCTGGCGCATGCCGTGATCGCGCCGTACGACGCCTATCCGACCGCGGACGGCGGGCGGGTGCTGCTGTCCGTGCAGAACGACCGGGAGTGGCGGCGGCTGGCCGAACAGGTGATCGGCCAGCCCGAGTTGGGCGCGGATCCGGCGTTCGCGACGAACGCGGCGCGGGTGGCGAACCGGGCACGGACCGACGCAGTCGTCGGCACCGCGCTCAAGGCGCTCGGTGCCGACGAGGCGCTGGCACGGCTGGAGGCCGCGGGCATCGCGTGCGCACGGCTGCGGGATCTGCGGGAACTGGCCGGGCATCCGCAGCTGGCGGCGCGGCAGCGGTGGCGGGAGGTGGGGTCGCCGGCCGGGCCACTGCGTGCGCTGCTGCCCCCCATCACACTGCCGGGCGGGGACGAGCCGCGGATGGGGGACGTGCCCGCGCTCGGGCAGCACACCGGAGCGCTGCTGCGTGCCGTGGGGATGACGGACGCCGAGATCGCAGCGTTGCGCCGGGACGGTGTGGCGGCCTGAGCGCGGGCGTGACGGTCAGGCGGTCAGTGCTTGTTGCCGCCGAACAGCGATCGGCGCAGCCGGCGCAGCGGCGCGAAGAGGGAGACACGGCCGACCCGCGTCACCCGGTCGCTGCGCTGCGCGGGTTCACGCGATGTCAGCTCACGCATCAGCGACGTCGCCTCGACCGCCTGCTGCTGCGGTATGGCGGGACCCGCCAGCACCGACAGATGGCGGTCGAGGCGCGAACTGGTCGCGCCGCTCCCGCAGGTGATCGCAGGAACCCTCGCCCTGCTGCGTGTTATCTGATCCATGTCACTCCCCACCCGTACGAGTCCACCCGGCCCGGGCAGGGTAACCCTATCGCCCCGAGGGGGCACTCGTGTATCGCGGTCACAGGATTCACCTTCCCCGCAAGGGTGTTGACGACCCCTCTTGAACTACGCTTCGATTACTTTCCGAATCCAACCGATTTCAGGGCGAGTTGGACAACTGGCTGGCTGGTGGGCTGTGCTGACCCTCCGGCGGGCTCGACGGTCACGGCGAGTGACGTCGCGGACCTGCTCAGCCCCGTCGCGACCAGGGGTGTGCCGGCCTTGAAGAGCCCGAGGGAGCGCGGTTGCACACGGGGGCGCATGAGCCAGAGCTGGTGCACCCGGCCGTTCGCCGGGGTGCCGTATCCGCTGAGGGTGACGACGGCCCGCCCCTCCGAAACGGAGGCCACCGCTCCGATACTCCGGCCCTGGGCGTCCTGGTAGCTGGTCGCGCGGGCGTCGGTCGCGGCCAGAACGTGGGCGATCTCACGTGACTGGGAGCGCGCGGCGTCGAGCTGCTCCCGGGTCCGGTCGGCCTGCACCGCGAACAGCGAGGCGACGACCAGCGCGGCGGCCGCGGTGGCGGTGGCGAACGGCACGAACAGCGGACGCGGCCGCCGGCGCGGCGGCGGGGGCTGTACGCCCCAGACGTGCGGCGGCAGATTGGGCACGCGCTCCTGGCCCAGGGCCGGCTCCTGCGGGGTGGCGCGCACGGCGGCCAGCACCCGGTCGCGCATCGCGAGCGGCGGCGGGGCCGCCGTCGACCAGGCGAGCCGTACCGCGTCCTCGGTCAGCGCCCGGACCTCGTCGGCACACCGGCCGCAGTCCTTGAGATGCCTCTCGAAGCGCCGCCGTTCACCGGCGTCCAGGGCGTCAAGGGCGTAGGGCGCGGCCAGCGAGTGCAGGTCCTCGCGGTGCAGCAGGCGGCCGACGAGACTCATGCGGCGCCTCCCAGACAGTCGCGCATCCGGGTGAGTCCGTCACGCATTCGGGTCTTGACCGTGCCCAGCGGCAGCTTGAGCCGCTCGGCGACCTCACGGTAGGTGTAGCCGTCGTAGTAGGCGAGCGTGACGGACTGGCGCTGCAGGGCGGTGAGACGGTCCAGGCAGCGGCGCACCCACTCACGCTCCAGGCCGGCCTCCACCGTTTCGGCGACCTGGTCGAAGGCGGGTTCGCCGGCGCGCAGGGCCTCGCGCTGTTCGCGTTCGCCGGCCGCGCGGGCGCTGCGCACCCGGTCGACGGCGCGGCGGTGGGCGAGAGTGAGGATCCAGGACAGGGCACTGCCCCGGGCGGGGTCGAACCTGGCCGCGGAGCGCCAGAGTTCGAGCAGCACCTCCTGGGCCACCTCCTCGGACTGGGCGGGGTCGCGGACCACGCGTCGCACGAGCCCGAACACCGGACCGGACACAAGTCCGTAGAGGTCCTCGAACGCCTTCTGGTCGCCAGCGGCGACGAGCACCAGCAGTTCGTCCGCCTCCACCCCGTCCCCCCTCCTGTGGCCGCACCCGGCCCGTCCTCCCACACCAGGCATTCGCAACTGACACACCTCCGGCAGAAGTACGTACGCGAGCGCCCGAAACGCGGGTTGACCACGAAAAAAGATTTTCTTTCTGCGGACCAATCCAAACGGCCTCGCCGCTCCGTATACCCGTCCGTCAAGCAAGTTGGGACCGAGGGACGGACGGCATGACACCTCTAAACTCCAGGAGCGGCGCACGGCGCAAAGGCCTCGTCACGCTCATCTGTGGGGCACTGGCCACCGGCGGGATCACAGCCGCCAGCGTCGCCGCGCTGGAACCGGGGGCGGCCTCCGCCTCCTCCCACCGGGAGGCCCCGCTCATCTCGGGCACCCCGCAGTACGACAACACCGACCTGTACGCGTTCGTCAGCCCGGACAAGTCCGACACCACGACGATCGTGTCGGACTACATCCCCTTCGAGGAGCCGGCCGGCGGCCCGAACTTCTACCAGTTCGCCGACGACGCCCAGTACGACATCCACATCGACAACAACGGTGACGCACTGGACGACCTGATCTTCCGTTACACGTTCCGCACCAAGATCAAGAACAAGAACACGTTCCTTTACAACACGGGCGTGGTCGACAGCCTCAACGACCCCGACCTGAACGTCACGCAGTCGTACGACCTCGACCTCATCAAGCTGAAGAACGGCAAGCAGCAGTACCGGACGAGGATCGCCGACAACATCCCGGCGGCTCCCTCGGACGTCGGCAAGGCGTCGATGCCCGACTACGCGAAGCTGCGCTCCCAGGCCATCTACAAGACGGCGAACGGCGGCGCGACCTTCGCCGGCCAGGCCGACGACCCGTTCTTCGCCGACCTGCGCGTCTTCGACCTGCTGTACGGCGGCAACCTCTCCGAGGTCGGGCGGGACACCCTCAAGGGCTACAACGTCAACACGATCGCCCTCCAGGTGCCGAACTCCCTGATCCGGCAGTCGGCGTCGCGTCCGACCGTCGGCATCTACGCGACGACCCAGCGCAGGAACGCGCAGGGCTACTACGCGCAGGTCTCGCGCCTGGGCAACCCGCTGGTCAACGAGGTCGTCAACCCGCAGAAGGACAAGGACAGGTTCAACGCGTCCCAGCCGAAGGACGACGCGCAGTTCCTGAAGAACGTCACCAACCCGGAACTGCCGAAGCTGATCCAGCAGATCTACAACATCAAGGCGCCGTCCGAGCCCCGCAACGACCTCGTCAGCGTGTTCCTCACGGGCGTCAAGGGCCTCAACACGGAGCAGCCGCAGGCGAAGCCGTCGGAGATGCTCCGCCTGAACACGTCCATCAAGCCCACCGCCAAGCCCAAGCGGCTCGGTGTCCTGGACGGCGACAACGCGGGCTTCCCGAACGGGCGCCGGCTCACCGACGACGTGATCGACGAGGCGCTCCAGGTCATGGAGGGCGAACTGGTCGGTTCCAAGAACGACCTGGGCGACGCGGTCGACAAGAACGACAAGGGCTTCGAGAAGTACTTCCCGTACGTGGCCGAGCCGACGTCCGGCTCGCGCGGTGCGCTCGCCAAGAGCGCGGCCCAGAGCAGCACGAAGAGCGCGCTGGGCGACGCCCTGACCGGTTCCGGTGACAGCAACACGACACTGATCGCCGGGTCGGCGGCCGCGGGTGCGGCGGGCGTGCTGCTGATCGGCACCGGGTTCGGCTGGTGGCGGCGTCGGATGCGGCGGCCGTACTAGTCGCCGTTCCGGCAAGGGCGGTTGGGTGACTGCGGGTCGGCGGTGGCCGGTCGCGCCCGCGCGACGGTGGTCGCACATCCATCACAGCCCCGCACCCCTTCGGGGCGCTCGACACGCCCCTCATTTACTGGCGCGGCCCGCACCCACCCAATCCCCCACGGCGCGGGCCGCGCCGCCCCGCACGAACAGCTACTAGGAGAGGGCATGGCCCCGGGTACGAACGACAAGCAGCCCGCCGAGACCAAGGACGACGAGCGCGTCGCCGCCCTGCGCCGGTTCGCCGCCGCGGGGCGGAACTGGCGGCGGGCCCGACTCGCCGGTTCCGCCCTGCTGATGGCGATCGCGCTGACCGGCGGGGCGATCGCCTTCGGGTCCGACGGGGACAGCGGTACGGCGGCGGTGGCCACGTCGAGCGCGGTGGACCCGGCGCTGCTGGCGAGCGGGGACCTCGACACCACGATCGCCTCTCTCCAGGCCCATCTCCGCACCCAGCCGAAGGACTCCGACAGCTGGGCCACCCTCGGCCTCGCCTACGTCGAGCAGGCGCGCACCAAGGGCGACCCGTCCCGCTACCCGCAGGCCGAGAAGGCCCTCAGGCGCGCGCTCCGGATCACCCCGGACAACGACCAGGCGCTGGCCGCCGAGGCCGCGCTCGCCGCCGCCCGGCACGAGTTCGCGCCGGCGCTCACCTACGCCGACCAGGCCCTGAAGCAGAACGCGTACAACGCGAACGCCCTGTCCTCGCGTATCGACGCCCTGGTCGAGCTCGGCCGCTACGACGAGGCGAGCAAGGCGGCCGACCTCGCCGACCGGCGCAAGCCGGGCGTACCGGTCTTCACGCGGTACGCGTATGTCCGGGAGCTGCGCGGTGACGTGCGGGGCGCCCGGCGGGTGCTGGCGCAGGCCCTGTCCACGGCCACGTCGAAGGGCGACATCTCCTACGTGGCCGCCCAGCTCGGTCTGCTCGCCTGGAACCAGGGCGACTACAAGAGCGCGCTGAACTACTACGCCCGCGCCCTGGCCGCCGACGAGAACTACCTTCCGGCGCTGGAGGGCCGGGCCCGCGCCCAGGCGGCGACCGGCGACCGGGCCGACGCCATCAAGGGCATGGAACTGGTCGTCTCCCGCTACCCCCTGCCCCAGCCCCTGGTCGAACTCGGCGAGTTGTACGAGGACCGGGGCGCCAAGGGCGACAAGGTGAAGGCCGAGAACCAGTACGCCCTCGTCGAGGCCTGGATCGCGCTCGCCCGCGCCAACGGCGTCAACGCCGACCTCGACACCGCCCTCGCCGCCGCCGATCACGGCGACAAGGCCGAGGCGCTGAAGGCCGCGCGCACCGAGTGGGCCCGCCGTCACACCGTGCACACCGCGGACGCGCTGGCCTGGGCCCTGCATGTCAACGGCAAGGACAAGGAGGCGCTGCCCTACGCCCGGCAGTCCACCGCCACCGGCTACCACAACGCCTCCTTCCTCTACCACCTGGGCATGATCGAGCTGGCGGCCGGCCAGAAGGCGGCCGGCCGGGCCGCCCTCGCCAAGGCCCTCAAGCTCAACCCGGGCTTCTCCCCGCTGGGCGCCCGTGCGGCCCGCAAGGCGCTGGAGGCCGCGAAGTGAACCTGCGCCGGATCGCCGCCCTCTTCACCACGGCCTGCGCCCTCGCTCTCCTCCCCGCCACGGCCGCGAGCGCCCACCCGCTCGGCAACTTCACCGTCAACAAGTACGACGGTCTCGTCGCCGCCCCCGGACAGCTCCGCGTCGACCACTTCGAGGACCTCGCCGAGATCCCGGCGACCCAGGCCAAGCCCGACCTGAAGCGGCTGGGCACCGCCAAGTGGGCCGAGCAGCGCTGCACGACGGCGGCGGACGGCAGCAGGCTCACCGTCGACGGCACGGCCACGGCCCTGGCCGTCACCACCAGCCACGCCGAACTGCGCCCCGGTCAGGCGGG
Source organism: Streptomyces sp. NPDC086519 (assembly GCF_040686075.1). Taxonomy (NCBI): domain Bacteria; kingdom Bacillati; phylum Actinomycetota; class Actinomycetes; order Kitasatosporales; family Streptomycetaceae; genus Streptomyces; species Streptomyces sp. NPDC086519. The sequence continues at coordinate 449,978 of NZ_JBFBJL010000001.1, forward strand.
GCTGAACACTCTGCGGGTGTCGTGCCGGTTCACCGCGCCGCTCCCGAAGGGCGCCGCCGTCACCCTGGCCTTCCACAGCGCGGGCACCGACTCCGGCCCCGGCTGGCGGGAGATCACGGCGCGCGTCGACCGGATGACGCTGACGAAGACGGACGTACCGAAGACGTCCGTCTCCCACGAACTCACCAGCTACCCCAAGGACCTGCTCTCCTCCCCCGCCGACATCACCAGCGCCGCCCTCCGGGTACGGCCGGGCGGCCCCGCCCTCGCCGAGGACCGGCAGGCCACCCCGGGTGCCGAGATCCTCCCCCGGGGCATCGACCGCTGGACCCAGGCCCTGACCGACCTGGTCGCCCGCCACCACCTCACCGTCGGCTTCGCGGTGCTGGCCCTGTTCATCGCGATCGGCCTCGGCGCGATGCACGCCCTCGCACCGGGCCACGGCAAGACCCTGATGGCGGCGACCGCGGCGGCCCGGGGCGGCCGCGCCCGCCTCCGTGACGTCCTCCCGCTGGCCGCGTCGGTCACGGTCACCCACACCCTGGGCGTGGTCGCCCTCGGCGTCCTGGTGACGGCGGGCTCGGCGGCCACGCCCTCGGTGATCGCCTGGCTCGGCATCGCGAGCGGCCTCATGGTCCTCGCCGCGGGCGCGAACCTGACCCGCAGGGCCTGGCGGAACAGGGCCCACGAACAGGCGCATGCCCACGGCCACCACCATCACCACGAGCATGCTCACGACCCGGCCGAGAAGCGAGAACCGGCCCTGGTCGGCGCCCACCAGCACACCCGCGCCCACACGCACGACCACGCCCACGACCACCCTCACGACCACGCTCATGGCCACGCTCATGGCCATGACCACGGCGCTCAGCCACATTCCTCAGCCCGTCCGGCGTTTGAGGACGAGGCCGTTCAGGCCGAAGGGGGGTCCGGAGGCGCGGCCCCCGCTGGCGGCCACACCGACCTGCCGCACACGCACGGCGGCCACACCCACACCCACCCCACGGCCCCCACCCTCCGCGGCACCGTACTCCTCGGCTTCGCCGGCGGCCTCGTCCCCAGCCCCTCCGCCGTCGTCGTGCTCGTCGGCGCCGCTGCCCTCGGCCAGGCCTGGTTCGGGCTGCTTCTCGTCGTCGCCTACGGCGTCGGTCTCGCACTGACGCTGACCGCCGCCGGGTTCGCCGTCGTCAAGCTGGGTACGGGAATGACTCAGGTGATGGACAAGCGCCCTCGCTGGACCGCCCACCCCATCGCCACGCTGGTCCGCAGGACCACCCCGCTCGCCTCGGCGCTCGTGGTCGTGGCCCTGGGCGCCGGACTGGTGCTCAAGGGGGCCGCATCCGCATTCCTCTGAGTTACGTTTGTGATGAATTCGCGCGAGCTGCCGTGGGGGGCACCCGTGACCGAACAGCCGGGTCGTGAGCGAGTGATCGCGGGCCGCTACCGACTGCTGTCCCCGCTGGGCGAGGGCGGCATGGGCACCGTGTGGCGGGCCCGCGACGAGGTGCTGGGCCGTGACGTCGCCGTCAAGGAGGTGCGGGCGCCCGCCGGGCTGCCCGGCTCCGACGTCGAGCGGATGTACGCCCGTCTGGAACGCGAGGCCTGGGCCGCGGCCCGGGTCGCGAACCGCAATGTCGTCACGGTGTACGACGTGGCGATGGAGGGCGGACGGCCCTGGATCGTCATGGAGTTGGTCCCGGGCGTGTCCCTGGCCGACGTGCTGGAGGCGGAGGGGCCGATGTCGCCGCAGCGGGCGGCGGGCGTCGGCGCCGAGGTGCTGTCCGCGCTGCGCTCCGCGCATGCCGCCGGGGTGCTGCACCGGGACGTGAAGCCCGGCAACGTGCTGCTGTCGAACGACGGCCGGGTGGTGCTCACCGACTTCGGGATCGCCACGGTCGAGGGCAGTTCGGCGCTGACCATGACCGGCGAGGTGATCGGTTCACCGGAGTTCCTCGCCCCGGAGCGGGCGCTCGGACGGGCGTTCGGCCCCGAGTCCGACCTGTGGTCGCTCGGCGTGCTGCTGTACGCGGCGGTGGAGGGCGCCTCGCCGTTCCGGCAGGACACCCCGCTGAACACCCTGCGGGCCGTGGTGGACGAGGAGTTGCCGCCGCCGTACCGGGCCGGGCCGCTCGCCCCCGTCATCGAGGGACTGCTCCGCAAGGACCCGGCGCAGCGGCTGTCGGCCGAACAAGCCGAGCATGACCTGCGGTTGATCGCGGCCGGGGGCACCCTGAGCACAGCCCTCACCGTCCCGGTCCCGGCACCGTACGAGGCCCCGACCCTCGTCGCCCGGCAGCCTCGGCCCTCCTCGCCCACGCCCCCGATGCCCCTCCCGACGGACACCCGGCCGCCGGCCTCGGACCACGACGGCAACCGCAGGGCCGGTACCGTGCTGCTCATCGGACTTGTACTGGTCGTCCTCGCGCTCGGCGGGCTGACGTACGTCCTTCTCAACCGGAACAACGGCGACAGCGGCGGCGGCAACGCCGGTGCCAGTCAGTCGGCCAGCAGCCTCAGCTCCCCGGCGCCCAGCCGGAGCAGCACGACCGGGTCCGGGTCCCCGTCGGCGTCCGCGAGCAGCAGCGCGCCCGCGCAGAGTGTGAAGGTCAGTGTGGCCGGGTCCCGTACGGACTACTCGGGGGCCTGTCCGCCGTCGTCCGCGCAGGCGCCGACGTTCACGGCGACGTTCACGGTGGGGAGCGTGCCCGCGGACGTGCAGTACCGGTGGGTGCTGAAGAACGGGACGCTCAACGACCAGGGCTGGAAGACGCTGTCCTTCCCGGACGGCGGCGGGAAGACCCGGCAGACGAGGGTGACGGTGACGACCTGGTCCGACAGCGGGACGCTGAGCGACGCGATCGCCGTTGAGGTGCGCAGCCCGGTGGAGACGACGTCCGACTCGGTGCCGTTCTCGGTGACCTGCACCAGCACGACGGAGACCCCGACCGGCGGGGCCTCCCCTTCGGCTTCGCCTTCGCCTTCGAGTTCGAACTAGAACTCAGGAAGCGTTGGCGGTCAGGACCGGCAGATAGCCGCCGGAGTGGCCGTCCGCGGTGGGGTGGTACGACTCGGTGATGTCCAGCCAGTTGACGCTGTGCAGCCAGGAGCTGCCGGAGCAGATCTCGTGGCTGGAGAACGCGGAGCGGACGTCGCCGAAGGTGAACCCGTGGTCGGCCGCGCGCTTGGCGATCGCGGTGTCGATGTAGTCGGCGGCGTTGTTGATGGCGGTGCGCTTGGCCGTGGAGAGACCGAGACAGGTGGTGCCCAGCAGATAGAAGCGGGGGTAACCGAGCACGACGACCTTGGCGTTGGGGGCCTTGGCGCTGATCGCGTCGTAGACGTTGTCGAGTTTGCCGGGGAGGGTGGAGTCGACGTAGGCCTCCGCGGTGCTGATGCGGGACAGGCAGGTGCTGTCGGAGCTGAGCACACAGGTCGTCATGATGTCGGCGAAGCCTGCGTCGTTGCCGCCGATGCTGATGGAGACCAGGGCGGTCGAGGAGCTGAGCGTGCCGAGCTGACTGGAGAGCACATCGTCGGTGGTGGCGCCCGAACAGGCGAGGAACGAGAACGCGGACGGGCTGTGGGCGGCGTTCCACAGGTAGGGGTAGGCCTTGGTGCTGCGGTCGCAGCTGCCACTTGAGCTGATGTAGCTGCCGGCGCCGACGCCGGAGGAGTACGAGTCGCCGAGTGCCACATAGCCCCCGGTCGCGGCCTGCGCTTCCGTCGCGGCCGCCCCGGTGAGGGCGAGGCCGGTGGCGAGGAGGAGTGAAGTCACGTATGCCGTAATTCGGGAACGTCTCATGGAACCTCCCTTTAGCAGGATCTCTGCAACAACCGTCTTAGCAACTACGCGCGTTGACGGGAAGTGTCCATGCCAAAACCGTTCCGGACCTCAACTAGCCCTGACCTGACCGAAAGTGTGCGTTCCAGGCCCAAAGGCCCGCTTGACGCCTCGCGTTCAGCGCGAACCGGCACGACCAGGACCGGTGAGGGATCTGGGGCCCCTGCCCACGGGGGCCACGACGGCCGTCGCCGGGACCGGTGCGGCGCTCTGGTAGCGGTCGGGGGTGGGCGCGGTCTCCAGGGCGGCCTGGCTCGCCGTCACCGGTGGTGCCCGCGGTGCCGGCGCCGCCTCCGGGAAGTGTGCTGATCGGTGTCACGATCAGGACGAGTGCGGCCACGCCCACCCCGAGCAGGGCGGTGAGCCGCCACCGCCGAGCTCCTGAATTCCGCCCATGACGTCCCGTCAAGGACAACAGTGGTCGCGGACATCGCCCCGGAGGCGGGTGCCGGCGATCACCTGCCGTGCCACAGGATCGGGGGCGCGCCGGGCTGTGCGCCTGGCCTCCTCGGGGTACTCCGGAAGCTCGGCGCGCGCCCGACACTCCCCTCCCGCTTCGGAAAACGGGTGCGCGGCGGGCCCCGGTGACGGATCATGGCCGCATGTCTGCCAAGCCGCACGAGACGCTGCCGATCCGGCTGAACGTCGACGACTCCGACTCCCCGTCCGATGTCGTCGACGCGCTGTTCCTCGGCCGCTTCGCGACGGGCGAGCAGCCGTACTCGCACGCGGCGAACATCGACCGGGTGCGCTCCGGGGCGACCCTGCTGCCGAAGGAGGCGCGGGTGCTGCGGGTGGCCCGCGACGACGACCGCAGCGCGACCCTGGCGGAGGGCGACGGCTGGACCCTGCTGGTCTCCCGCTGGAACCGGGGCGCGGACGTCACGGTCACCGCGACCACCGCGGAGCTGGCCTCGAAGGTGCTGAACGAGGCGACGGACGGCGCGGCGGACGAGCCGGAACCGCAGCCGGAGAACGTGACCATGGGTTTCTGGTACGTCTCCCCGCGCCGTGGCCCGCACCGCACCACCCGGCAGATCTCCGCGGGCACCTGGGACGAGGTCCGCGCCAACTACACGGCGCCGGTAGCGGACGCGATGGACCGCCTGATGAAGACGACCCCGGAGGACATCGCCGGCCGGCTCCTGCTGCTGCACGGCCCGCCGGGCACCGGCAAGACCTCCGCCCTGCGCACCCTCGCCCGGTCCTGGCGGGACTGGTGCCAGGTGGACTGCGTCCTCGACCCGGAGCGGCTCTTCTCCGACGTCGGCTACCTGATGGACATCGCGATCGGCGAGGAGGACGGCGCCGGCAAGGGCCGTTGGCGGCTCCTGCTGCTGGAGGACTGCGACGAACTGATCCGCGGCGAGGCCAAGCACACGGCGGGCCAGGCGCTGTCCCGGCTGCTGAACCTCACCGACGGCCTGCTCGGCCAGGGCCGCAACGTGCTGGTCGGCGTCACCACCAACGAGGACCTGGAGCGGCTGCACCCCGCCGTGGTCCGCCCCGGCCGCTGCCTGGCCCGTATCGAGGTGGGCCCGCTGAGCCGTCCCGAGGCGGTGAACTGGCTCGGCACCGAGGAGGGTGTGGGCCGGGACGGAGCGACCCTGGCGGAGCTGTACGCGCTGCGCCGGGGCACCGCGCCGACCTCGGTACCGGGGGCGCGGGAGGACGCGGACGCGGGGCTGTATCTGTAGTGCTTTGATGGGGGTATGCCCCTGTTCATCGGAACGTCGGGCTGGCAGTACAAGGACTGGCGGGACGTCCTGTACCCGGCCGACGTACCCGTGCGCTCGTGGCTGGAGACCTACGCGGAGCACTTCACCACGGTCGAACTGAACAACGCCTTCTACCGCCTCCCGTCCCGCGAGAACTTCGAGTCCTGGCGGGACCGGGTCCCGCCGGACTTCGTGATCGCGGTCAAGGCGAGCCGCTTCCTGACGCACATCAAACGCCTCAAGGACCCCGCGGAGCCGGTCGACCGCCTGATGACCCATGCCGCGGGCCTCGGCGACCGGCTGGGCCCGGTCCTCCTCCAACTCCCACCGACACTCAGGGCGGACCCGGCACTGCTGGACGCCTGCCTGGCGTGTTTTCCCCGCGGTACGAGGGTGGCGGTGGAGCCCCGCCATGACTCGTGGTGGACGCGGGAGACCCGCGAGGTCCTGGAGTCCCGGGGCGCGGCCCTGTGCTGGGCCGACATCCAGGCCCGCCCCATGAACCCCCTGTGGCGCACCACCGACTGGGCCTACGTCCGCTTCCACCAGGGCCGGGCCCACCCCTGGCCCCGCTACGGCCGCCGCTGCCTGGAAACGTGGGCCGACCGCATCGCCACGGCGTACCCGAAGAAGACCGACGTCTACACGTACTTCAACAACGACCCGGGCGGGGCGGCGGTGCGGGACGCGGTGGCGTTCGGGAGAGCGGCGGAACGGGCTGGGCTGACGGTGACCCGCACCCCGCAGCTGAGCACGAGCGGCTGACGCCGCGCTGCCCGAGTCGGGCCGAGCGGAGTACGGCACCGCCGGACACCGTCGCGGCGGCGGAAAGGAAGCGATGGCAGAGGCGAAACGACCGGAGCGGCGGCCTCAGGACTCCCCCCGACCCACGGCTTCACACGGCTTCTCACGGCCTCACTCTCCCGGCCACCTCACCCCTTCCCCGACCACACCTCCCCACCAGCTCACCCCTCCCCCCGAACTGGCCTCTCCCCGCCGGTCGCTTGGTGCCGTCGGTCTTCTCTTCCGCCGCCACGGCCATCAGCCACGACGACGGAATCCGGGCGGTGCCGGGCCGCCCTCAGCCCTCCCCGTAGGCCGCCCGCAGGGCATCGCGCGCCGCGGACAGCGCCTCCTCCTCGCCCAACCCCAGCCGCCGCACCCGCTCGGCGTAGGCCTGGGCGGCCAGCGACGCCTCGCGTTCGGCGGCGGAGCCCGCCGCGGCGACGAACGTGCCGTTGCGGCCCCGCGTCTCGATCACCCCGTCCGTCTCCAGCGCCCGGTACGCCTTGGCCACCGTGTTCACCGCCAGGCCCAGCGACTCGGCCAGCCCCCTGACCGTCGGCAGCCGGTACCCCACCGGCAGCACCCCGCCCCGCGCCTGCTCGGAGATCTGCGCCCGCACCTGCTCGTACGGCGGCGCGCTGTCATCGATGTGGATCTTCAAGGTCACGGCCCGATTCTCCCGCACCCGCCGGAAAATGAGAGGCATCCCGCACACGTCCCCGCATAGCGTGCGCCCCATGACAGTGATCGTGCGTGACCTGCGCCCCGATGTCCGGTCCGACGCCGAGGACTTCGCCCGGGTCCGGCGGCTCGCCCTGCCCTACATGCTGTGCACCCCCGAGTCCCTGGTCCACGATCTCACGCACGCCCACCCCGACGCCCGCTTCCGTCTGCTGATCGCGGAGGACGACGGCGAGGTCATCGGCACCGCCCAGGTCGGCCTCGCCCACGAGAGCACGGAACCGGGCCAGGGCTTCGCCAACGTGTACGTGCATCCGGAGCGCACCGGCCGGGGCGCCGGCGCCCTCCTCGTCCGTACCGCGGAGGCGCACCTGTCGGCGGTGGGCGGGAGCACGTCGTACGCCTGGGTCCTGGACGCCCCGTCCAACCGCGCCTTCGCCGAGCGCCGCGGCTACACCGCGAGCCGCTCCGCCCACTTCCTCCGTCTCGACCTGGCGCACGGCACGCTCCCCCCGCTGCGGACTCCCCCGCCCGGCGTGGAGCTGCGCACCGCCGCCGACTTCGCCGACGACCCGCGCCCTCTCTTCGACCTCGACGCGGAGACGATACGGGACGAACCGGGTGACATCGACTTCGAGTTCGCCGACTACGAGGCCTGGCTGGACGAGACCTGGCGGCACCCGCTTTTCAGCCGGGAGCTGACCTCGGTCGTCCTGGTCGACGGGCGCCCCGCGGCCTTCAGCGCGGCCCGCACCGACGGCGGCACACGGTACGGCACCATCATGACCGGCACCGCCCGCGCCTTCCGCGGCCGGGGCCTGGCCAAGCTCGCCAAGAACGACTCCCTGCACCGCGCCCGCGCCACCGGCCGCACGGAGGCGTTCACGGGCAACGACAGCGGCAACGGCCCGATGCTGGCGATCAACAAGTGGTTCGGGTACGAGATCTGCGCGACGGAGGTCAGGTATGTCCGGGAACTCGGCTGAGCCGACGGGCACGGTGGACGTCGTGCTGGTCAAGGCGGGCCGCACGAAGATCAGTTATCCCGCCGTGCTGCTGCACGACGACGGCAACCGGATCGCCGTGCGCGCCCCCTGGGCCGGCGACACGCCCCGCGACTTCGGCTTCGTCCGCTTCGAACAGGGCGACGTCTTCACCGAGGTCTACTGGCGGGACCGCTGGTACGCGGTGAAGGAGGTCCGGGCCGCCGACGGCACACTGAAGGGCTGGTACTGCGACGTCACGCGCCCCGCCACGCTGGCGGGCGGCCGGCTGGTCGTCGAGGACCTCGACCTGGACCTGTGGCGCTCCGCCGACGGCGGGGACGTACGGCGCCTGGACGAGGACGAGTTCGCCGAGAGCGGGCTGGCGGAGCGGGACCCGGAGGCCGCCGCGGCGGCGGTGACCGCGCTCGACACGCTGGAGGCCCTGGCCCACGAACCGGATTTCACCGATCGGCTGTCCCTGCCGGCCTGAAACCCCTCACACCGTCGCCACCACCGCGTACCGCTCGTCGTCCACTTCCTTCCCCCACAGCACCGCCTGCGCGGACAGCGGCTCCACGCGCAGGTCCGCGGCGAGCGGCGCGAGGAGGGCGGTGAGCCGGCCGGAGGGTATTCCGACAGGCGCACCGGGGGGAGTCACGGTCCCCCAGACCCCCTCCACCAGCACGAACCGCCCGCCAGGGCGCAGCAGGCCCCGCCAGTGCCGCAGCACGCGCGCGGGATCGGGCAGCGTCCACAGCACATGCCGCACCAGCACGGTGTCGAACAGCCGCTCGCCCACGGGCGGCGCCGCGGCGTCGCCGAGCAGGAACACCGCGTCACGGCCGGCGAGCTTGGCGCGGGCCCGCGCCACCATCGCCGGGGAGCTGTCCACCCCGGTGACGCGGTGGCCCTGCTCGGCAGCGAGGAGGGCGAGGCTGCCGGTGCCGCAGCCGAGGTCGAGGACATCGGCGGGGCGGCCGGGCAGCCACGCCCGGAGCCGCTCAGCCCAGGCCGCGCGCACCTCGGGCGTGCCCAGCCCATGATCAGGCTCCGCGTCGAAGGTGGCGGCCTCCGCATCCCAGTCGACACACACCGCAACTGTCTGATCACTGTCGTTCGTCATGCCCCCAGCGTGACACCCACCACTGACACTCGATCCGTGTGACAGCGACCACTGACAGACCGGCATCGATGAGGAACTCTCGCCACAAGGGTCTACCTCCGTGACAACGCGGAACTCGGTAGGCGCTGAAGGAGGCAGGCATGCGCCGCACAACCGTGCACAAGCCCCTGAAGAGGACGGACAGCCGTCGGATCCGCGAGGAGGCCGACGAGCGCCCCGCGGGACGCCCGGAGGTGCGGAAGGACATCGCACGCACCTGGTGGCCGGACGGCTGACCGTGCCGGTCTTCCCCGCGCCCTTTCAGCTCAGCCGCTTGCGGTAGTGGATGCGGTCGTAGGGCCCGTCCACACGCCGTTCGACGACTTCGTAGCCGTACCTCGGATACAGCTTCCGGTTCTCCCACATCAGCGCGTTGGTGTAGAGCCTGACCTCGGGCAGGCCCAGCGCACGCGCGCGTGCGTCCACGAAGGCCAGCAACCGCCGCCCCACCCCCGTGCCGTGCGCGTCGGGGTGGACGGCGACGCTGTCGAGGAACAGGTGGTCCTCGTGTGCCTCGATGACGACGAGCCCGATCACCGGCTCCCCGACGACGAACACCCGGCCCGCGGACACATTCGCCATGTGGTCCGCCTCCATGGGCTGCGGCACCACCCCGATCCGCGCGACGTAGGGGTGGTACGCCATGTCGGTCACGGCCTTCACGGCCGGCACGTCGGCGGCCCGGGCGGGCCGGATCTCGTCGTCCGTCATGGTGTGAACGCTAACTACCTCAGCGCAGTCTGAGCACTCCCTTAAGACGACCATAAGGATCTCCTTCGCCCGCTCCCAGCAGGCGATTCCACGGTTTCTTGGGGCTAGCTTTCTGATCGCCCCCACGGGATCCAGCCCGGCGGGACCGAGCCCGCCCCGAGGACCGTTCCGAGGAGTCCCGCATGCGCGCATCCCGCCGTCAGGTCGCCGCCGCGCCCGCGCCCGCCGGAAATCCGGCGACGACGCTCGCCGCGATCGGCGGCGACGGCTCCGCGCCGTACCTCGCGATCGGCGGGGCGGCCACCCTGGCACTGGGCTCCAGCGCGGTCTTCCTGTCGGTGCGGCGGCGGGCGCCCCGGCGCTGACCCTCATGGCTCCGGGGCCTGACCGGCGGCTCAGGCCGGACAGGCCCCGGCGGCGTTCAGTTGGGCCGTGGCTCAGCTGAACGCCGACGCGCAGGTGGTGGCGGTGGCGTGTGCCGGGTCGAGCGCGTTGGCCACCTCGTGGAAGGCGATGCGGTCGAAGAGCGCGATCGCCACGTGTTCGGAGAGGTCGAGCGAGCACAGGTCCTGGAGCAGGACGTTGTGGACGTCGGAGCCGGTCAGGTACTGGCTCTGCCAGGGCGTGGCCACCTCGTCGTACTTGGTGGCGACGACCGTGTAGTGCACTCCGGGGACGGTGTCGCCGCCCGCGTTGAGCTTGGTGAGGAAGGCGGAGCCGGGGATCTGGTCGGCGAGGCCGGGGGTGGTGGCCTTGATCAGGTCCGTGGCGCCGGGGAAGTACGGCAGCAGGTTGGTGAGGCCGCTGATGGTGGCGCCGTGGTTGTCGGGGGCGAGGCCGACGAGGGCGTTCACCTTGGCGGCGCCGCCGAGGAACTTCAGGTAGTAGCGGGGCATCATGCCGCCCTGGGAGTGGCCGACGAGATCGGCCTTGGCGGCGCCGGTCGCGGCGAGCACTTTGTCCACGAAGGCGGAGAGTTGCTCTGCCGACTTGTCGATGGGGCCGAGGCCGTAGAAGACGGGGACGCCGTCGAGCTGGCCGTAGTCGAGGGAGAAGACGCAGTAGCCGCGGTCCTCCAGATACGGGGCGAGGGAGAGCCAGTTGTCGACGGAGTTGCCAAGGGTGCCGTGGACCAGGATCACGGGGCGGGGGTGGGCGGCGGAGGGGCGGCAGGAGTAGTCGTTCCAGCCGGTGCTGGGGGCGCTCGACGCGTGGGCGGTGGCGGCGGGAACGGTGGCGACGGCGGCGGCCAGGAGTAGCGCGGTCAGGGGTCTGAGCACTCGTTTCCAGGGCAGCATCGAGTGATCTCCTTGCGGCTCAAGGGAGGTGCGACGGCCTTACGCCCTGTGATCCGGATCACGAGGATGCTGTTCACTCATCAAGTTACGGACGAGTAGTGGAAGCGTGAAGTTACGCGTCAGTAAAAACTTCCAGTGATAACCAGTGGCTCACCCGCGACCCTGACGAACCATCACCAGGCAGGGCTGATCGCAGCATAGGGAGCGATCCGCGCCAAATACCCACCCAACACCCGCACATCACCCTCGCCCAGCAGTTCGCCCCGCCCCCCACCACCCCTGCGGCCGGCGTCGGCCCGATGGCCGCGGCCCCGCGCGGGCGGCCGGCGTTCGGCTTGCCGCGCGGCAAGTAGCGCCGCTGTTCGCTCGCGGTGACCCGGCCGTCGCGTGATTCCCCGGGCGGAATTCAGCCCCGACGGGCACGGGCGGGTCGTACCGGGACGTGCATCAGGTCCGCGCCCAGGGGCACGCGGCCGCCGTAACCGGAACGGCGCGCGCCGTCCGAGAGCAGGCGCCGCCGCCAGGTCGCGTCCGGTACGGCGGCGGGGCCGCCCGGGCCCAGACGGGTTGCCACCAGGGCACCGGCGTCGGCCTCGGCGATCCGGCCGAGTTCAACGACGTCGGTGTGCGTGGCCAGGATGCGGTCGACCAGGGCTTGCGACGCCCCCAGGGCGGCCAGACCCGCGGGATACACGGCCTCGTGGACCAGGACGTCCGTGTGCCTGGCGAGGGTGACGAGGTTCGCGGTCACGGTCGTGTCGCCGGAGAACACGACGCTCACGGCGAGCCGTCGAACAGGACGATCAGTTCCGGCACAGCACCACGCCGAAGACGGTACGGAAGAACGCGTCCACGGCCGAAGCCGACTTGTCGGCGCGTGCGGCAATCAGCGTGCCCTCCCACGCACTGAGGATGAACAGCGCCGTGGCCTCGATGTCGAGATCACCGTCGAGGTCACCCGCTTCCTGGGCCTCGGCGAGCACCTGCCGGATCCGCGCCGCCCACCGGTCGAACCCCCGCTTGACCGCGGCCCGGATCTCCTCGTTGTGGTCGGCGACCTCCGCACCGAAGTTGCCTACCAGGCATCCACGGACGAACCCGTTGTCCACCGTGTCCTTGCTCAGGTACTCGAAGTGCGCCCGGAGCCTGTCCAGCGGGGGGCTGTCCGGCGCCATGAGCATGTCGAAACGCAAAGAGGCCCCGTACCGGTCCAGCGCCTCCAGGGCGCTCTCCTCCTTGCTGGAGAAGTGGTTGTAGAACGAGCCCTTGGGAACACCCGCGTCCTTGACGATGTCGCTGATACCCGTGGCGTTGAAGCCCTGCGCGTGGAACTGCCGGAAGGCCGCCTGCGCGATCTCCTCCCGCTTGGACGCTCGTCCCATCATTCCTACCTTCTGATGACGCGTCAGGCACCTCGTACGGCACCGGAGGTGTCTCCGCAGGTACGCGCGCGGCGAGAGGTCGTCGACGCGCGAGTCGTGGAAAGCGGCGCCGCCAATCAAGATGACCGACCATATTGTAGCCGGGAAGCCGCGCAACGGTCTTGAGTTCCTTTCCCCACCCGGCGCCACGAAGGCCGCACACTCCCGCCGGGACCATGATCCCGACGCGCCGAGCCCGCAGACGGGAACCACGCGGCACCGTATTGGCCGCCCCGCCGCGGGAGGAGGCACCTCACCCCTCGCGGCATCCACCGCGGGGCAGGGGTGCACCCGAGGACGGAGATGGGGTAGCGTTTTAAGACGACCGGTCATTTTGATAACTTCGCCGCCGAGCCGAGGCCGCGCCCGCCGCGGTGCGCCCTAAGCCGTCGGCCGCGGCACCCACCCCCTGCCCTCCCGGGCAGCACCACACTCAGGAGCAGTCGTGCCCACATACCGGGCCTTCGAGGCCACCGGCGTCCACAACCTCCAGTTGGTCGAGCGAGAGCTGACCGACCCCGCACCAGGCCAGGTACGCCTGCGTGTGGAGGCCTGCGGTGTCTGCCACACCGACGTGCTGGCCGTGGAGGGGTGGCGCGGCGACCCCTCACGCCCCGTCGTTCCCGGCCATGAGCTCGTCGGCGTCATCGACGCCGTCGGGGCAGGCGTCACCGCCTGGCAGCCCGGTGACCGTGTCGGCGTCGGCTTCCTGAACGGCCAGTGCTGGGAGTGCGAGCCGTGCCGCCGCGGTGACTTCGTGAACTGCACCAACCAGGAGCAGACCGGAACCACCGTCGACGGGGGGTACGCGGAGGTGGCCTATGCCCGGGCCAGCGGGCTGGTGCGGGTCCCCGACGGCATGTCCGCGATCGACGCCGCTCCGCTGCTGTGCGCCGGACTGACCAGCTTCAGCGCCCTCCAGCAGGGACCGACCAGAGCCGGCGCGCTGGTCGCCGTGCAGGGCATCGGCGGGCTGGGGCACCTGGCCCTGCAGTACGCACGCAGCCTCGGCTACCGGGTCGCCGCCGTGGCACGCGGGAAGGAGAAGGAGGCGTACGCACGGCAGCTCGGCGCCCACGAGTACATCGACAGCACCGCCACCGATCCCGGAACCGCACTCGGCGCCCTGGGCGGTGCTTCCCTCATCGTGGCCACGGCGTCCAGCGGCGCGTCGATGAATCCGCTGGTCCGCGGCCTCGCACCGAACGGCAGGCTCGTCGTGCTCGGTGCAGCGCCCGACCCGCTGACCGTCGCCACTCCTGACCTGATCTTCGGCACGCGCTCCCTGGTCGGCAGCCTGACCGGGTCGGCCATCGAGAACGAGGACAACCTCGCCTTCACGCTCGCCCACGGGATCCGCGCCAGCATCGAGGTCGTGCCCTTCACCCGGGCGCCGGAAGCCTACGAGCGCATGCTGTCAGGCGAGGCGCGCTTCCGCGTCGTGCTCGACGCGGCGGCCTGATCCCTGATGGCGCCGGGCGGAACGCCCCACCCCCTGCCGCCCCGCGGGCCGGCAGGGGCCCGGCGCCCCCGGCCGTCTCCGGCGGCCCGAAACGCCAAGGCGCTCGTCACGCCGCCGCCTTCGCCGTGGACAAGGGCGAGAAGAGCGCTGGAGCTGCCCACCGGTTTCCCCGGCGGCACGCTCGGCCCTGACTGCTCCAGCACTCGGCATCACCGCGGTTTCGGCGGTGCCGAGTCTCTTCAGGGACCAGCGGCGGTCGGCGCCCGGCACGCCCTGTACGTGCCCGTGTCAGCGCGCCTGCGCCGTGGGGGCCTCACTCCTGCGCTTGCGCGCTCGATAGGCGGCCGCCTTCACCCTGTTTCCGCACGGATCCATAGCGCACCACTCGCGGCGGCTTCCATGCGACCGGTCGACGTAGACCTGGGTGCACTCCGGCCTGCTGCACTCCTTGAGCAGCGCCGCGTCCGGTCCGCCGAGGAGCTGTATGGTCTGCCGGGCAATCGACGACAGAGCCTGCTGCGCCGTGGCTTCGATCCGTCGCCCCGTGTGGGTCAGCTGCGGGATGGCGGACGGGGTACGGGCCCTGTTGTTGACGAGCATGAGCGCGTCGGCGTCGTAGACGTCACCCGCCAGCCTGGCGACGATGAGCAGGTAGACCGCCTCGCGCAGTGCCACCGCCTCCTCCAGGTCGGCCGGCTTGCACGGCGTGTCCCCGTCCGCGATGCCGGACTCACGGAACCAGGCGTTGAGGCTTTCCGGCGAAGTGAGTACTTCGACGGGCTCGGCAGTGCGCCGCGCCCGCAGGGTTCCGACGAAGTCCAGCACCGGGTGACCACACTTGAAGACATGCATCATGTCACCAGTTTGACCAGTGATGGGCAAAAGGACAAAGAAGGCCCACAGCCGTGGGTATTCGGTTCGTCACGGCGCCCCCTACGCCGGGAGCCGTGCGGCCCGTGGCGTCAGCACCACTGGTGGCTACCGGTTGTGGTGTCCGAGGAGCACCCCCGGTGCGCGCGGGCTCCGCGGCCGTGCCCGCTGTGGCGGTCCGGCCCCGGCTCGACCGGGCCACCGGGGGCAGTGGAGGCATGAGGCCCGTGAGGCCAGGAGCCTCGACGCACTCCGCACCGTGCGGAACCCCACCCCGCACGTGTCCCGCAGGACCCGGTTCGACAGCCGCGCACAGGAACCCGCGCAGGCCCCCAGGCGGTGTCAGAACTCGACGAGGGCTGGCACCGCCGCCGTCACCGGCCGACAGGCACTGTCACTATGCACGCAGCCACCGGCCGGCACTCACAGGCCCAGGTCCAGGGCAAGGCACGAGAAGTGGTTCCAGGCGCCTTCGGGGTTGTAGGAGTCGGCCGCCGCACCGCTCGGCACCGCTTTCTTCTCCTCGACCATCTGATGGAAGCGGATACGCTCCGGCAGCCGGCCGAACCGCGCATGCCGCGCTGCCGCTGCCGCGTCCCTCACACCTTCGGCTTCCATGGTGCTTCCTCTCCGCCGTAGCGACCTGTCTTACCAGGGCTCGATGACACCAAGGCTGCACCGGCCGATCGTCACCTGTCAAGGCAGTGACGCACATGTTCGCCACCGCATCCGGCCCCAGCCGGACGGGGGTCGTCCCGCCTCGGTGCCGCCGCGCGCGGGCGCTCCGCGAGGCGGCGCCCCCAGCGGCAACCGCCTCGTCCCAGGCGAGTCCTCCGTTCGCCGAACGCGGCTACGGGCGGGTGACCGTCACCTGCATCGCCCGCGGCGGCCGGCGTGGCCTCCAAGGCCGCCTTCCGGCGAGCCGACCAGTCAGTCAGCCAGAGTCGCTGGCCGTACAGCCTTCAGCCCGAAGCGACAGCGGGCGCGGTCGGCGGCCGCCTCGGCTGCTCGGGCGCGATCGTCGCCGGGATCCAGGGAGAGCTGGCGGTAGGCATCGCCCTCAGGCAGCAGGGCGTCTGCGCGGACCGCGAAAGCGCGGACCCTTGCGCGCTGCAGCCCCAGCGCGTTCAGCAGACCCAAAGCACTTGCCGCGAGGGCGGGCGAGTGGCTGGTCGGCTCCGGCAGTGTGCGGGTGCGCGTGGTGGAGCTGCGGTCGGCATACCGCACCGTGAGGGTGAGCCGACCGGCGATCCGGTGTTCGCCGCGCAGACGTTGTCCGATCTGGTCGGCGAGTTCCAGGACGGCTCGGTGATGCCGCGCCGGGTCGAGGCAGTCCCGTTCCAGCACGAGGTCGGCGGCCAGGTGCGCCGCCGGTTCCGAGGGGGTGACCGGGCGGGGGTCGTGGCCGCGGGCGCGTTCGGCCAGCAGCCGGGCGGGGCCCGCGCCGAGGAGCCGTTGCAGGGTCCCCGCGGGCAGGTCGGCGATCTGGCCGATGGTGTGCAGACCGTACCTGCGAAGCGTTTCCGCCGTGCCGCGGCCGACCCCGGGCAACGCGGTGACCGGCCGCGGATACAGCCAGTCAGCCGCTTGCCCGACGGGAACCCAGGTGGTGTCCCCGGGCCCGGACGCGTCGGCAGCCATGGCCGCCAGCATGCGGTTGCCCGCGAGCCCGGCGCTGCTGTCGATGCCGTAGAGGGCCTTCAGTCTCATCTTCGCCAACTGCACTACGTCGTAAGGGGACAGTCCGAAGTACCGGAGCGCCGACGTCAGGTCGAGCTGGACGGCGTCGGGCGGAACGGCCTGGACGTGCGGCGTGATTCCAGACATCAGTTCGATTACATCGCCGTACTGGGCCTCGGTCAGTGCCGCGTGCAGGTGGAGGTGGGCGATGTGCCGCCGCCGCGCGCTCGTCCCCGTCTTCCCGCTCATCCCGCTCATCCCGCTCATCCCGCGCTCCCGGGGCTTCGGTGGCCGAACTTCTTCAGGTCGGCCGAGCGGGTGCCGGCGGGCTGGAGGTCGGCGTACGGGTGCAGGCGGGCGCCCGCCGTGCCGTCGGCCAGGGTGCGCCGCGGCTGGGCGGGGGTCGGGTGCGGGCGGCGGGCGCCGAGCAGGGCGAGGGCGGCCTCGGGGCCGTTGTCGCGGCGGGCGGCGGCGATCTCGTCCAGGTCCCAGGCCATCGCGCCGACGACGGTACGACGGCTGCCGCGGACCTGGACCGTGCCGCGGACGAGGAGCAGCCCGCTGTGGAAGACGGTGTGTGCGCACGCCGGGTGCGAGTCCTCGAAGAAGGCCAGGTCGACCAGGCCGGACCCGTCCTCCAGCGTGACGAAGATGATCCGCCTGCCGCTCGCGATCGGCGGGGTCTGGGTGGAAGCCCGTACACCCGCGACCAGGACCTGCTGACCGGCACGCATACCGGCCAGGTGCGCCGCGTCGGTCGCGCCGATCTCGCGCAGCAGCCGGTGGTGATGCTCCATCAGGTGCCGGGAGACGTCGATGCCGAGCGTGCTCAGCTCGGCGCTCAGGGCCTCGCGACCGGTCATCTCCGGCAGCCCGCTCGGCTCGGCCCCGCCGACGGCGTCCGCGGTGAGGGGCAGCTGACCCTCGTGCGCGGACCGGTTGCGGGACTGGCGATGGAGTTCGGCGATCTGGAGCAGCAGGTCACGCCGGGTGAGGCGGCCGTCGTGCAGACCGTTCAGGGCGCCGATCTCGGCGAGGCGCTCGGCGACCGGCCTGCTGGGGCGGGCCCGCTGCCAGAAGTCCGACAGCGAACCGTACGGCTGCCCCTCCTCGATCCGGGCGCACTCCGCCTCGCTGATGCCGTGCACCGCGGACAGTGCCAGCCGCACGCCCCACCGGTCTCCGTCGGTTTTCTCCACGGTGTGCCGCACCCGGGAGTTGTTGATGTCGACGGGCAGGACGGGGACATCGCGGCGGCGGGCGTCGGAGACGAGGACCCGCTTGGGCCACATCCCGGGGTCGTGTTCGAGGAGCCCGGCCAGCAGGAACGCCGGGTAGTGCGCCTTGAGCCAGGCGCTCTGCAGGGCGGGTACGGCGAAGGCGACCGCGTGGGCGCGGCAGAAGCCGTACGCCCCGAAGGCCTCGACGGTCTTCCACACCTCGTCCCGCACGGCCGCGCTGTAGCCACGCGCGCCGGCCCGCTGGTGGAACCAGTCCCTGATCCTGGGCAGCTGCTCCTTGTCGCCGAGCGCCCGCCGGGTGACCTCGCCGAAGGCCCGGTCACAGCCGGTCAGCACCCGCAGGGTCTCGATGATCTGCTCGTGCCAGATGGTCACGCCGTAGGTGTCCGCGAGCACCGGCTCCAGGTCGGGGTGCGCATACCCGGGTGAACCGCCATGACGGGCGGCGATGTACCGCTCGGGCATGCCGCCGGCGACCGGGCCGGGACGGAAGAGGCTGATGTCGGCGATGACGTCCTGCACGTCGCGGGGCTGGAGCCGGGACAGCAGGTCCTGCTGACCGGGCGACTCCAGCTGGAACAGGCCCAGGGTCTGGCTGGACTGGATGAGCTTGAAGGCGAAGACGTCGTCGAGCGGTACCTGTTCGGGGTCGTCCAGGTCGATACGGCTGCCGGTGGTCCGTTCGATCTCGGTGACGGCGTGCGCCATCGCGGACTGCATCCGGACGCCCAGGACGTCGAGTTTGATGTTGCCGAGCGCTTCGATCTCCTCCTTCGCGGCCATGGCCATCGGGTAGTCGCCCTGCGGTGTGGGCTGCACCGGCAGCCGGTCCAGGAGGGTGGCGTCGCTGATGACCACGCCGCAGGGATGCATGGCCATGCCGTGGACCAGCGAGTCGAGGCCCTCGGCGAGCTCCCACAGGGGGCCGTACCGGTGGGCCTCGGCGGCCAGTTGCCGCAGTTCGGGCAGTTCGGCGAGGGCGCCGGTGATGTCGCAGGCGCGCAGGTGCGGGAAGCTCTTGGCGATCCGGTCGACGTCGGCGGGCGCGATGCCGAGGGCGAGGCCGGTGTCGCGCAGGGCGCGGCGGGCGCGGTAGGTCTCGGGCATCGCGGTGACCGCCACCCGCTCCTTGCCGAAGCGTTCGAAGATCGTGTCGTAGCACTCCAGGCGCCGGGCGGACTCCACGTCGATGTCGATGTCGGGCAGCGACTCCCGGCGCCTGCTCAGGAAGCGTTCGAACAGCAGGCTGTGGTCGAGCGGGTTGGCGGTGGCGATGTCCAGGGCGTGGCAGACCAGGGAGCCGGCGCCGGAGCCGCGGGCGGCGACCCGGATGCCCTTGGCCCGGATGTCGGCGACGACCTGCCCGACGGCGAGGAAGTACGCGGCGTAGTTCCAGTGGGAGATGACGGCGAGCTCCTCGTCCATTCGGGCGAGTGCCTCCCGGTCGCGGTCGAGGCCGCGGCGGACCAGGCCGGCCTCGCAGCGCAGGCGGAGCAGCCGGGCCGCGCCGCCGGCTTCCGGCTCGGCGCCGAAGAGTGCCGGTTCGGGGAGGTGGGGGGTGCCGAGACCGAGGTCGGCCGCCGGGTCGACGGTGCACGCGGTCGCGGTGGCCGCGGTGTCCGCCATCAGCCGGCGGGCCCGGCGGTCGTCCGCTCCGGCGCATTCGGCGACCATGCGGGCGACGGCCGCCATTCCCCTCTCGTCCCTGAGCCAGCGCTGTCCGCTGTCCAGCCGGCGCCGGTCGATCGGCCGTAGCAGGCGTGCGGCGTCCAGGACGTCGGCGAGGCGGTGCTGGTCGGGGTCGGCGTAGCGGACGGCGTTGGAGAGCACCGCGGTGGTGCGGGTGCGGTCGGCCAGCGCGAGGGTGCGGGCGGCCAGGCGCAGGGATCCAGGACCGGTGCCGGAACGTTTCTGCGCGACGGCTTCCAATCGAACATCCTTCCCGAAGATCTCCTGCCAGGACGCCAGCAGCCGCACCGCGACGTCCTCCCGGCCCGCCGACAGCGCCCGCACCGGCTCCGAGAGCGGCCCGAGCAGCACGGTCAGGCCGGGGCCGCCGTGCTCGCGCAGCGCCTCCCACGGCACCACCGGCGGCGTACCGGACACGGCGCCGACGTGGGCGGCCGACGTGATCCGGCACAGCCGGGCCCAGCCCGCCCGGTCCTGGGCGAGCAGCACGAACCGCAGCGGCGGCTCGACCACGTGCGCGCCGCCGCGCGCCGGGGTGCGCCGGGGGACGGGCGGCGCGGGCGCCAGCGCCGCCACCGCCAGATCGATGCCGAAGACCGGCCGGACCCCGTCCTTCGCACAGGCCTGTGCGAATCGAACAGCCCCGGTGACCGTGTCCCGGTCGGTGAGCGCGAGCGCGGACATGCCCCGCTCGGCCGCCCGCCGGACGAGCTGCTCGGGGTGGGAGGCGCCGTAGCGGGCGGAGTAACCGGACGCGACGTGCAGATGGGCGAAGCCCGTCATGCCGCACCTCCATCACTCCACCCCTTTTCTGAACATACGCCCTATATGTTCATCGCACTCGCGTTCGATTACTCTAACCCCATCAGCCCCGGTCAGCGACCCGCAAGCGACTTATATTCGAACGCATCAGCGATTTATTGAAGGACGGGCGTCGCCCGAAACAGGCACCGCCCCGTCAGCCCTCCGGCCGGGCACCGCAGTTGAGGAGGACCGCCCCCGCGCCGCACACCTCGCCGTGGCCACTCGGCATTCCAGGGAACGCATCGACGACTATCTGCGACACGAGCAGCACTCGCCGTAGTCGATGGTGGCCGGCTCCCAGGCGATCGCCGTCGGCCCTCAGGGGCGCCACCGCCACACGCGATCGGCGGACCCGGCTGCGCTCCGGGATCGCGGGAGCCCCCCGGCCGGGGCACACCCGGCGCCGGAGCATGGCGAAGGCCTCGCCCCCCTCGGAAGCCGGAAGGGGCGAGGCCGCACGGGGATACGACGCGTCCGGCCGGCCCGGGCGCCGACGGCTGTCAGCCGATCCGGGCCCCCGTCGCCGTCAGCGCCTCTGTCACCGGCTGGAAGAACGTCTCCCCGCCAAGGGTGCAGTCGCCGCTGCCGCCGGAGGTCAGGCCGATGGCGTTGCCCCCGGAGAAGAGGGGGCCGCCGCTGTCGCCGGGTTCGGCGCACACGTCGGTCTGGATGAGGCCGCTCACCGTGCCCTCGGAGTAGTTCACGGTGGCGTCGAGGCCGGTGACCGTCCCGTCGTGGACCTGGGTGGTGGAGCCGCTGCGGGTCACCTTCATGCCGACGGTCGCCTCGGCCGCGCCGGTGATCTGCCGGACGGAGCCGTCGTAGAGGTCGACCGCGCTCGGGCGGGCCGCGTCCGAGGTGTACTTGACCAGGCCGAAGTCGTTGCCCGGGAAACTGGACCGGGCGTTCCGGCCGATCACGTTCCCGGCGGGGTCCGACCAGGTGGAGACGGCCTCGGTGCAGTGCCCGGCGGTCAGGAAGTACGGCTCGCCGTCCTTGACCACGTTGAAGCCGAGGGAGCAGCGCCCGCCCGAGCCGGTGATGGCGTCGCCGCCGGCGATGGAGGGCTTGAACTCCCCGTGTGAGCGGCGCAGTTCGGCCTTGCCGCCGAGTCCGTCGACGACCTTGGTGAGCTTGGCCAGGTCGGTCCCGGTGACCGTCCGGTCGGCGGTGACGACGACCTTGTCGCCGACCGGGTCGGTCGCCCACGAGGTGCCCGGGATGGTCGCGCCCCGCCTGAGCGTGGTGCGCGCGCCGTCGAGTTCGGCGAGGGAGTTGGCGACGAGTCTCGCCCTGGCCCCGGCCGCCTCGACGGCCTTGGCGGCGGTGCCGTCGAGCACGTTGACGACCAGGTTCTTCGACCGGGCGTCGTAGTAGGTGCCCGCCGTGTCGGTGCCGAGGTCGGCGGTGAGCGTCGAGGCGAGCTTTCCGGCCGCCGGGACGGACAGGACCTGCGGTACGCCGGCCATGGCGGGCTCGCTCGCGTTAGCACTCTGGAAGGTCGCTCCGGCGGCGACGAGCGCGGCGACACCCGCGCCGGTGAGCGCCGCCCGGCGCCGGGGCATGCGTCGGTGCTTCACCTCACGTCCTCCTGTGGGGGGCGGCCCGCAAGGCGGTGGGGACCTCAAGGGCCGGAAGGCTGGTTGACGGCCGCCTACTATTCCGAGCCCCGCAGGAAGCGCACAAGGTCGACTCCAGGTCTCGCGTGCGCGGAGGTTGTGCGCCCCCGGTGCGCGGACCGCTCACAGTTCACCGTCGCCCGCGGAGAGTTCGCGGTGCAAACACCACGGGCCGCCCGCGGACGGCGGGCAGCGACGTCCGCCCCCCGGCTACCCCTGGCCGCCCTGGCCGGAACTCGCCCCTGCCGACCCGCCGGCCCCATCGCCCCCTGCCGTCGGGGGCAGTTGCTGCTGTGCCCGCTCCAGGAACCGCAGCAGCTCCACCGGGAACGGCAGCACCAGCGTCGAGTTCTTCTCGGCGGCGACCGCCACCACCGTCTGCAGCAGCCGCAGTTGGAGTGCGGCGGGCTGCTCCGACATCTCCTTGGCGGCCTCGGCGAGCTTCTTGGATGCCTGCAGTTCGGCGTCGGCGTTGATGACGCGGGCCCGGCGCTCCCGGTCGGCCTCGGCCTGCCGGGCCATGGACCGCTTCATGGTCTCGGGCAGCGAGACGTCCTTGATCTCGACGCGGTCGATGGTGACCCCCCACTCCACGGCCGGGCTGTCGATCATCAACTCCAGGCCCTGGTTGAGCTTTTCGCGGTTGGACAGCAGGTCGTCCAGCTCGCTCTTGCCGATGATGGACCTGAGCGAGGTCTGCGCCATCTGCGAGACCGCGAACCGGTAGTCCTCCACCCGGACCACCGCCTCGGCGGGCGAGGTCACCCTGAAGTAGACGACGGCGTCGACGCGCACGGTCACGTTGTCCCGGGTGATGCCCTCCTGCGCGGGCACGGGCATCGTGACGATCTGCATGTTGACCTTCTGGAGCCGGTCCACGAACGGGAGGATCATGGTGAACCCGGGTCCACGCACCTCCGGTCGGAGCCGGCCGAGCCGGAAGACCACGCCCCGCTCGTACTGTTTGACGACCCGTGCCGCGGACATCGCGTAGACCGCTCCGACGGACACGAGAGCGGCTGCGGCCGCCGCCAGCGCCTCGACCATGCCGGCCCCCAGGGGGTGACTGACTTCAACGGTCCTTCGACCGTAACTCCCGGTTCGGACAAGAGCGAGCCCCCGTACGCCGGTTGCGTACGGGGGCCCGCCGGGAGCCGATCCGAAGGATCGTCAGCCGACGCTCACGCCGTAGTAGCTCAGCGCCTCGGTGACCGGCTGGAAGAAGGTCGTACCGCCGGAGGTGCAGTCGCCGCTGCCGCCGGAGGTCAGACCGTACGCCACGGAACCCGCGTAGAGCGGGCCGCCGCTGTCGCCGCCCTCGGCGCAGACCGTGGTCTGGATCATGCCGTAGACGATGTCACCGCTGCCGTAGTTGACGGTGGCGTTGAGCGCGGTGACCCGGCCGCTGTGGGTGCCGGTGGTCGAACCGCGGCGGTACACCGTCGTCCCGACGCTGGGCGTGGCCGCGCTGGAGATGGTCTGGCTGCCGACCGCGCTCGGGTGCGCGATCGAGCTGTTGGTGTACTTCACCAGCGCGAAGTCGTTCGTCGGGAAGCTGTAGCTGACGTTCGTGCCCAGGACGGTGGTGTGCCCGGAGTTGCTGTACCAGGTCGAGGCCACCTGACCGCAGTGCCCGGCGGTCAGGAAGTAGTACGTGCTCCCGCTGTGCACGTTGAAGCCGAGCGAGCAGCGGTAGGCGCCGCCGTAGATGGCGTCCCCGCCGGTGATCAGCTTCCGGAACGTGCCGTTGGTGTGCTTGATGGTGAGCGCGCCGGCGTCGGCGCCCGCCTGCCGCTTGATCTTGGCGATCTCGGCGTTGGAGACCGTGTTGTCGACGGTGACGACGACACGGTTGGTCTTGCTGTCGACGGACCAGGCGGTGCCGGGGACGTCCGCCTTCAGAACGGAGCTGTTCACTGCCTTCAGCTCGGTGGCGCTGAAGGTGTGGGTGGTGCTCGCGCTCGCGGTGGGGACGGCGAACGCGACCGCGGCCAGGAAGCCGGTGCCCACGGCGGTCAGCCGGGTCCGTCTCGTGACACCGCTGCGGGGGGTCGTGCGCTTGATCCTCACTTTTCGTTCCCTCCCAGGGGAAGTCGGGGGCCCGCGTGGGGTCGGGGCCCGTGAGGCGCAGCCAGGGGATGGCGCCCGGATTTCGGACGCGCATGTCCCTGACAAGCGCTGAGGGGGAGTATTCGGGCGAACGACCGGTACCCGCAAGGGTGCCTTTCGGCCGCCCGGCCGGGTGCGAACCACGCCGACTTTGGGTGATCTCGTCGCGGTCCGGACCAGTTGACGCCCCGTCGAATATCCGTCGCAGGCCTCAGACGAGGCGGCGCTCCCCCGCCTCGACCGCGAGGTCCAGCGTGTTGCCCGGCGGCGGGAAAGGGCAGATGAAGTGGTCCGCGAAGGCGCACTGCGGCAGTTGTGCCCGGTTGAAGTCGACGGTGGTGGAGCCGTCGGCGGCCGGGGCGGCCGAATAGAGGAACCTGAACCGGAAGCTGGTGACCCCGCTGGTGGTGTCGGCGAAGACCGCCCACAGCCGGCCGTCGGCCTGCTCGGCGACCTGGAGCGTCAGCTCCCGCCCGGCCACGGTGAAGCCGAGTTCCCCGGCGAGCACGAGCGCGCGCTCCACCCCGTCCGCGGTGCCGACGCGAACGGTGCGCGGGTCGTCGTCGTACGGCGTGAAGTGTCCCGGCACCGACCAGCGCGGGTCGTACGGGGTGGCGTCGATGCCCCGGAAGGCGCGACGGGTCCCGGCGGCCGGGTCGTACTCCCGTACCCCCCAGACGCCCTCGCGGACCAGCACGACCAGCCGGCGCCCGCCCCACGTGACCCGGGCCGAGGGTTCGGGGTCGGCGGCGAGCCGGATCTCACCGGCGAAGGGCTCGCCGTCCAGGGCCAGGCCGTCGGCCGCCGTCGCGGTGAGCACCACGCCGTCGTCGTCGGCGGTCCAGACTCCGGGGACGGCCGGGAGCCGGCCGTCCGGGTGGTCCTCGATCCAGTGGCTGCCGACCAGCGCGAGCGGCCCGTACGGCGCCGCCACCGTCTCCTCGCGGTGTTCGTGCCAGCGCTTCCAGTCGCCGGACGCGTCCGCGTTCATATGATCAGTCCTTCCATCGCTTTCGTCACGACTCACGTCATGTCTCTCAGGTGCGCAAGGGGCTTCAGGGCGCCGCGAGCTGCCCGGCGGGCCGGGCGAGGCCGAGGTGCTCGCGCAGGGTGCTGCCCGGGTAGAAGGTGCGGAACAGGCCGCGGTGCTGGAGGAGCGCCACGGTGCCGTTGACCAGCCGCTCCAGGTCGCGGCGCGGTTCGGCGGGGACCAGGTGGAAGCCGTCGGCGGCACCGTCACCGTGCCAGCCGGCGACCAGTTCCGCCAGATCCACCGGGCCGCCCCGGTAGAGCGGCCCCTGCGCGGTCTGCCGGGGCCCGCCGCCACCGTGCCCCGGCTCGGCCGCGCGCTCCCCGTCGCCCAGATCCACCACCAGGCTCACCAATACCCGCAGCACTTCCGGATCCCGTCCGAACTCCCGTGCGTGGGAGCGCAGTTCGGCCCGCACGGCGGCGGCCTGCGCGGAGCTCGCGGCCCGTACCAGGGCGACATCGGCGTACCGGGCGGTGGCCTGCCGGGCGGCGGGCTCGGTGGCGTCGGCCATGCGGACCGGCTGCTCCGGGGCGGGTCCCGGGACGGGCCCCGGTGCCTCGCTCCACCGGCCGGCCCGGCCCCGGCTGACCCGGTCGAGGTGGGCGACGGCGGCCTCGGGGGCGGTCGTGACCGGCACCAGCCCGATCCGCCGGGTGGCCGGGGCCACCTGCGCCAGCACGGTGAGCGCGTCGGTCTCCGGCCACCCGAACCGGTCGTCGAGCGTCACGAAGTCCAGGCCCCCGCTCTCGGCGAGCCGGACCAGCTCGACGTGACGCCCCGCGTCGTACACGCCGGCCTGGTCCACGGCGGCGGCCAGATGCAGCAGCCCCCGGCCGTACGAGCCGCTCATCACCACGAACCTCCCGGTAGGACACCTGTTGCCCGACGCCGCCGCGATCGCTTCCCAGCGCCACCGCGGCCTCTCTTCGCCGTCGGAACCCCTCTTCGCCGCATCGGCGTCGAGCCGAGGCAGCGGTGTCCGTCCTGTCGGCCACCGCGCTCATGAGACGGATCCCGCCAGGTCGGCCAGGAAGGCCAGCGCCGCGCGTGCCGTGGCGTCGTTCTGCCGGAACGCGGGCCCTCCGGTGCGCGGCCGGGTGAAGGCCCCGGGCGTACGGCTGTTCGTGAACGGCCCGAGCGCGAACCGCCGGGGATGCGGCCGCCCGCCCCGGTCGAGGACCCGCCCGTCGGCGGGGTCCACCCTGAGCAGCCCGTCGGCCGTCTCGGCGGCCTCGCCGGCGTGCAGTTCGCGCAGCAGCGGGTCCCGGGCGCGTCCCATGGTCGGTTCGGGCAGCCGCGCCTCGACCAGGGCCCGCGCCTCCACGGCAAACCCGGGCACGGTCTCGGCGGAGGCCCGGAAGACCCCGTCCTCGGCCGTCACCGTCATCCCGGCACCGACGAACCGCAGTACCCCGGCCCGGGACAGCGCGAGCATCTGCCGCAGCCGGGGGCCGGGCGGCCCGGAGGCGAGGTAGCTGAAGAACCCGTGCCACCACGAACCGATGTCGCCGAGCCGAACCAACTGTCCGTAGACGGAGAGCAGCCCGAGGAACACCGCCAGGTCGGGGCTGTACCCGGGATCGTGCCGGCGGCTGAGGTCCGCCTCGATGTAGCCGCGCAGCCCGTCCTGGAACTCCTCGTGCGACCCGTAGCGCACCCCGTCCAGCGGGTGGTCCAGCGCCGCGAGATCGAGCCGGTCGGCCGGATCCGGTACCGCGGCCGCCACCAGGGCCCGCACGTCGGCGCCGCCCCCGGCGGCGGCGTACTTCTCCTCGAAGTCCCGCCAGGCCATGGCCGTCCGCTCGGGATGGACGGTGAACAGCCGGTGGTAGTGGGCGAACCCCAGCTCCTTCTCCACCAGCGGCCACACGTCCCGCCGGAAGTCGAAGCCCCCGGGCCGGGCGAGCAGTTCGTCGGTCTCGCCGGGTCCGAGGAAGCGGGGCAGCGGCGGGCGTTCGCCGGTCCAGTCGTACCCGATCTTCGAGTGGTACGGCACTCCGCGCCGCGACCCGACGTACAGCAGCGGCTCCTGCCCGGACGGCACATAGGTGTCGCCGTCGTACCGGCCGCCCCGCCCCTCGGTGAGCAGCACCATCAGGTCGACGAAGGCGAGCCCGAACCCCCGGACCAGCACAGGTTCGCCGGGCCGCAGTGCGGACAGGTCGCTGTCGGCGGTGAAGTCGGGCGGCAGGTGGAGCAGGCCGTGCGCGTCGGCGTACGCGGCCAGCGCCTGCTGTTCCGGGTCGAGTTCGGCGTCCAGGTGGCCGAGGGCGAGGACCACGAGGTCGGCGAGGAGCGGGCGCGGCCGGCCCTCCAGCCAGACCTGCTGACGGCCCTCGCGCGGCCCGCTCACCCGCAGGGCACGGCGCGGGTGGTGGTGGACGGTGACGCCCTCGGGGAGGTCGGCGACGGCGCGGTCGTAGACGTGGCGCAGATAGCGGCCCTGGATCTGCCGGTCGGCGAAGGTACGGCCGTCCAGGCCCGCCCACTCGTGCAGGGTGGGGCCCTCCCGCACCGGCCCGGCCATCCGCACCGTCTCGTCCGTGAACATGGTGACGTCCTCGGCGTGCGAGTTCATCCACAGCAGCGGCGACTGGGCGGCCCGCCAGATGCGTCCGGCGCCCGGCGGATGCGGGTCGACCAGATGGATGTCGAGGCCCGAACCGGCGTACAGCTCGGGGGCGTTGGCGGCGACGCGCTCCAGGAGCCCGGTTCCCCGCGGCCCGGCTCCCACGATCACCAGCTGGGGCCTCATCGGGCGGCCTTCGAGGTGAGGCGGTCGGCCGCGGGTCCGGGTATGCCGGGGGCGGTGGCGGGGGTGGCTCTGGCAAGGGTCTCGGAAGACATGCGAAGGCTCCGTGGCGGATCAATCGAACACGGTGGACGCGCACGCGGTGGTGCGAGTGCCTTCACACGGAGCGCCGGAGTACGGCGCTCTTACGGCCGAGCCCCTCAGCAGGGCCGTCCGTCGACTGTACGGTGCCGTTTCCCCTCACTGTCAAGGGTGTCCAGAGTGTGGGCAGCGCGTCTCAGGTCGGTTGACGGAAAACCGGAGACCTGTTCCACTTGGCCCATGCATCCGCAGCAGTGGCTGGTCACCCGCTCCCACATCGACTTCGGTCGCGTGTGGTCCTGTTCCTGTTGAGCTGACCCCCTGCGCGCCCCGCGGACAGCGGGGACTCTTCGCGTTCTCCCCCGCGTTCCATCCTTCGCCTTCACACGCGCACACCCCTCCCCTCGCGCTACGCACCCGAAGAACAACGCCGGCTTCACGCGCCCCAAAGGGGCGCGGAGCTGCGAAGCAGCTGCCCGATCACCCGGTCCACCAACGCCCCCGGCCCCCGCACCTCCTCCGGTTCGAACCGCTCGGCGCCGTCGAAGCGGTTCCCGGCGAGGACGAAAGGGGTCCCCTGGGCGTCGAATCGCGGAGACCGGCAGGAAGCCGCGGCCCGACGCCGGGCAGCGTCGGCAGGGCGGCGAGGGCGGCCAGGACCAGAATCCTCGGGAGCCTGGTGGGAATGGCGCCTGCTTGCACGGAAGCGCCTTAACCACGGGACGAGTTGCCGGATGGGCAGATCCGGCGCAGAAATGGTTCTGCGCTCCGGCCGGCGAACATCTCCGGGCAACGTTCACCCGATCATGTTTTTATTTTACGTCACAGAAACAGGATCAAGGTGAATGCCGAGGCGACCACCTCGCACCGCGCACCCGTATCCGGTGACGGATCCGCACGCCGGTTGACGCCGCCCACCGCACCCGAGCCGACCGCGCCCCCTGATCCGCCGTCAGAGCCGGGCACAGGAGCCCACGATGGGCCGGGTCGCCCCGCGCGGACCATCCGCGATCACCGCGGCGGACCCGGAGCGACCGTGCCCGGACCCACAAGTACGCCGCCCACCAGGCCTTTTCCCGACACCATCGCCGCGGGCGACCGCACGGACCAACCGCCTGGCGGCCCGCCGAAAACGCTCCGGGGACACCCCGAACCGCCTCCGCCCGTTCACCCGGACGCACCGTTCATCACCCGGACGCCGGAGACAATCATATTTCACTCACAGTCAGCAGCCGTGTGAGCCAACGCCCTTGGGGTACCTGGGCTCTCGACGTTTTGGCTCTGCACCAGTACCGTCACAAACCCCCCGTGCGGCGTCTATCCACTTGGCGCGACATCCGCATCATGGACGACGATAGGGATGCGGAAGCAGAAAAGACCGCTGTGAGAGGAGGCGTCCATGGGATCGGTACGCAAAGCGAGTGCCTGGCTTGGCCTCGTCGACGACAACGATGACGAGCGCTACTACGACGACGACTACTCCGAAGGGACCGAGCAGCCCGGGGATGCCTGGGTCACCGACCCCCGGGTCAAGGTGGCCTCGGACACCGCCGAGGAGAAGGGCCGCCGGATCGGCACGGTCACCCCGGACAGCTTCCGGGACGCCCGCGCGCTCGGCGAGCTCTTCCGCGAGGGCGTGCCGGTCATCGTGAACCTCACGGCCATGGAGCCGGCCGACGCCAAGCGTGTGGTCGACTTCGCGGCCGGGCTGACCTTCGGCCTGCGCGGCACGATCGAGCGGGTCGCCAACCGGGTCTTCCTGCTGACCCCCGCGAACACCGAGATCGTCACCGGTGAGCCGGCCTCGCGCCGGGAGGCCGGCTTCTTCAACCAGAGCTGAGGCAGGGCCGCTCACCGGCCCTGCCCTCGCGCGGGGTCACCGGAAGGCGTCGAGTCCGGTGAGTGCCTTGCCCAGCACCAGCTGGTGCATCTCGACGGTGCCCTCGTAGGTGAGCACCGATTCAAGGTTGGTCGCGTGCCGCATCACGGGGTACTCCAGCGAGATCCCGTTCGCCCCGAGGATCGTCCGCGCCGTACGGCAGATCTCGATGGCCTCGCGTACGTTGTTGAGCTTGCCGAAACTGACCTGCTCGGGACGCAGGCGGCCGGCATCCATCCGCCGCCCCAGATGATGGGCGAGCAGGATTCCCTTGTGCAGTTCGACCGCCATGTCGGCGAGTTTGGCCTGGGTGAGCTGGAAGCCGCCGATGGGCCGACCGAACTGCTCCCGCGACTTCGCGTAGTCCACGGCGGTCTCGAAGCAGGTGCGTGCCGCGCCCATGGCGCCCCACACGATCCCGTACCGGGCGTGCGACAGACAGCTGAGCGGCCCCTTGAGCCCGGTGACCTCCGGCAGTACGGCGTCGGCGGGCAGCCGGACGTCGTCCAGCACCAGCTCACTGGTGACACTGGCCCGCAGCGACCACTTGTGCTTGATCTCCGGCGCGGAGAAGCCAGGAGTGTCCGTGGGCACGACAAAGCCGCGGATCCCGCTCTCCGTCTGCGCCCACACGACGGCGACGCCCGCCACCGACCCGTTGGTGATCCACATCTTCCGCCCGTCCAGCACCCAGTCGCCGCCGGCGTCGCGCTTGGCGTACGTCCGCATGGCGGCCGGGTCGGACCCGTGATCCGGTTCGGTGAGCCCGAAGCACCCGATGACGTCGCCGGCGGCCATGTCCGGCAGCCAGCGGGTCTTCTGCTCCTCACTCCCGAACCGGTGGATCGCGTACATGGCGAGCGACCCCTGCACGGACACGAGCGAGCGGATACCCGAGTCGGCGGCCTCCAGCTCCAGGCAGGCGAGCCCGTACTGCACGGCGGAGGCCCCGGCACAGCCGTACCCGTCGAGCGACATACCGAGCGCCCCGATCGACCCGAGCTCCTTGGCGAGCTCCCGGATACGGGGCAGCTCCCCGCTCTCGTACCACTCGGCGACGAACGGCAGCACCCGGTCGGCCGCCCAGCTCCGCACGGTCTCCCGTACGGCGAGATCCTCCGGCTCCAGAAGATCGTCGATCCCGAGCGGATCGCCGGCGTCGAACGGAGGCAACTTCACGGACGCGGACATCAGAACCCTCCCAAAACTAGCACCGCTAGTTAGGCCAGACTACGCGCTGTCTCCCCGCCGGCCCACCCGCACACCACCCGTGCACACCCGCCAAACAGCGAAAACACCCCCGCGGGTCAGCCCCTGCCCGCAGGGGCTACGCCGAGACGCGGGAGCGCTGGGGTTCCCGGGGAGCGGGAAGTTCCACCGGAACCTCCCCGCAGTGCATGGTGCGCGGCAACCGCAGCGCCATCACCGCCCCCAGCAGCAACAGCCCCGCACTCACCAGCAACGTCACATGCAGCCCGTGCACGAAGGAGTCCCGCGCCGTCCGCCGCAGCGCCGCCCCCGCCGCCCCGCCCAGCCGCCCGGCGACCGCGTACGCCTCCCCCAGCGAGTGCCCCGCCGCGGCCGACGCCGACGCCGGCACCCCCGGCACGGCCGCCAGCCCGGGCGCGTACGCCGCGTTCATCACGCTGCCGAGCAGCGCGATCCCGATCCCGGCCCCCAGCTGGTACGACGTCTCCCCGATCGCCGCCGCCCCACCGGCCTGCGCCGCCGGCGCCTCGCTCAGCATCGACTCGTACGCCCCGAAGAGGGTGGTCTCCAGACCGAAACCGAGCAGCAGGAAACCGGCGAGCAGCAGGCCCGCGTTGTCCACCCCGCCCATCGCCGTCAGCGTGAGGACCGCCGCCGCGGTGAGGCAGAAGCCGAAGCACACCATCCGGCGCGGCCCGAACCGGCGCAGCAGCCGCGCCCCGGCCAGCCCCGCCGCCATCGCGGCGAGCGTCAGCGGCAGCAGCCGCAGCCCCGTCTGCAGCGGCGAGAGCCCCAGCACCAGTTGCAGGTACTGCGCGGCGATCAGCTCAAGGCCCACCAGCGCCAGCATCGCCAGCACGATGCAGCCCACCGCCGTACTGAACGCCGGCCGCGCGAACATCGCCAGGTCCACCAGCGGGAACGTCCGCCGCCGTTGCCGTCGTACGAAGAGGATCAGCAACAGCGCGCCCAGCACGAGCGGCGCCACCGTCAGCGCGCCGGCGGCCGGTTCGCCGCCGCCGAGGCGCTTCACGGCGAACACCACGCCGAACAGCCCGGCCGCCGCCATCAGCGCGCCGACCACGTCCCAGGGGCCGTCGCGGTCGCCGCGGGACTCGGGGAGGAAGAGGCGTCCCACCGGGAGGCTGACCAGCATCAGCGGGATGTTGACCAGGAAGACCGAGCCCCACCAGAAGTGTTCGAGCAGGAAGCCGCCGAGGAGGGGTCCGACGGCCGCGCCGACCGCCGCCACCGCGCTCCAGATGCCGATGGCGAGGGCCCGCTCCCGGCGGTCGGGGAAGACCTGCCGGAGGATGGAGAGGGTGGCCGGCATGATCATCGCTCCGCCGACCCCGAGCAGCGCGCGGGCCCCGATCAGCGCCGCGGCGCTCGGTGCGAGGGCGGCCGCCGCGGAGGCGATGCCGAACAGGGCGTAGCCGAGCAGCAGGACGCGCCGCCGGCCCACCCGGTCGCCGAGCGTGCCGAAGAGAATCAGCAGCGAGGCGCAGACCAGCGGGTAGACGTCGACGATCCAGAGCAGTTCCATGGCGCCGGGCTTGAGGTCCTCGGTGACGGCGGGCACCGCGACATGCAGCACGGTCGCGTCGAGGGCGACCAGCAGCAGGCTGACGCAGAGGACGACGAGGACGACCCAGCGGTTGGCACGGGCACCGGCCCTGGACGCCGCCCGACGGCGCGGCCGTACGGCGGCCGTGGTCGTCCCGGACATGTACGTACCTCCCAGATGATCCCTCGCGTGCGGCGGACCGGCGGGGTGGGGACGCCCCGTCGTGCGGCCGGAGAGGAGCGGGGTCTCCGGCCCGCGCATACGAACGCGAGTGACACGTCAGCGTACGCGAGTTCGTTCCGGGGGCACGTGGCGGACCTCTCACACGCTCCGGAGAACTCGTGTGGCGTACACCACTGCCCCGTTCTGCACCACGCCCGCGCGAACCCGGCGGTTCCGGCTCCCGTCGATAATCGAGCCCGTGACCGATCTTGAAACGCCCGTGGCGGCCCCGCGCGCCCCCGCCCTGCGCCGGGCGGCGCCGGCCCTGCTCGGGTACGCGGCCGTACGCGCCCTCGGCCTGGCCGTGCTGGCCGGGTGGAGCGCGGCACGCGGCAAGAGCGCGTACACCTTGCTGACGGCACGCTGGGACTCGCTCTGGTACACGCGGGTCGCCGGCCCGGGCTACGGCTACGAGGTGCGGCTGCCGAACGGAGATGTCCACTCCGACCTGGCCTTCTTCCCGCTGCTGCCCTGGCTGGAGCGCCTGCTGCACGCGCTCACGCCCCTGTCGTACGCCGACGCCGGCTTCACCGTGAGCCTGCTCGCCTCGCTCGCCGCGGCCTGGGGGATCTTCGCGGTCACGGACGTCGTGTACGGCCGGCGGGTGGGGGTCTGCGCGGTGCTGCTGTGGGCCGTACTGCCCGTCGGGATCGTGCAGTCCATGGCGTACAGCGAGTCGCTGTTCACGGCGCTGGCCGCGTGGTCGCTGTACGCCGTGCTGACCGGCCGCTGGGTGAGCGCCGGGGCGCTGGCCGCGCTGGCGGGGCTGACCCGGCCGGTGGGGCTCGCCGTGGTGGCGGCGGTGTGGACGGCGGGCGTGGTCTCGTTCGTGCGGGATCGGAGCGCGGGCGCGCGCGACCGTGGTGCGGACCAGGCGGGCGGCGCACACCTTGGCGGACGCGCCCCTGAGGCGCCCGGCGCCCCCGCCCGGCACCGCGGCCTCGGCATGGCCCTCGCCCCCGTCGGCGCCGCCGCCTACGTGCTGTGGGTCGGCCACCGCACCGGCCGGGGCCCGCTCGGCTACCTGGACGTCCAGGCGGGCTGGCGCAACGGCTTCGACGGCGGCTACGCGTTCGCCCGCTTCGTCGCCGACAAGTTCACGTCATTTCCGTCCGCTCCGGCCGGAGTGGGTTTGGTCCTCGGCGTCGGCCTGCTGCTGTGGCTCTACGTGACCGGCATCCGTCAGCGGCAACCGCTTCCCCTGCTGGTCTACACGGGTGTCGTCCTCGCGCTCGCGCTCTGCGCGTCGAGCTACTTCGGGTCCAAGCCGCGACTGCTGATGCCGGCGTTCCCGGTGCTGCTGCCCCTCGCCCGGGCCCTCGCCCGGCTGCGCACCAGCAGATCAGTACTGGTCGCGGCCGGTGTGGCGGTGGCCTCGGCGGTCTATGGCGCGTTCTGGCTGAACGGCTCCGGGCCTCCGTGATCATTTCGATGGCCTCGATGAGCGGTGGGAGAATTCCACCCCATGCTTTGGTTAACGAATACATAAGTGCCATAAAACAGCGACCCGGCATGATCAAAGGAATTGAAGGGCGGACTCGCCGAGGATTACGGAATCCTTAGAATTCGAGGCCTCCTGAGAGGTTTCCCACATCACATCGTCATCACAAAGCGGCAGTTCCGACCGGGAACAGAGCTCACTCGCTGTAACGTCGATTGGGTGCGTACCGAACGAAACCTCACCCGTCTGGACCGGGTGTTCGCCAGGCTGGACCGTGAGCCGGAACGGCCGGCCCACATTGATGTGCCGAAGATGAGCCGGCACCGGGTCGTGTTGTTCACCGCGACCCTCGCCTTCTATCTGGCGATCGTGTGGGCCGTCGTGATCACGTCGTGGCTGGTCCGGCTCGACTGGCAGGTCATGTTCTTCCGGCCGTACCAGCAGTGGGCGGGAATCCACTGGTTCGTCGACTACTACGTGGTCCTCGGCCAGCGCGGCCCGACCGCCGTGATGGTCGCGGCCTGGCTGGGCTGGCGATCGTGGCGGCAGCACACCGTGCGCCCGCTGCTGACGCTCGGTGCCTCACTGCTGCTGCTCAACATCACGGTCGGTGCCGCCAAGCTCGGCATGGGGCGCCTCGGACCGCACTACGCGACCGTCATCGGCTCGAACGAGATGGGCCTGGGCGGCGATATATTCCCCAGCGGACACACCGCCAACGCGGTGGTGACCTGGGGAATTCTGGCTTATCTGGCCTCCACCCCGAGAGCCCGCCGCTGGCTCTCCGCCGCCTCGGCGGTCACCTCCCTCGGCGTCGGCATGTCCACCGTCTACCTCGGTACGCACTGGCTGAGCGACGTGTTGCTGGGCTGGGCCGCGGGACTGCTGATCCTGCTGGCGCTGCCGTGGTGCGAGCCGTTCATCGCCCGCGCCGAGACCTGGCT
The DNA here is from genome assembly GCF_040686075.1 of Streptomyces sp. NPDC086519. NCBI lineage: Bacteria > Bacillati > Actinomycetota > Actinomycetes > Kitasatosporales > Streptomycetaceae > Streptomyces > Streptomyces sp. NPDC086519. The sequence continues at coordinate 485,184 of NZ_JBFBJL010000001.1, forward strand.
CTTCGACCTGCGCGACCGCTGGCGCGCCCGCGGCAGCATGGCGCCCGTCCCGGTGCCCGTGGTCCTCAAGCCGCGCCCGGCGCCCGTCGAGCAGCTGGCGCCGGAGCCCGAGCCGGCCTCCCTGGCCCGCGCCCCCAGGGCCCCGGTCCACCTGCATCTGGCACCCGGCCCGCACACCGCCCGCTCGGAGCGCACCCCGGTGACCCCGGCGGGCAGCCGCCGCCCGCAACACCCCGAGCGGCAGCCGCGCGGCACCGCCGCCCAGGCCGCCCGCCCGCTGACGGGCGGCTGACGGCCGTACGACGGTGACAGCGGGGTCAGGTACGCACAGCCGGCCCCGGCACGCGAAGGCCCCGGTTCCCCACTGCGGGAACCGGGGCCTTCGCCGTCGTACGGTCAGCCCTTCCAGGAGCGCGCCACGACGCCGTCGCGCACCTCGAAGTTGAGCCGCCCCACCCGGTATTCCATGGTGATGATCGCGCCCGGCGGCAGCGAACGCACCGTGGTCCACCCCCGCCGCCGGGCGAGCCGTTCCGCGTCGCCCGCGTCGAGGCCTACGTACCCTTGCGGGCTGTCCTGGGGCTCCGTCGGCGGAGCGGTGTCCGGTGCCATGCGGCCCACGCTAGGCCGCTCGCGGCGGAGACGGAAGCCGGGATCGGGGACCGCAGTCCCGTGCCCGCACCCGGTCACGCTTCTGTCACAGAATCACGACACGCGTTTCGATCGAACTCTGTCACACGTACGAGCGGTTCCCTACGTCTTCCTGGCGCATTCGAGCGCAATTTCCCGATGCCGGCAGGGGCTCCCGAAAATCCGCCGGAAAGAACCCGTAGCCGCGATCGAAGGCCCTCCGGCGCGCGCATTCCATTCCGATTCCGGCGTCCCGCGCCGAAGCTGACCGCACATAAGAGATTCACCGCTTCGGCACACAACCCCCCGCAGCGCGGGCCGGGAGGGGGTGCGACAGGGTGAACTCGGAGCCCGCCGTCCGCACATGAATCACCCTCACGTCCTGCTGCCCGCTCTCATTCAAAGCATGTACATGCCCCAAAACGCACCGGGCTCCGCCCGGGTCGGACCGGGCGGAGCAGGGCGGTGCGGGGCGGTGCCGATCAGGCGGTCGCGTCAGAGCGCGAGGCGCTGCCCGGGCACGATGAGGTTCGGGTCGTCGCCGATGACGGCCTTGTTGGCGGCGTAGAGGCGCTGCCAGGTGGTGCCGTGCCGCTCGGCGATCTGACTCAGGGTGTCACCCTCGCGGACGGTGTAGTCACCGCTGGAAGAGAGGGACGAGGGGGACGAGGTGCGGCCGGCGCCCGCCGTCGAACGCTGCGGCGCCTTCGCCGCGGGGGCCGACTTCCTGGCGCCCGACGTGGTCGACGACTTCGTCGCCGACTCCGTGGTGCTCTTCGTGGTCGCCGAGGTGCTCTCGGGCGCCGAGCCGGTCGCCCCGGCCCGCCCCGAGCAGACCGGCCACGCGCCCCAGCCCTGGGCGTGCTGGACCTTGGTGGCGACGGCGATCTGGGCTTCCCTGGAGGCCTGGTCGGCCGTCGCCGCGTAGGCGGTGCCGCCGTACGCGCGCCAGGTGGAGGCGGAGAACTGGAGTCCGCCGTAGTAGCCGTTGCCGGTGTTGATGTGCCAGTTGCCGCCGCTCTCGCACTGGGCGATGCGGTCCCACACTCCGTTGTCCGCCGCCGCGGCGTTGCCGGTGGCCGCCAGCAGGCCCAGCGGGGCGAGCAGCGCCGCCCCGGCCAGGGCGGCCGTCGTACGGCCCTTGCGGGAGCCGCTCTTGTCCGCGGCGGTCTCACGGGTGGTATCGGCACACTCGGACATGTATTTCCCTCTCCACGTACCCGGGGTCCCCCAGGCGGGACGCGGTCCCCGCGCGATGGACGCGGTTCCTCGCGCTCGCCCCGTCCGCCGCGGCCGGTACTGCGGTGGTGCTCTGCCTGGTTGGCCGGCGGACGTACCCGAGCGGTGCTCGTTGCACACGGCGGAGGAATCTAGAGATCTGGAACGCCCGAAATCAACCAACTCTCTGTCGGGCCAGGCCAGTTCGGTGTTACCGTAGGTAGCGGCGATTTTCGGCCACCCACTACATTCCCTGATTTCAGCATTTGTCGACCACGGGTTCGACGAATCTGTGATTCACTTCACCGCGTCAAACTCCTGTGGCTAGCGAAGAGTTGACAGGGAGTGCCGGATTCCGCGCGTGGAGTGACCCTGCGCAGTGGATGGTTCGATCCCTATCCCCCCCATGCGTGACCCCCACCACAGATCGCCCGTTGTCTTCTTCATGAGCCCGCGACCCCGGGGGCTCACGGACCGGGAGCCACCCGGGCCTTCACGCACCGCATCCCGAGGGAGCCACCGTGCCGCGCATGCTCGACGTCAGCGACGAGGTACGAGCCGAGATCGGCGACGAAGAAGCCGACCGGCTGCTCGCCGGAGACAACGCCCCCGGCAGCTACGACTGCACGTCCTGCCGCACCCCCGGCGACTCCGAACAGGAGCGCACCAGCACCGTCCTGTTCGTCGGCGACGAGACCGCCGTCCTCGCCTTCGCCCACGCCACCTGCCTGCCCTCGCAGGTCGTCCAGGTGACCGAGGAGCAGTTGCAGGGGGCGGTCCGCTCCATCAACGGCGACAGCGCGCCCGGCGGCGGACCGCAGAAGTCCGCGCCCGAGCAGGCGGTGCTCGGGGTGACCAGCGGACTCGTGCTGATCGCCGGGGAGTTGCACCCCGCGCTGGTCGTGGAGCCGACCTCGCCGATCGTGCGGCCCGGCACGAACGGGGTGGGCGACGACTTCCTGCCGCTCCTCATCGAGCAGGGCTTCATGCCGGCGACGGACCTGTCCGTGGTGCCACCGGTGCTGCACGGGTGGTCGGTGCTGCTGGCGGTGGGTCAGCTGCACGCGGTGCTGCAGCCCGGGGCGCCGGGTGGGCAGCCGGTGGCGTGGTGGCAGGCGCATCAGCCGCTGCAGGTGACCGACGGGTGGCGGGCGGCGGCCAACAAGCACCAGCAGGTGCTGATGTTCGCGGCGCCGGTGGGGTCGATCGGGCGGCAGCCGCGGGAGGACCTGCTGCGGGACGCGATCGACAAGGCGGCGGCGAACGGGAAGCTGGTGGCGGCTGCGCTTCCGCTTGCCGGGGTCTGATGGCCGGGGTCCGAGGGCCGCCCACCGGGGGGTGGGGGGCCGCGGTCCGGACGGCGCGTGCGACAGCGGCGTGGTTGCTCACTCCCGCGCGGCGGTAGCCGCGGATTCACCACAGCCGCGCGCCCCTGACGGGTGCCAGCGCCCTAAAAGGGGACTACGGCCGCATCTCTTCAAGAACCCGGTCGTTTGGACATACGTGCACGCATACGACCTTTCTCGCCACCGGCCGTCCTTCTCCGCCGTCCCGGCCCCTCGGGCGGCTCAGGAGGCCCCGGGCGGGCTCTCGGCCACGCCGATCTACGACTCGCTCTGCGCGGAATGGGGGAAGGCCTTCCGTACGCTGCCGGGTGACCGCAGCGGTGAGGAGTCGCTGGGGTTCGTCGCCTTCGGGAACGCCCCGTTCAGCACCGGCACGCACGGTCTGGGGTCGTACGGAGGGAACTCGTACAGCGCGTACAGCGCGGGTGCCTACAGCGCCCGGAACGGCGGCGGGCAGCCGCAGCCGCCGCAGTGGCAGCGGGTCGGGACGCTCGGGCGGAACCAGGAGTCCGGGATGACGCCGATCCCCGCGGCGCTTCCGCCGGGTCCGCGCCGGTGGAAGTGCTCTCGTCGTTCTTACGGCCGAAGATGCCCATGACGTGCTCCTTGGGGGACGGGGTCGCGGCTTCGAAGCGGGTGGATG